>NZ_CVIW01000012.1:0-363939 GCF_001499715.1 Stenotrophomonas thermophila | reverse complement strand
CAACCGGACCCACCCCGCCTTCGACAGTTTCCTGCGAGCTGTCGGAATGGCTCCTGGGGTCAGATCCGTTTTCCGCAGGAAAACGGATCTGACCCCGGATTCAATTCGAGATCCGACAGATTTCATCCACGCATGGCGTGGATCTATTGGCCACCGGGAATCTGTCGGGGGTGGGGCGGTGTCGGATTGCGGGGTGTCAGCCGCATGGATGCGGCTGCCAAGCCTACATGGACGTACTTGCGGCGTCCCCGCAATCCGACACCGCCCCGCCATTCCACGGAATGCGCGCTTTTGACGTTGCCGTTGCCGTTGCATGCAGCCTCTGCAGGTGCAGGGCGCAGCCCTGCCGACCCCCTTAACTTGCCGGTGGGCAGTACGCCTTGATCGCGGCCTCCGCCAGCCCCTTCTGCGCGGTGCGCTGCTCCGGGCTCAACGGGGTATCGGCCTTGCCATCACCATCGGTGTCCTGCATCACCTGGCCGCCACCATCCAGCAAGGCCAGGTTGGCACGGGCGGTGCTGCACTGCTCGGGCACCGGTGCAGCCGGAGTCTGGCTGCTGGTTGCAGTCTGCGGGCTGCGCGCCTGCTCCCGGGTCTCGTACTTTTTGCCGGCCGGCGGGGTCTCCGAGTACTGGGTCACGCCATGGGCGTCCGTCCATTTATAGACCGGGCCAGCCACGGCGCTGGCACTGGCCAGCAGCAGGCATCCAAGGCAGGACAGGGCACGCATGGCAAACTCCGCGGAATGGGCGTAGAACGCCGATTGCAGCATTGGCGCCGAGCACTGGCAAGTCGATTAAACTGGATTCCATGGACCCGATCACACCGCCGCCGCGTTCGCGCACGATTTACCTGCTGCCCAACCTGTTCACCACTGCCGGACTGTTCGCCGGCTTCTACGCGATCATCGCCGCGGCCAATGGGGATTTCGTCAACGCCAGCATCGCCGTGTTCGTGGCGGCGGTGATGGATGGGCTGGATGGGCGCGTGGCGCGCCTGACCGGCACCAGCAGCGAATTCGGCGTGCAGTACGACTCGCTGGCCGACCTGGTCAGCTTCGGCATGGCTCCGGCGCTGGTGATGTATCACTGGTCGCTGTCGTGGCTGAAGTTCGACGATCCGCTGCTCGGCCGCGTTGGCTGGGCCGTAGCGTTCCTGTACGCGGCCTGCGCGGCACTGCGCCTGGCCCGCTTCAATACCCAGGTAGCGGTGGTCGACAAACGCTGGTTCGTCGGCCTGGCCAGCCCGGCCGCGGCCGGCCTGATGATGTCCTTCGTCTGGGCGTTCGCAGATGGCAACCTGGGCTGGGACGGCAACCAGCTGCGCTACGTGGCGCTGGCGGTGACGATCATCGCGGCGCTGCTGATGGTCAGCCGCATCCGCTTCTGGAGCTTCAAGGGCGGCGGCGCCAAGGGTACCCGTTCCGACCGCGTGCCGTTCCTGGTGCTGGCCCTGGTGCCGGTGGCCATCGCCATCGCGGTCATCGATCTGCCGCGCGTGCTGTTCGCGGTGGGCATCCTGTACGCCCTGTCCGGCCCGGTGATGTGGGCCGTGCAGCGCCTGCGCAAGAAGCCCGAGGCCGCGTGAGCCAGGACCTGCCCGTGCTGTGGTCACCGGCCCAGCAGGCCTGGCTGCAGGCCATGGGCTACACCGTCTATCACGACGGCCAGCTGGCCGCCGAGCTGGACGCCGCGCTGCAGCTGAGCGTGGCCGAAGCCGAGGCGGCCGCCGCGCCAGCGGTGGAGCAGGCGCGGGCACCCACCGCGCCCGCGCGCGAACCTCTGGCTGCGCCAACACCTGTTTCCCGGCAGGAACGCCAGGCGCCACCACGTCGCCAGACCCCGGTCAACGCACCGGATACCGCGCCGGCGGCGGCCCGCCCGCTGCCGGGCGGCAATGCCCGGCAGCCGGTGGTGCGGCTGCCGGATCGCCTGCAGATCGCCTTGCTGCGCGCGTCCGGCTGCAATCCCAATGATCCGGCCACGCAGGCGCTGATGGACAGCTGGCCGTTGGACCAGCTGCGCCAGGATCCCGCCGCCAAGCGCGCGCTGTGGCCGCAGCTGCGTGCCCTGCGCAAGCGGGGCGCACCATGAGTGCGGTCAGCCAGCCTGGTCCGGTCAGCCTGCGCGCGCTGCGCGAGAGTGACCTCAACGCGGTGATGGCGATTGAAGTACGCGGGTATCCGTTTCCGTGGACCCGCGGCATCTTCGTCGATTGCCTGCGTGCGGGCTATCCCGGCCTGGCCATGGAGCGCGATGGCCAGTTGATCGGCTATGGGGTGCTCAGCATCGCGGCCGATGAGGCACATGTATTGAACATCTGCATCGATCCGCTGGCGCAGTCGCGTGGGCTGGGTCGTCGACTGCTGCGCGCGCTGGTACAGCTGGCTGGCGACCGGGGGGCACAGCGTGTGTTCCTCGAAGTGCGTCCGTCCAATACGCCGGCGCTGGCGCTGTACCACAGCGAAGGCTTCAACGAGATCGGCCGCCGCCCGCGCTACTACCCGGCCGCACAGGGCCGCGAGGACGCGGTGGTGATGGCGATCGAGCTGGTCGATGGTGACCTGCAGGCGATGCCGCCGTTGTGACGGAGAAGGGTGCCGGCCAGCGGCCGGCACTACCGCTAGCCGCCAACCTTGGTTGGCACGCTTCTCTCACGCCATCCGCAGTGCGAGCACGCCACCCACAATCAACGCCGCTGCCAGCCAGCGCGCACGCGGAATCCGCTCGCGCAGCACGAATACCGAGATCAGCAACGCGAACAGGATCGAGGATTCGCGCAGCGCCGAGACCATCGCCACCGGTGCCTGGGTCATGGCCCACAACGCCATCGCGTAGGAGGCGGTGGTGCCGACGCCACCGGCCAGGCCCAGTGGCCAATGCTGCCGCGCATAGTCCAATACCGCGCCGCCGCGGGTGTACAACGCCCACAGCGGCAGCGGAATGCCCGACAGCAGGAACAACCACAGCGTGTAGCTGAGCGCGCTGCCGGACTGGCGCGCGCCGTGCGCATCGACCAGGGTGTAGGTGGCGATCATCGCCGCAGTCAGCAGCGGCAGGCGCAGCTGGCCGCCACGTGCACCCAGTGCCATGCACAGGATGCCGGTGCTCACCAGCACCACGCCCAGCCACGCCGCCGGGGGCAGTTGCTCGCCCAGCAGGGAGCCCGCCAGTGCAACCAGGATCGGCGCGCTGCCACGCATCAGCGGATAGGCCAGGCTCATGTCGACCCGCTGGTAGCAGCGGGCGACCAGCCCGTAGTAGGTCACCTGCAGCAGCACGGATGCAGCCAGCCAGGGCCAGCTTTGCGCGGCCGGGAACGGCAGGAAGGGCAGGGCCGCCGCCGACAGCAGCGCAGCGCTGCCGGTTACCAGCACGGTGCCGAGGAACTTGTCCGGCCCGCGTTTGACGATTGCATTCCAGCTGGCATGCAGTGCCGCAGCGGCGAGAACCAGCAGGAAGATGGAAAGCGGCATCCGGTGATGATGCCATGCCGGGAAAATGTTCCGGGTTTGGTGGGTGCCAACCTTGGTTGGCACCCACCAGGGCGAGGTGTTACAGCTTCGCGCGCTGTTCGCGCAGGCCGGCCAGCTGGGTGTTCCAGTCGGCCAATCGCACGCGCTCCTGCTCGACCACCGCCGGTGGAACCTTGTCGGTGAACCTGGCCAGCTTGGTTTCGCTCTTTTCCTGCTCGCCTTCCACGCGCTTGATCTCCTTGTCCAGGCGTGCGCGCTCGGCGTCCAGATCGACCAGGCCTTCCAGCGGCACCAGCAGCTTCAGCTCGCCCACGATCGCGGCGGCCGCCGGCGGTGCGCTTTCGCCTTCGGCCAGCCACTGGACGCTGTCCAGCTTCAGCAGGAACGACAGCGAGGCGCCGAAGCGTTCAATACGCACGCGGTCCTGCGCCAGGCCGGCCTGCAGGCGGAGCGGCACCAGCTTGGACGGCGCGACGTTCAGCTCACTGCGCACGCGGCGCACGGCACTGATCACCGCCTTCAGCCATTCCACGTCGGCCTCGGCCTGGGCGAAATCGCCTTCGAACTCGGCGGCGGTCGGGTACGGGCGCAGCGACAGCGTGGTTTCGGTCAGGCCCAGGCGCGGGGCCAGCTGCTGCCACAGCTGTTCGGTGATGAACGGCGTGAGCGGGTGCAGCAGGCGCAGCAGCGCTTCCAGCACGTACAGCAGGGTGTGGCGGGTGCTCTCGGCATCGGCGGCGTCGGCGCCGTTCAGCGCCGGCTTGCTCAGTTCCAGGAACCAGTCGCAGAACGCGTTCCAGGCGAACTCGTACAGGCACTGCGCCAGCAGGTCGAAGCGGTAGGCGGCGAAATGGCCCTGCGCTTCGGCGGTGGTGGCGGCCAGGCGCGCGAGGATCCAGCGCTCGGCATCGGTACGCGGCTTCGGCACGCCGGTGAACGCAGCGCCTTCGGTGTTCATCAGGGCGAAGCGGCTGGCGTTCCACAGCTTGTTGCAGAAGTTCTTGTAGCCCTCGGCGCGGTTCATGTCGAACTTGATGTCGCGGCCGTGGGTGGCCAGCGCGGCGATGGTGAAGCGCAGCGCATCGGCACCGTGGGCAGCAATGCCGTCCGGGAATTCCTTGCGGGTGGCCTTTTCGATCTTCTCCACCATCTTCGGCTGCATCAGGCCGCCGGTACGCTTGGCGACCAGGTCGTCGATGGTGATGCCGTCGATGATGTCCAGCGGGTCGAGCACGTTGCCCTTGCTCTTGGACATCTTCTGGCCCTGGCCGTCGCGGATCAGGCCGGTGAAGTAGACGTCCTTGAACGGGATCTTCCCAACCAGGTTGTCGGTGGCCATGATCATGCGCGCCACCCAGAAGAAGATGATATCGAAGCCGGTGATCAGCACCGACGACGGCAGGTAGCGGTCGAAGCCACGCTCGGCCATGGCCTGCTCATTCGGCCAGCCCAGGGTGGAGAACGGCCACAGCTGCGAGGAGAACCAGGTCTCCAGCACGTCGCTTTCCTGGTTCAGCACCACGTCGCTGCCGAGGTTGTTCTTGGCGCGCACTTCCTCTTCGCTGCGACCGACATAGCAGCTGCCGGTGGCGGCATCGAACCACGCCGGGATGCGGTGGCCCCACCACAGCTGGCGGCTGATGCACCAGTCCTGGATGTTGTTCATCCAGTGGCGGTAGGTGTTGATCCAGTTCGGCGGCACGAAGGAGATCGAACCGTCCTCGACCAGTTCCAGGCCACGCTTGGCCAGGCCGTCCATCTTCACGAACCACTGGTCGGTCAGGTACGGCTCGATCACCTGGCCGGTACGGTCGCCGCGCGGCACCTGCAGCTTGTGCGCCTTGGTCTCGATCAGGATGCCCAGGTCTTCCAGTTCGGCCAGCACGGCCTTGCGCGCTTCATAGCGGTCCAGGCCCTGGAAGCGCTCCGGCGCGTTTTCGTTCAGCGCTGCCACCGGCGTGAAAAGGTTGATCATCGGCAGGCTGTGGCGCACGCCCACTTCGTAGTCGTTGAAATCATGCGCCGGGGTGACCTTGACCACGCCGGTGCCGAACGCGCGGTCCACGTAATCATCGGCGATCACCGGCACGCGGCGGCCGGTCAACGGCAGCACCACGTTCCTGCCGATCAGGTGCGCGTAGCGTTCGTCTTCCGGGTGCACCATCACTGCGGTATCGCCCAACAGGGTTTCCGGACGGGTGGTGGCGACGACCAGGTAGTCGCGGATTTCGCGCAGGGTTTCCACGCCATCGGCATCGCGCTCGACGTGCTCGTAGCTCAGGCCTTCATCCAACGTGTAGGCGATCGACCACAGGAAGCCGTCTTCCTCGGCGCTCTCCACTTCCAGGTCGGAAATGGCGGTCTTCAGCACCGGGTCCCAGTTCACCAGGCGCTGGCCACGGTAGATCAGGCCCTGCTCGTACCAGCGCACGAAGGCTTCGTTGACCGCCGCCGACGGCTGCGGGTCCATGGTGAAGGTGCTGCGCGACCAGTCGGCGGAAGTGCCAAGTCGGCGCATCTGGCGCTCGATGGTGTCGCCGGACTGCTGCTTCCACTCCCAGACCTTGCCGATGAAGCCTTCGCGGCCCAGCGAATCGCGCGTCTCGCCCTTGCCCTCCAGCGCCAGGTTGCGGCTGACCACCATTTCGGTGGCGATGCCGGCGTGGTCGGTACCGACCTGCCACAGCGTGTCGTAGCCGCGCATGCGGTGGTAGCGCACCAGCGCGTCCATCAGGGTCTGCTGGAACGCGTGGCCCATGTGCAGGGTGCCGGTCACGTTCGGCGGCGGCAGCAGGATGGTGTACGGCTCGCCCGTGCCGGACGGCTTGAAGTGGCCGGCCTTCTCCCAGGCCTCGTAGAGGTCGGTCTCGAAGGCCGTCGGGTCGTAGCTGGAGGCGAGTTGGGTCATGCGGGGGAACCAGGAGGTAATCGTTGAAGGATCAGGGCGCAGCGGCGGCCCATCAAGGGCCCGGGGCGCGCTTACATGTCGTGCTTGTTCAGGTCGTAACCGGCGGCCTTGTACTGGCGCCAGCGTTCGCGCAGCGGTTCGCGCGCTTCCGGGTCGGCCGGAACCACTTCCAGCACGCGCTCGCACTGGCCCAGCCAGGGCTCGTCGCGCAGGTTGATCACCAGCGGACGCACCGGTGCCTCGGTGCCGGGCACGGCGATCAGCACCAGGGCTTCTTCCTCGTCCATGTCTTCGCCGGCAATCTGGTGCGGGATGTAGGCATCGTTGTCGAACGCCCACAGCAGTTCGTCCAGCTCCTCGGCCTGGGCCTGGTCGCGGGCCAGCACCAGGGTGAACAACCCGGCGTCGTTGGCCTTGCGCGCCAGCTCGCAGACCAGGCGCAGGGGCTCGGTCAGGAAACGGGGCTTGGCGATCAGGTAGAAGTCGGCGCGGGGCATGGCAGGGTCCGGGTCAGGCAGGGTTCCGGCGGTGCCGGGCGAGGCCCGGGCCGGCGTCTGCCGGCCGGGGTCGGGTACGGCATCAGGCGCGGGCGGCCTGGTCCAGCAGCCACTGGCTCAGCAGGCCCACCGGGCGGCCGGTGGCCATGCCGCGCTTGCCTTCATCGCTGGCCACGCCGGCGATGTCCAGGTGGGCCCAGCGCTGGCCTTCGGCGAAGCGCGACAGGAAGCAGCCGGCGGTGATCGCACCGGCCCAGCGGCCGCCGATGTTGTAGACGTCGGCGAAGGTCGAATCCAGCATCGGCTGGGATTCGTCCCACAGCGGCAGGCGCCAGGCGCGGTCGAATACCTGCTCGCCGGCGGCCAGCAACTCGTTGGCCAAGTCGTCGTGCTTGCTCATCAGGCCGGCGGTCTGGTGGCCCAGGGCGACCATGCAGGCACCGGTCAGGGTGGCGACATCGACCAGCGCCGCCGGCTCGAAGCGCTGCGCGTAGGTCAGCGCATCGCACAGGATCAGGCGGCCTTCGGCGTCGGTGTTGCCCACTTCAATGGTTTTGCCCGACATCGAGGTGATCACGTCGGACGGGCGGTAGGCGTTGCCATCGATGGCGTTTTCAACGGCCGGCACCACCACCACGAGGTTCAGCGGCAGCTTGGCCTTGACCGCAGCGACGAAGGTGCCGATGACGTTGGCGCCACCGCACATGTCGTACTTCATTTCCTCGATGCCGCCCTGGGTCTTCAGGTTGACGCCACCGGTATCGAAGGTGATGCCCTTGCCGACCAGCACGTAGGGCTTGGCGTCGCCGCCATTGTTCCACTTCAGCACGACCAGGCGCGGGCGGTTGGCCGAGCCACGGGCCACGGCCAGCAGCGAGCCCATGCCCAGCGCTTCCATCTGGTGCTCGTCGAGGATCTCGGCTTCGGCACCGTCATGCTCGCCGGCGAACTTCACGCCCACCTCGGCCAGGTAGGCCGGGGTGCAGTAGTTCGGCGGCAGGTTGCCCAGCTCGCGGGCGAACTCGACACCGGCGGCGATGGCCTGGCCCTGGGCCAGGGCCTGCGCGTCGTCACCGGCGATGGCCAGCTGGGCCAGGCCGGCGTCGTCGGCCTTCTTCTTGCCCAGGGTGGCGGTGTAGCGGTAGGCGGCGTGATCGGCGGCGATCACCGCCTGGCGGATCGCCCAGGCCGCGTCGCGGTCCTTCACCGCCACTTCGGACAGGGTGAACAGTGCGCTGCGGGCAGCGCCGGCCTTCAAAGCACGCACGGCGTCGCCCACGGCCTTCAGGTACTGCGGCACGCCGAAGCGGGCGGCGTCGCCGAGGCCGACCACCAGCACGCGCGGCGCGCTCACGCCCGGCAGGTCGTGCAGCAGGGTGGTGGCGCCGGTCTTGCCGGACAGGTCGCCACGCTGGGCCAGGGCGGCCAGGCGGCCACCGCTGGCGGCATCCAGCGCCTGCGCGGCCGGGGTCAGGGTATGGTCGGCATACGCGCCGACCACCAGGCAATCAACGGTGGCGGCGGCCGGAGCAACGTGGTTCAGGGTGAATTCGAGGGCCATTGAGCAGATTCCATTGGCGAGTCCGTACAATCGCAGGCCGTTTACGCCCAGACAGTAGACTGGGCGGCACCGCGAACGAACCCCAGAGTTTAAACCACCGCCCCATGCTGAAGCTCGACCGATACCTGCTGGGCGATTTCGTCCAGAGTTTCCTGGCTACCCTGATCGTCCTGCTGGTGGTCAGCGTGGGCGGCGTGCTGGTGGACATCCTCGGCAACATCGCCGACGGGCGCCTGCCGGCCAAGCTGCTGTTCTCGCAGCTGGGCCTGCAGTTCATCGCCTACCTGCCGCTGATCCTGCCGCTGGCGCTGATGCTGGGCCTGCTGCTGGCCATCGCCCGCCTGTACCGCGACTCGGAGATGGCGGTCATCACCGCGATCGGGGTAGGCCCAAAGCGGCTGCTGCGGCCGCTGCTGATGCTGGTGGTGCCGGTGGTGCTGCTGGTCGGCGCCTGCTCGCTGTGGCTGGGCCCGTGGGCCGGCCGGGTGGCAGAGCAGATGGTCATCGAGGCCAACCGCAGCGTGCTGATGGCCGGCCTGGAGCCGGGCCGTTTCACGCCGCTGCCCAACGGCGGCGTGGTCTACCTGTCCTCGATCTCGCCCGACGGCACCCAGCTGGGCAAGGTGTTCCTGCAGCGGCAGAAGGATGATCGCCTGGAAGTGGTTTCGGCCAACAGTGGCCGCATGTACTTCGAGGGCACCCGCCAGCGCTTCCTGGAACTGGATGATGGCCACCAGGTGGAAGGGCCCGTGGCCGGTGGGCTCGACTACCGGCTGGCGACCTTCGCCCGCAATGACGTGGCCCTGCCCGACGGCGCACAGACCCGCACCGAGGACGACCCGGAACTGATGCCGACCCTGAAGCTGATCGGCGATGCGCGCCCGCAGGCGCAGGCGCAGCTGCACCGTCGCATCGCACCGCCGCTGATCGCGCTGGCGTTCGCCCTGCTGACCGTGCCGCTGGGCCGCAGTTCGCCGCGGCAGCAGCGCTATGGCCGCATGATGCTGGCCCTGATGGCCTACATGGTGGGTACCAACCTGATGTTCATCGGCAGTGGCTGGATTGCCAACGGCAAGATTCCGGCCGCGCTGGGCCTGTGGTGGTTGACGGTGCCGCTGCTGGCGCTGGCGATCTGGATGTATGCACGTGATGGCCGCCTGGGCCACCCGAAGGGAGCCCGCGCATGAGGCTGCGCCCGATGCGTTTCGACCTGTACCTGGGCCGGTCGGTGTTCACCACGGTGCTGCTGACCTGGGCGGTGCTGGTCGGCCTGGACGTGGTGATGGCCTTCTCCGGCGAGTTCAAGGACATCGGCAAGAACGGCTATACGCTGGGCCATGCCGCCGCCTGGGTGCTGTACACGGTGCCGCGCCGCGCCTACACCATGTTCCCCACGGCCGCGGTGATCGGCGCACTGATGGGCCTGGGCCAGCTGGCAGCGACCTCTGAACTGACCGCGCTGCGTGCACTGGGCCTGTCGCGCAAGCGCCTGAGCGTTTCGGTGGCGATCGCGCTGTCGCTGCTGACCGCGGTGATGGTGCTCAGCGCCGAGACGCTGGGCCCCTGGGGCCAGGACCGCGCCGATGCGCTGAAGTCCAGCGCCAAGTGGGGCCGGGATATCGCGACCAGCCGCTACTCCGGCCTGTGGGCACGCGAAGGAGATACCTTCCTCAACGCGCAGAGCGGCGAGGAGCAGCTGGTCGGTGACAAGGGCACCCGCCTGATCCTGCGCGACGTGCGTCTCTACCGCATTGCCGGGAACGGAGGGATCGCCTCGTTGACCCATGCCGCCACCGCCGAGCACGACAAGGACGGCTGGGTGCTGACCGGGGTGCGTCGCGACACCTTCGGCGAGCGTTCGGCGACCCGCCAGGAAGTGGCGCGCGAGCCGTGGAACTCGAATCTCGATGCGGCGGCACTGGCTACCGGCATCGCCAAGCCGCGCAACCTGAGCGTTGCCGAGCTGAGCACCAGCATTGCCTACCGCCAGCGCAACGGGCTGGATGCGCGCGATTTCGAGGATGTCTACTGGAGCCGCTGGTTCTACCCGGTGAACGTGCTGGCACTGTGCCTGGCGGCGGTGCCGTTCGCGTTTGGTTCGCTGCGCAGCGGCGGCATGGGCAAGCGCCTGTTCCTGGGCATCCTGTTCGCGCTGGGCTTCTGGCTGCTGCAGCTGTTCTTCGGGCGCATGGCCGGCGCGTTGAAGTTTGACTACCGCATTGCCTATGCGTTGCCGCCGATCGTGATGCTGGCGGTGTCCGGACTGTTGTTCCGGCGCAAGTCGGGCTGATTCTGCTAGCGCGGGGCCATGCCCGGCGCTACCGGGGCAATCCACCGCTTCGGCATCCGTGCCAGGACCACCAGCATCCCGGCCCAGCGTGCTGGATTCTGTAGAGCCGAGCCCATGCTCGGCTGCTTTTTGCGCACCGCCTGCCAGCCGAGCATGGGCTCGGCTCTACAGGTCGTGCATCACCGTTTCGGCATGCGCACCAGACGGGTGCCGCTGGCGCGGTCGTGCCAGGTCAGGCGTTGACGGTCGACCCACGCCCACCAGAATCCCAGCCCGCCCAGCAGCAGTGACAGCGTACCTACCGCAAAGCGCAGCCACAGCTGGTTGCGCCGCAGTGGCGTGCCATCGCTCGATTGCACTTTAAGCCGCCATGGACGCATGCCAAGCGTCTGTCCGCCGCGGCGCCAGCTGGCCGTGGCGTACCACCCCGTGATCGCCCAGCACACCGCCCACAGCAGCCACTGCCAGGCACTGAATGGCGCGATGTTCTCGCGTTGCGCGTGGCCGCTGAGGGTGTAGGCGAGGGTGAACAGCGTGCCGGCGAGCATCCACAGTGCCAGCACCGGCAGTGCGTCGTAGACCATTGCCAGCATGCGCCACAGCAACAATGCGCGCGGATGGGGCATTTCGGTAGCAGCGGCAGAGGCCGTGTCGGTGGCAGGCTGGGACATGCGTCGAGCATACGCAAAGCTGGCCGTGCCCGCAGTGGCCCCCGTATCCTGCACGCATGGCCCATGTTTCCACCCCCGCCGAACGCCGCCAGCTGGTCCAGCAACTGCCCGAACTGCGCGCCGACGACAGCGCACGCATCCAGCGCTTCCTTGATGCGATCTGGGCCGAGAACGGCCTGGCCCGCGCCACCCTCGACAGCTACCGGCGCGATCTGGAAGGGCTGGCGCGCTGGATGGATGGGCGCGACGGTGGCCTGGCCGGCATCGAGCGCCCCGGACTGTTCGAGTATCTGGCCTGGCGCACCCGGCATGGCTGGTCGCCGCGCAGCAATGCGCGCCTGCTGTCGGCGTTGCGGGCGTTCTTCGCCGATGGCGTGCGCCGCGGCGAACGCAGCGAGGATCCCAGCGCGCTGCTCGACCCGCCGAAGTTGCCACGGCTGCTGCCCAAGGCGCTGGCCGAAAGCCAGATCGACGCGCTGCTGGCAGCGCCCGATACCGACAGCGCATTGGGCCTGCGCGATCGCGCCATGCTGGAACTGATGTACGCCGCCGGCCTGCGCGTGAGCGAGCTGGTGCTGCTGCCCGCGACTGCGGTCAACCTGCGCCAGGGCGTGCTGCGGGTCACCGGCAAGGGCAGCAAGGAACGGCTGGTGCCGTTGGGCGAGGAATCCCAGCACTGGCTGGAGCGCTACCTGCAGCACTCGCGGCCGCAGCTGGTCGGGAAGGGCAAGGTGCAGGCGCTGGCCGATGGGCAGACGCCGTTGTTCATCGAGCCGTCGCTGCATGCGCTGACCCGGCAGGCGTTCTGGCACCTGGTCAAGCGCCATGCGCAGGTGGCCGGCATCGACCCGGCGCGGATCAGCCCGCACGGCCTGCGCCACAGCTTCGCCACCCATCTGCTCAACCGTGGTGCCGACCTGCGCGCGTTGCAGATGCTGCTCGGCCACAGCTCGCTGTCCACCACCCAGATCTACACCCTGGTAGCGCGCGAGCACCTGCAGAAGCTGCACGCCCGCCACCATCCGCGCGGCTGAGCAGGCCCCTGAATCCCGGCCACAAACCATGGGCGGTGCCGCTGTCCGGTACCGCCGGCTGTGTCAGAATCCAGGGTCTTCTTCTGTCGCGGATCGTTCCATGCTCCGATTTGCCATCGCCGCCGTGTTCGGTGCGCTCAGCCTGACCGCCTGCGCCCAGCCGGCCCCGCCGGCCGCCAAGGCGCCTGCTGCTGCCGCTGCGGCCAAGGCCGCCCCCGCCGCCAACGCGTCGGCCGACCAGGCGGTACGTGCCGCGTTGACCGCGCTCAATCCCGGTTTCCAGGTGGATTACATCGGTGCCGCACCGTTCCCGGGCTTCCGTGAAGTGGTGGTCTCCGGCCAGCTCCTGTACGTGTCCGATGATGGCCGTTACCTGTTCCAGTCGCAGCCTTACGACACCCGTGCCAAGGGCCCGGCCAACAGCGAAGGCCTGCTCGGCTACCGCCGCGATCTGCTGGCCAAGGCCAACCATGGCGACCGCATCGTGTTTGCCGCACCGAACGCCAAGTACACCATCAGCGTGTTCACCGACATCGAATGCGGCTACTGCCGCAAGCTGCACCAGGACATCGCCGAGCTCAACCGCAACGGCATCTCCGTCGAGTACCTGGCATTCCCGCGCATGGGCCTCGGCAGCAAGGACTACACCGACATGATCTCGGTCTGGTGTGCAGCTGATCGCCGCCAGGCACTGACCAACGCCAAGCGCGGTGGCAGCGTGCCGGCAAAGAACTGCACCAACCCGGTGGCGATGCAGTACGCACTGGGCCAGCAGCTGGGCGTGAACGGCACGCCGGCGATCTTCGCGCCGGACGGCACCCAGCTGGGGGGCTACCTGTCGCCGGCACAGCTGCGTGCGGCGCTGGAAAAGCTGTCGGCCAAGCGCTGATCGCCGTTGACCTTTTCCTGTAGAGCCGAGCCCATGCTCGGCTGCGCAACCATCAGCCGAGCATGGGCTCGGCGCTACAGATCAGAGGCCGGGGGCGCAAAATGCGCCCCCGGCTTTTCCCTTATTTCAGGCCATCACTGACCGCCTTGGTCAGCGTGCCCTGCGCATCGTCACCGCTGAACTCCCAGACGAACGCGCCGCCCAGGCCCTGGGTCTTCACGTAGCCCATCTTGCGGGTGATGTTGGCCGGGGTGTCGAAGCTCCACAGCGTGCTGCCGTTGTAGATCCAGGTGGCACCTGCGGTGTTGTCGGTGTAGCCCGGCCACGCCAGGTTCTTCAGCACCTTCCAGTCTTCGATGCCGGCTTCATACGTGCCCGGGGCAGCGCCGGTCGCGGTCTGGTACAGGCCGTTGTTGGCGTTGGCCACACCGGTCCAGCCACGCCCGTAGTAGCCGATGCCCAGGTTGAGCTTGGCCGCGGGCACGCCGCGGCTGATGAAGGCCTCGATGGCGTCGTTGCTGTTGTACAGCTTCTGGTCGCCGGTAGACGGATCATTGGGCGAATCGAACAGCGCCGACTGGTGATTGGTCTTCGCATCCCACGCGCCGTGGAAGTCGTAGGTCATCACGTTGATGTAGTCCAGGTACGGGTGGTACGCGGCCGGATCGGTGACGCGGATCTTGTCGATGCCGGCGCCCACCGCCACCGTCAGCAACAGGCCCGGACGCACCGCATCGAGCTGGCGGCGGAACTCGGCCATCAGCGCGGTGAAGTTGGCGTTGTCTTCCGGCTTGCCGCATTCGATGCCGCAGGCCACCGGGTATTCCCAGTCGATGTCGATGCCGTCGAACACACCCAGCGCGGCACCGGCACCACCGGCACCGTCGGTCACTGGCAGATTGCCCTTGATGTACGCGTCGATGCACGAGGCGACGAAGGCCTGGCGGTTTTCCGGGCGCGCTGCGCTGGAGAAGCCGCGCGACCAGGTCCAGCCACCCAGCGAGATCAGTACCTTCAGGTTCGGGTACTTGGCCTTGAGCTGCTTGAGCTGGTTCCAGTTGCCGCGCAGCGGCTGGTCCCAGGTGTCGGCGCTGCCGCTGACACTCTCGGCGGCACTGAAGGCCTTGGTGTAGTCGGCGAAAGCATCGCCACCGGCACCGCTGTTCGGATCCGAGGGTTGGGTGACGCCCACTTCGCAACGGTTGTTGCGCACGTTGCCGAACGCGTAGTTGATGTGGGTCAGGCGCGCGGCCGAACCGCTGCTGTCGATGTTCTTGACCCGGTAGTTGCGGCCGTAGATGCCCCACTGGGTGAAGTAACCGATGACCCGCTTGCCGGTGGTTCCGCCGTCGCCGGCCAGCGTGGTGGCGCTGATCTCGGTGCCCTGCGCTGAGGCATTGCCGGCATTGTCGCGGGCGCGTACGCGATAGCGGTAGGTGGTGGATGCAGTCAACCCGCCATCGACGTAGCTGGCACTGGACGGTGAACCGACCAGGCTGCCGTTGCGGTACACGTCATAGCCGGCCACGCCGCTGCCACCGGTGTTGTCGGTGGACGGGCTCCAGCTGAGCGCGATGCTGTTGGCGGTACGGGTGCCGACCGCCAGCCCGCCCGGCACGCTCGGCGCGGTGGTGTCGCCGCTGGCGGCGTTGACGGTGATGGTGATGGTCGCCGTGCTGGTGGTGGCGTTGTTGTTGTCGGTGGCCACCGCGCGCAGGGTGTGGCTGCCGGCGCTGGCGTTGGCCCAGCTGGCCGCATACGGCGCACTGGTGGCCACGCCGAGCGTGCTGCCATCGCGGAAGAACTCGACCTTGGCGACGCTGCCGTCTGGATCACTGGCGGTGGCGGTCACGTTCACCGTGCTGCCGGCACTGAAGGTGGCACCGTTGGCCGGCGAGGTCAGGCTGACCACCGGCGGCTGGTTGGCGCCGCCGCCATCGCAGGCGCCGAGGTTGGTGTAGTAGGGCGCGCCGGCCGGATGGTCCGGCGGCGCGTTCCAGATGTCCTGGTTCGCCCGATAGAGGACGCCTCCTTTCTGCAGGGTATCGCCGGCCCGGTAGATCTTGGCCTGGTCCCATTCGGCCACCCCGGCACAGCTGGCGGCCTGCGCCAGGCCGGGCAGGACGGCGGCACCGGCGGCCAAGGCAAGCAGCCAGGCCAGGCGGCGGGGACGACAGCTTCGGGTCGAACGTTCGGCACTGCGCACAATCGGGTCGTACATGGGTAAGTCTCCGATCAAAGGGCGCGCGGGCCCCGATGGCGCCGCGCGTGACGCAGGTCCGGGCGTCGCCCGGGAAGGCGACGGGTGGGGCCGGACGGAGGTACCTGGGAGGCCGGGGAGAGAGTCCGGCGCCAGGTGGGGACAACGTTGTCATCAATCGCGTGGTCAATCCGTGAGCAAGCGCATGGTTCCGGGATTCGGATGGAGAGCGGCGCTGCGCGGTCGGCGGCCATCGGCGGAGCCCCTCGTGGCTGGGGCTTTCCGCGAACAGCGGATTTCTGGGGGGGGGCCGGGCGGGTGGGCTGCGCAGGGGACGCTGCAAGTACGTCCATGTAAGCTCGGTCGCCGCATCCATGCGGCTTACGCCCCTGCGCAGCCCACCCACCCGGCCACGGACAGTTTCCTGCGCCGCCAGCCACGAAAGACAGAACAAAAAATCAAAATCAAAAGCAGAAGCCGGTCGCTGCGCTCTCCTATGCCTGATTTCTGATGTTCCCTGGTTGCCGGCCAGCGGCCGGCACTACCGGGGAGCATCCACGCATGGCGTGGATCTACCGCAGATCGCGGAAATCTGTCGGAGGCGGGGTGGGTCCGGTGGCGGGGGTGTCCGCGGCATGGATGCCGCGGCCAAGCCCCCAGGGACGGGTTTACGGCGTCCCCCGCCACCGGACCCACCCCGCCATCCCACGGGAACCCCGCTTTTGCTTTGGCCGTTGCCGTTGCTGTTGCTGTTGCTGTTGCCGTTGCCCTGGCCTCGGCGGGGGGCGGGGGCCGCCCGGCCAGAGCCCTTCCCCCGCTTCCGGTACAATGTCGGGCCCGTTTCCCAACTACGGTTCCCCGGACATGATGGTCCTCGAGGGCGCGCCCGCCCTGTCGCCGTTCCGCCGCGAACGTCTTGAATCCCGCCTGCAGTCCATCGCTCCCTCCCTGCGCATCAGCGGTGCCTGGCACGTCTACTTCGTGCAGCCCGAAGGCAGCGCCGCCCCCGACCTGACCACGCTGTGCCGCATCCTCGAAGCGGCGCCGCAGGCCGAAGCCGTGGCCGAAGGCGCAGTCAGCCGCATCGTGGTGCCGCGCCTGGGCACGCTGTCGCCGTGGTCGAGCAAGGCCACCGAACTGGTCCGAGGTGCCGGCCAGCCGGTCAGCCGGGTCGAGCGTGGCCTGCGCATCGACGTGCAGGGTTGGCCGGCCGATGCCGCCGCCCAGCAGGCGCTGGTCAAGGCGCTGCACGACCCGATGACGCAGTCCGTGCTGGAGACCGTGGAACAGGGCCAGGCGCTGTTCTCGGCACCGGCCCGGGGTGAACTGGAGCGCGTGCCGGTGGACCAGCTGGAGGCCGCCAACCAGCGCCTCGGCCTGGCCATGGCCCAGGACGAGATCGACTACCTGCGCGAGCGTTTCACTGCGCTGGGCCGGTCGCCGTCGGACGTGGAACTGATGATGTTCGCGCAGGCCAATTCCGAGCATTGCCGCCACAAGATCTTCAACGCCAGCTGGACCATCGACGGCCAGGAGCAGGACCGCTCGCTGTTCCGGATGATCAAGAACACGCACCAGCAGACCCCGCAGCACACGCTCAGCGCGTACAGCGACAACGCCGCGGTGATTGAAGGCCATCCGGCGTCGCGTTACCGCCCGGATCCGGCCAGCGGCGAGTACCGCCGCGAGCCGCAGGTGCCCAGCGCGTTCCAGATCAAGGTGGAAACGCACAACCACCCGACCGCGATCGCGCCATTCCCGGGCGCCTCGACCGGTGCCGGTGGCGAGATCCGCGACGAAGGCGCGACCGGCCGCGGCGGCAAGCCCAAGGCCGGCCTGACCGGCTTCTCGGTTTCGCACCTGCGCATTCCGGAACTGCCGCAGCCGTGGGAGGCGCCGCGCGCGCTGAACCCGCGCATGGCACCGGCGCTGGAAATCATGACCGACGGCCCGCTCGGTGGCGCGGCGTTCAACAACGAGTTCGGCCGCCCGAACCTGCTCGGCTACTTCCGCAGTTTCGAACTGCCCGAAGGCGCCGATCTGGTGCGCGCCTACGACAAGCCGATCATGCTGGCCGGTGGCCTCGGCGCGATCGACCGCGTGCAGGTCGACAAGATCCCGCTGCAGGCCGGTGATGCGGTCATCGTGCTCGGTGGCCCGGCGATGCTGATCGGCCTGGGTGGCGGTGCCGCCAGTTCGGTGGCCTCCGGTGAAAGCGCCGAGGACCTGGACTTCGCCAGCGTGCAGCGCGACAACCCGGAAATGGAACGCCGCTGCCAGGAGGTCATCGACCGCTGCGTGGCGATGGGCGCCGACAACCCGATCAAGTTCTTCCACGATGTCGGCGCCGGTGGCCTTTCCAATGCCATCCCCGAACTGCTGCACGACTCCAGGGTCGGCGGCGTGATCGATCTGGGCAAGGTGCCCACCGATGATCCGTCGCTGTCGCCGATGCAGCTGTGGTGCAACGAATCGCAGGAACGCTACGTGCTGGGCGTGGCCCAGGAGCGCCTGGCCGAGTTCGCCGCGCTGTGTGCGCGTGAGCGCTGCCCGTTCGCTGCGGTTGGCGTGGCGACCGCCGAGGAACATCTGGTGGTGGCCTATGGCGCCGTGCCGGGCCACACCCCGGCCGACGCACCGATCGACCTGCCGATGGACGTGCTGTTCGGCAAGCCGCCGAAGATGCACCGCGACACTGCGCACCCGCCGGCACCGCGCTGGCCGGCGCTGAAGACCGGTGGCCTGGATCTGCAGGAAGCCGGCCTGCGCGTGCTCGCGCACCCGACGGTCGCCTCGAAGAACTTCCTGGTCACCATCGGTGATCGCAGCGTCGGCGGCCTGACCGCGCGCGAACAGATGGTCGGCCCGTGGCAGCTGCCGGTGGCTGACGTGGCGATCACCCTGGCCGACTTCGACGGCGTCGCCGGCGAAGCGATGTCGATCGGCGAGCGCACCCCGCTGGCCCTGCTCGACGCCGCTGCGTCGGCACGCATGGCGGTGGGCGAAGCGCTGACCAACCTGTGTGCGGCCCCGGTCGATGCGCTGGATGAAATCAAGCTGTCGGCGAACTGGATGGCCGCGGCCGGCCATCCGGGCGAAGACGCACTGCTGTACGACGCGGTGAAGGCGGTGGGCATGGAACTGTGCCCGCAGCTGGACATCAGCATCCCGGTGGGCAAGGACTCGCTGTCGATGCAGGCGCAGTGGCACGACCAGGGCGAGGCGCACAAGAGCGTGTCGCCGGTGTCGCTGGTGATCTCGGCGTTCGCGCCGGTCGCCGACGTGCGTCAGCAGCTGACCCCGCTGCTCGACCGCGACGTGGACAGCGAGCTGTGGCTGATCGGCCTGGGTGCCGGCAAGCAGCGCCTGGGCGGTTCGATCCTGGCCCAGGTGCACGCCGACCACGGCGACCTGCCGGCCTTCGCCGGTGCCACTCCGGACCTGGACGATCCGCAGCGCCTGCGTGGCTTCTTCGAGCTGATCCGCGATGCGCGCCAGTCCGGCCTGCTGCTGGCCTACCACGACCGCAGCGACGGCGGTGCCTTCGCCGCGTTGTGCGAGATGGCCTTCACCTCGCGCCTGGGCCTGGACATCACCCTCGATGCCTGGGGTGACGATCCGTTCCGCAGCTTGTTCAACGAAGAACTAGGTGCGGTGGTGCAGATCGCACGCGAAGACCGCGCCGCGTTTGCCGACCTTGTCGAACGCCATGCATTGACCGAATGCGCGCAGCGCATCGCCAAGCCGACCACCGCACCGATGGTGCGCGTGTCGCTGGGTGGCGAAAACCTGGCCGAATGGCGCTGGGAAGCGTTGTTCGACGCGTGGTGGTCGGTTACCCACGCGATGCAGAAGCGCCGCGACAATCCGGCCAATGCCGACGCAGAGCGCGAGGTGGCACGTGCCTTCAACGCACCGGGCCTGAAGCCGAAGCTCAGCTTCGATCTCAACGAAGACGTGGCCGCACCGTTCATCAGCAGCGGTGCGCGCCCGCGCGTGGCCGTGCTGCGCGAGCAGGGCGTCAATGGCCAGATCGAAATGGCCAACGCCTTCGAACGCGCCGGCTTCCGCGCCTTCGACGTGCACATGAGCGACCTGATCGAAGGCCGCGTGGCGCTGCAGGACTTCACCGGCCTGGTGGCCTGTGGTGGCTTCAGCTATGGCGACGTGCTCGGTGCCGGCCGTGGCTGGGCTACCTCGATCCTGGAGCGCAGCGCACTGCGTGATGCCTTCGCCGCGTTCTTCGCACGCGAAGACAGCTTCGCGCTGGGCGTGTGCAATGGCTGCCAGATGATGAGCCAGCTGAAGAACATCATTCCGGGTGCCGAGCACTGGCCACAGTTCCGCCGCAATGCCAGCGAGCAGTTCGAAGCCCGTACCGCACTGCTGGAAGTGGTGGAGTCGCCGTCGATCCTGCTGCGTGGCATGGCCGGCTCACGCCTGCCGGTGGCGGTGGCGCATGGTGAAGGCCAGGCAGTGTTCGACACGGCCGTCGACCAGGCCGCGGCCCGCGTCTCGCTGCGCTACATTGATGGCCATGGCAACGTTGCCAGCCAGTATCCGCTGAATCCGAATGGTTCGCCGGATGGCATCACCAGCCTCACCAGCAGCGACGGCCGGGTCACCATCATGATGCCGCACCCCGAGCGCACCCCGCGCGCGCTCAACATGAGCTGGGCGCCGGCCGAATGGCAGGGTGATTCGCCGTGGATGCGCATGTTCCGTAACGCACGGGTGTGGTGCGGCTGATCGCAGCATTGCGCGCACGGCGCAATGCCATCGCGTATGGAAAACCCGCCGCGTTGCCGGCGGGTTTTTCTTTGCGCGCGCGAAACCCTTGTCGCGCCCGCTAGTTACATCGATTTTCATGCGCCAGCAGTTCGTCACGTGTGCATAACGAAGTTCTTTTATAAACACGCGAAATGGTGAACTGCTTCACGGCAATAGGATTTGCCGTGTCAAAGTCTTGACGATCTGCAAAGTTGCCGTTAACACTTGAAGCCCGTTTCAGAATCATTCATTTCGCAGTAACCGCTTGGCGCATGCGCTCGGGTTTCTGTCGCTGCGCGCCGTTCGGCATTACCCGCAGTAAATCACGCGAGTAGACGCCCCCAGGGGACGTTGGGCCAGAAGGCTCGGCGATGGCGTCGCTTTGCCCAAAACCAGTCCAATCAGGAGCCGTACCGATGAATCGGATTTATCGCAAGGTCTGGAACAAAGCATTGGGTCAGTTGGTGGTGGCCTCGGAGCTGGCCTCCTCCGACAGCAGCGGTGGTGTTGTCGACCAGCGCCGCGATACGACACAGGCCACGCCCGCGCTGTTGGCGGTGGCACTGGGCCTGGTATTGGGATTGGGCATGAGCAGTTCCGCCGCTGCACAGTCGGTGCAGATCGGTGGCAGCGCCACCTGTGTGGCACTCAGCGGCAAGCTGCTGGAAAAGTGCCTGGTTGAAGGCACGGCCAGTGCCAAGGGCAGCAACGCGGTGGCGATCGGTGGCAACAGCAGCGCCAGTGCAGCCAACAGCGTTGCGCTGGGCGCAGGCTCCAAGGCTACGCGCGCCAACACGGTGTCTGTCGGCGATGCCGGCAAGGAACGGCAGATCACCAACGTGGCCGCCGGTACCCAGGCCACCGATGCGGTGAACAAGGGGCAGCTGGATGCGCAGGCGCGCGCCACGCAGGCCGCGCTGGCGGATGTCGCCGCAGCTGGGGACCGCTACTTCAAGGCTGATGGCGCAGGTGATGACAGCGACGCGGCCAAGATCGACGGGCAAGGCGCGGTAGCCGCCGGTGCCGGCGCCCAGTCCTTGGCCAATGCCACCACCGCCATCGGCACCCAGGCCATTGCCGCCGGTCTCGGCGCCAGTGCGTTCGGACAAGGCGCATTGGCGATCGGCGATGCCAGCGTGGTGGTCGGGCAGAGCGCCGCAGCGTTCGGTCTCGGTGACACCGCCGTTGGCGCCAGCGCCTATGCCGCCAGCGAGAACGGCGCGGCCACCGCGCTGGGTGCGTTGTCCGAAGCAAGCGCCGACGGCGCTACTGCCGTAGGTGGTGGCGCTGTGGCGATGGGCCCAGGCAGTTCCGCACTGGGTCGAGGCGCCACTGCCGCAAACGAAGCCTCGATTGCGGTGGGTGCATTCAGTACCGCCGTGGGCGAATACAGCACCGCACTGGGCTCCAATTCGGCGGCGGTTGCCACCGGCAGCGTGGCACTGGGCGCAGGCTCGCTGGCCGACCGTGTCGATACGGTGTCCGTCGGTGCGACCGAGTACGGCCTGACCCGGCAGATCACCAGCGTTGCGGCAGGTACTGAAGATACCGACGCGGTCAATGTCGGCCAGCTGAAGGACGTGGCTGCCGTGGCCGATGCCACCGCCAAGCGGTTCCAGGCTACTGGCAGCAGCAACAGCGATGCCGGCGCGCTGGCCGAAGGTGACGAGGCACTGGCGGCCGGCGAGGCGGCCAACGCCATCGGCAACGGCGCCACCGCTGTGGGCGCGGGCGCCAACGCCGTTGCGCAGAACGCGACCGCCGTGGGCAACAACGCACTGGCCTCGGGCCAGAACAGTGCCGCGTTCGGCAACAACGCACAGGCCAACGGCCCGGGCAGCGTCGCCGTCGGTGGTGCCGCTGTTGATGCCGATGGCAATCCGCTGATCACCAGTGGCGGCGTACCGGTGGAAACCGGCGCCACCAGTGCCGGTGTCGGTGGCACCGCGGTGGGCGCCAGTGCCGAAGCCAGCGGCTTTGCGGCGTCGTCCTACGGGGTAGGTGCCTATGCCGCCGGCGCGCAGGCATCCGCGTTCGGTGCGGTCGCCAACGCCATCGGTGATTACTCCACGGCGCTGGGTACGCAGAGCAACGCCACCGGCACCAGCAGCGTGGCCATCGGTGGCCCGGCCGACCTGATTCCCGGCCTGGGTTTCTTCGTGCAGACTCAGGCCGGCGGCGAAGCGGCGACAGCCGTCGGTGCCGGTGCCATCGCAAGCGGTGACCGCGCGGTGGCCAACGGCAGCCTGACCGAAGCCTCCGGTGCTGAAGCCACGGCCGTTGGCTACTTCGCTTACGCCCCGGGTGAGAATGCCAGCGCGCTTGGCGCGCAGACGTGGGCCAGCGGCGCACAGAGCACGGCCGTCGGGTACTACGCCACCGCGCGTGGCGCCAACAGTGTCGCGCTTGGCGCGAATTCCGAAGCGGTGCGCGCCAACAGCGTGGCCGTCGGCAGTGCCGGCAACGAACGGCAGATCACCAGCGTCGCTGCCGGCAGCGAAGCCACCGACGCAGTGAACAAGGCGCAGCTGGACGCCGTGGCCAGTACCGCGGACAACACCGCGCGCTTCTTCCAGGCCCAGCCGGAAGCGGGCAGTGATGCCGGTGCGCTCGCCGAGGGCGAAGGCGCGGTCGCGGCCGGTTCGTCGAGCAATGCGATCGGCGCCGGCGCGGTTGCACATGGCGCCGCCGCTTCGGCCATCGGTGACGACGCCGTGGCGGTGGGTCGCAACAGCAACGCCACCGGCAACGGCGGTGTTGCCATCGGTGGCCTCGGCCAGGCCTACGACGAGTACAACCAGCCGATCATCGGTGCCGACGGCACGGCGCAGCAGGTAGGCACCACCGCCGTCGCCAACGCCACCGCAGTGGGCAGCGGCGCACAGGCCACCGGCGCCGCCAGCAGCGCGTTCGGCAATGCGGCCAAGGCCAGCGGGGACAACAGCTTCGCTGCTGGCGGCACGTCGCGTGCAACCGGCAGCTATGCGGTTGCGGTTGGTGACAGCGCCTTCGCCAGCAGCGATGACAGCACCGCGGTAGGGGGTTACAGCTGGGCGACGGCCAGTGGCGCAGCAGCGTTCGGTTCGGGTGCGTGGGCCACCGCCACCAACGCGTCGGCCTTTGGCAACGCGGCCTGGGCCAGTGGCAGCGGCGCAACCTCCATCGGCTACAACAGCTGGGCCAATGGGGCCAGTTCCACTGCGGTCGGCCGCGGTGCGTTCGGCTATGGCGACAACAGCGTGGCACTGGGCTTCCAGGCGCTGGGCAACAGCATCAACAGCATCGCCATCGGTACCAATACGGTGGCCGGCGGCGAAAGTGCGATCGCATTGGGCGCCGGCAGCAACGCCAGCGCCAGCAATGCTGTCGCGCTCGGTGCCGGTTCGGTTGCCAGCCGTGCACGCACGGTGTCGGTGGGCAGCAGCGGCAACGAACGCCAGGTCACCAACGTCGCTGCCGGTACCCAAGCCACGGACGCGGTGAACAAGGCACAGCTGGATGCAGTGGCGAGTACCGCCACCACCACCAGCCGCTTCTTCCAGGCCAGTGGCAGCGGCGACGACGTAGCCGGGGCGCTGGTGGACGGTGACAACGCGCTGGCCGCCGGAGATGCGGCCAACGCCATCGGCAACGGCGCCACCGCGCTCGGCAGTGGTGCCAATGCGCTGGCCAGCAACGCGCAGGCGATCGGTTTCAACGCGCTGGCCAGCGCCGCCAACGCCAGCGCCGTCGGTGCCAACGCACAGGCGACCGGTGAGTACGCCACCGCGCAGGGTGCGGAAAGCGAAGCCAGCGGCGAGCAGAGCGCGGCGTTCGGTGCCGCCAGCATCGCCAGTGGTGCCGGCAGTACCGCCAACGGTGTGTTGTCCGAAGCCTCCGGCGAGGAAGCCGTGGCGGTGGGCTACTTCAGCAACGCCAGCGGCAGCGGCTCCACCGCGGTCGGTAGCGAGAGCGTGGCCAGCGGCACCGCGTCGGCAGCGTTCGGCATCGGTGCAGAAGCGACCGGTGGCTACAGCACCGCCATCGGTGGCTATGCGCAGGCCTCGGCGTTCAACGCCACCGCCTTCGGCAACTTCGCCAATGCCTCCGGTTCCAACAGTGTGGCAGTGGGTGGCGATGCGGAAGCCTCCGGTGCCTACAGCACGGCCACCGGCCAGGGCAGCCTGGCCACCGGCACCAACAGTGTTGCCGTCGGCGGTTCGCTGTTCGGCGTGCTGGCCACCGAAGCATCGGGCAACTACTCCACCGCCGTCGGTGGTGGCGCCTGGTCCGGTGGCATCAACAGCACCGCACTGGGCAACGCCGCCGAATCGCGCGCGGCCAACAGCGTGGCGCTGGGTGCCGATTCGATCGCCGACCGCGACAACACCGTGTCGGTGGGCGGTGGTGGCAATACCCGCCAGATCACCAACGTGGCTGCTGGCACGCAGGGCACCGATGCGGTCAACAAGAACCAGCTCGACGCCGTAGCCGCTGCAGCGGAAAAGACCAGCAGGCAGTTCCAGGCCAGTGGCAACGCCGATGGTGAAACCGGCGCCCTGGTTGAGGGCGACAACGCGTTGGCCGCCGGTGATGCGGCCAACGCCATCGGCAACGGCGCCACCGCACTCGGTAGCGGCGCCAATGCGCTGGCGGCCAACGCCACGGCGGTGGGCCTCGATGCGCTGGCCACCGGCGACAACGCCGCAGCGTTGGGCAGTGCCGCACAGGCCACCGGCGAAGACAGCCTTGCGCTCGGCACCGGCGCCAGCGCCAGCGAGCTGGGTGCCAGTGCCGTGGGTGCGCGTGCACAGGCCAGTGGTGCATACAGCACCGCGACCGGCACTGAATCCAACGCCAGCGGCACGCAGGCACTGGCCAGCGGCTTCCGCAGCGCCGCCTCGGCCGATGGCACCACCGCCGTCGGTGGCTATGCCGAAGCAAGCGGACGCCTCGGCACCGCGTTGGGCTATGGCTCGGCGGCCAGTGGTGCCAACACCACGGCAGTCGGCTTCGGCGCTGCCGCGGCCGGTACCGGTGCCGTGGCCGTAGGTCAGTCCAGCGAGGCCAGTGGCGAGGAGAGTGTGGCCATTGGTGGCAGCACCTTCTTCGGCTTGATCCCGTCGCGTGCCAGCGGCACTGGTGCAGCGGCATTCGGTGCGGGTGCGTGGGCGACAGAAGACTACGCGACCGCGATCGGCTGGAACTCGTGGGCGGATGCGGCGGATGCCACTGCGCTGGGTGCCGGTGCCACCGCCAGTGGGTTGAACAGCGTGGCGCTGGGCGCCGGCTCCAAGGCCGAGCGCGACAATACCGTGGCTGTGGGAACCGCGGGCGGTGAGCGCCAGGTGACCCATGTTGCAGCCGGCACTGAAGCCACCGATGCGGTGAACAAGGGCCAGCTGGACGCGGTGGCCAGCGTTGCCGACAAGACCAGCCGCCAGTTCCAGGCCAGCGGCAATGCCGATGGCGAGGCAGGCGCACTGGTGGAGGGTGACAACGCGCTCGCCGCTGGCAATGCGGCCAATGCAATTGGCAACGGCGCTACCGCGTTGGGCAGCGGCGCAACGGTGGTCGCTGCCAATGCCACGGCGGTCGGCGTCGACGCACTGGCCACGGCCGAGCAGGGTGTGGCGATCGGCAGCGGTGCCAGCAGCACCGCAGGCGGTGCCGTCGCGCTGGGTGCACAAAGCAGTAGCGGCGGCGCGGCCAGCATTGCGATCGGCGCGCAGTCGCAGTCGCAGGGCATCGGGGCGACCGCTGTCGGCGGCATGGCCGAGGCCGCCGGCCTTGCGGCTACCGCAGTGGGCTACGGCGCGATCGCCGATGGTCGCGAAACCACGGCAGTCGGCAACTTCGCGCAGGCCAGCGGCTGGCGCGCCACGGCGTTTGGTGCAGGTGCCAGCGCCGGCTTCTTCGGCACCGCCGTAGGCAGTGCTGCGCAGGCCGCCGATGTTTCCACGGCGGTGGGCCAGGGCACCATCGCGCAGATCGCCGGCGCCGGCTTCGGCGTGCAGGCAAAGGCTGGCGAGTACGGCACCGCTCTGGGCAACAACGCCGCCACCGGGTTGAACGGCGTGGCGGTCGGCTTCAACGCACTGGCCGGACAGGATGCCGCCAGCGCCAGCGCCGGCCAGTTCACTACCGCCATCGGCAGTGAAGCGTGGGCCACCGAAGATGGCGCCACCGTGGTCGGTTACAACAGCTATGCGCAGGCCAGCAACGCGACGGTGCTCGGCAGCAACACCTGGACCACCAAGGACGCCGGTAACAGCGTCGCGTTGGGCGCGGGCTCGCTGGCCGACCGCGCCAACACGGTGTCGGTGGGTGCTGCGCAGGAGTGGGTCGATGCCGCCGGCGTCACCCACAGCGCGATCAACCGCCAGCTCACCAATGTCGCGGCGGGTACGCAGGCCACCGATGCGGTGAACAAGGGCCAGCTCGATGCAGTGGCCGCCACCGCCGATGCGGTCGGCCAACGCTTCAAGGCCAACGGTTCGGGTACCGCCAGTGCCACCGGCACCGATGCCGTGGCCATTGGCGGCAACGCCAACGCCAGTGGCGGCCGCAGCAATGCGTTGGGCAGCGGTGCCGCGGCCATCGGCAATGCGACGCTGGCACTGGGTGCCAACAGCGGCGCCAGCGGCAACAACTCGGTGGCATTGGGTGCCGGTTCGCGCGCGCTGGAGGCCAACGTGGTCTCGGTCGGCGGTGGCAACGGCACCGCCGGTCCGGCCACGCGGCGCATCGTCAACGTCGCCGACGGCCGCATCGCTGCCGGCAGCACCGATGCGATCACCGGCTCCCAGCTCAACGTCACCAACCAGCGGGTGGGAGCAGTGGAAACCCGCGTGGGTGACTTCGACTCGCGCATCGCGACGGTCGAGACCACGGCGGCCAGTGCGGTCGGCTACGACGACGCCAGCCGTGACCGACTGACCCTGTCCGGTTTCCAGGGCACCACCATCGACAACGTCGGTGCCGGCAGCATCGCCGCCGGTAGCCGCCAGGCGATCAACGGCGGGCAGCTGTTCCAGTCGCTAAGTGATGCCGCTAGCTTCCTCGGCGGTGGCGCCAGCGTTGGCATGCAGGGCGTGTTCGTGGCGCCGAACTACGTGATCCAGGGCGCCACCTACAGCAACGTCGGCGATGCGCTGGGCGCGCTGGACCGCAAGGTCAGCGAGATCGACCGTCGCACCGCCGGTGGCACGCGTGCCGGAACCGCCAGCCTGCGCGCGATGAGTGCCTCGCTGGATGACAGCCCGCTGGCCAGCGCCGCGGATGCGCGTGCAACAGCCGATGCAGCACCGGCCGGCACCGCGCGGGTGCAGGGTACGCCGACGGCCGCCGCGGCGGGTGCTGGCATTCCGGTCGGGACCCCGGCGACCGGCGCCAATGCGGTGGCCATGGGCGAGGGCGCCGTCGCCAGCGGCGCGTCGTCCACCGCCGTCGGCCAGGGTGCCAGTGCCACGGCTGCCAACGCCGTGGCACTGGGCCAGGGTTCGGTCGCCGATCGTGCCAACACCGTGTCGGTCGGCAGCGAAGGCAACGAACGCCAGGTCACCAACGTCGCCGCCGGCACCACCGCCACCGACGCCGTCAACAAGGGCCAGCTGGACCGTGGCGTGGCCACGGCGAACAGCTACACCGACAGCCGCGTCCAGGCCGTCGCCGACAGCTTCGATGTGTTCAAGGGTGAAATCGATGGACGCCTGCGCCACATGGACCGCCGCATCGACCGCCAGGGTGCGATGAGTGCGGCGATGCTCAACATGGCCACCAGTGCCGCCGGTATCCGCACCCAGAACCGGGTCGGCGTCGGCATCGGTTTCCAGGGCGGCGAGTCGGCGTTGTCGCTGGGCTACCAGCGTGCGATCAGCGATCGCGCCACGGTTACCTTCGGCGGTGCCTTCAGCAGTGACGACAGCTCGGTTGGCGTCGGTGCCGGCTTCGGCTGGTAAGCCAAACCACTGCGCCGGCGGCCACCCACGCCGGCGCCAAACCTGCAAACAGGGCCTGGGGGGAGGTCACGGCAATCCCGGCTGGGCCGGCCGGGAGTCGTCAAGGAATGATGGCCGCAGTGTTGGTTCGATCCATGACCCAGAAGAGGAATTCGACGTGATCAAGAAGCAGAACCTTCGCATCAATGTGCTTGCCGCCGCCGTGCTGTCGATGACCGCCGTCGGTGCCGTCCACGCCGCCGGGTTGCCGACCCGTGAACCGGTGCGCCAGGCCAGCACCGCCGAGCCGGGCACCCAGCGCATCATCGTCAAGTACCGTGCCGGCACCGCTGCGGCGGGCGACCGGTCGGCCAAGCTGTCCACCGTGCAGTCCGCGCTGACCCGCGCCAGCCTGTCCGGTGGCACTACCCGCGCCAGCGCGCTCGGCCCGCAGGTCGTGCGCAGGCTGGGCGTCGGTGCCGACCTGATCCGCCTGCAGGGGCGCCTGGCGCCTGCCGAACTGCAGCGCGTGCTGAAGGAACTGAAGGCCGATCCGTCCGTGCAGTACGCCGAGGCCGATGTGAAGCTGCGCCGTACCGAGCTGCGTGCCGGTGACGTGCAGCCGGCGCTGGCGCCGAATGATCCCTACTACCAGCAGTACCAGTGGCACCTGCACAACGCCACCGGCGGCATCAACGCACCGTCGGCGTGGGATGTATCGCAGGGCGAAGGCGTGGTGGTGGCGGTACTCGACACCGGCATCCTGCCGCAGCACCCGGACCTGGTCGGCAACCTGCTGGAAGGCTACGACTTCATCAGCGATGCCGAGACGTCGCGCCGTGCCACCAACGACCGCGTGCCGGGCGCGCAGGACTATGGTGACTGGGTCGAGAACGACAACGAGTGCTACACCGGCTCCGTCGCCGAGGACAGCTCCTGGCACGGTACCCATGTGGCCGGTACCGTGGCCGAGCAGACCAACAACGGCGTCGGCATGGCCGGTGTCGCGCACAAGGCCAAGGTGCTGCCGGTCCGCGTGCTCGGCAAGTGCGGTGGCTACCTTTCCGATATAGCCGACGCCATCACCTGGGCCTCCGGCGGCACGGTGGCCGGCGTACCCGCCAATGCCAACCCGGCCGAAGTCATCAACATGAGCCTCGGCGGCAGCGGCAGCTGCGACGGGACCTACCAGGAAGCGATCAATGGCGCGATCTCGCGTGGCACCACGGTGGTCGTGGCGGCCGGCAACGAGACCGACAACGCCTCCAAATACCGTCCAGCCAGTTGCGACGGCGTGGTGACCGTCGGCGCCACCCGCATTACCGGCGGCATCACCTACTACTCCAACTACGGCACCCGCGTGGACCTGTCCGGTCCGGGGGGTGGTGGCAGCGTCGACGGCAATCCCGGCGGCTACGTCTGGCAGTCCGGTTCCGATGCGGCTACCACGCCGGAGTCGGGCAGCTACAGCTACATGGGCATGGGCGGCACGTCGATGGCCTCGCCGCACGTGGCTGCCGTCGCTGCACTGGTGCAGAGCGCGCTGATCGCCAAGGGCAAGGATCCGCTGGCCCCCGCCGCGATGCGCACCCTGCTGAAGGAAACCGCGCGTCCGTTCCCGGTCAGCATCCCGACCGCCACTCCGATCGGCACCGGCATCGTCGATGCCAAGGCGGCGCTGGCCAAGGCGCTGGAAGAGCCGTGCACCGAGAACTGTGGACCGGTGGCGACGCCGCTGACCAACAAGGCCGCCGTGGGGGGGCTGAACGGCACGGCCGGCAGCAGCCGCCTGTACAGCTTCGAGGCAGCCGCTGGCAAGCAGCTCAGCGTGATCACCTACGGTGGCACCGGCAACGTGTCCGTCTACATCGCCCAGGGTCGCGAGCCGAGCGCCAGCGACAACGATGGCAAGTCGACCCGTCCCGGCACGTCCGAAACGGTACGGGTGAACAAGCCGGTGGCAGGCACCTACTACATCAAGGTAGTGGGCGAAGCGGCCTACAACGGCGTGAGCATCCTCGCCACGCAGTAAGCCTGACGTGTCGTAGTTGAACGGCCGAGGCCCGTCATCCTGTGTGACGGGCTTCGTCTTTTTACGAAAGCTGGCCGCAGGGCGGCGGAAATCATGGCTTAACTGCTAAAGTCGGTCCGATTGACAGGAGAGTCACGTGAACGCGCTCGCTGCAACCGTTACCGACGATGCCGAAGGCCGCATCCTGGATGCGCTGCTGGCACGCGGCCGGCTCAAGGAAGGAGACCTGGCGCGCGCGCGGCCGTTGCACGCCGAGGCCGGCGGCAGCCTGCTGGGCCTGCTGGTGCGCCTGGGCCTGGTGTCTGAACGCGACCAGGCACAGACCAGCGCGGAGGTGCTGGGCCTGCCGCTGCTGGAGGGCAGGCAGGTGCCGGAGGCCCCGCCACAGGCACTGGCCGAGGGCATGCCACTGTCGCTGCGCTTCCTGAAGCAGTTCCATGTGTGCCCGCTGGAGTTGAATGAACACGGGGTGCGTCTGTGGCTGGCCGATGCCCACGATGCCTATCCGCAGCAGGCCGTGCAGTTGGCGCTGGGGGTTCCGGTGACACCGGTGCTGGGCATGCGCGCGGAGATCGATGACCTGGTCGAGCGCTGGTTCGGCCAGGGCCGCAGCGCGATGGGCGCGATCGTGGAGACCGCAGACGGCGAGGGCGGCGCGGTCGACGATATCGAGCACCTGCGCGACCTGGCCTCGGAAGCGCCGGTGATCCGCCTGGTCAACCTGGTGATCCAGCGTGCGGTGGAACTGCGCGCGTCGGACATCCATGTCGAACCGTTCGAGAGCCGCCTGAAGGTCCGCTACCGTGTCGATGGCGTGCTGGTGGAGGGAGAAAGCCCGCCGGCCAACCTCACCGCAGCGGTGATCAGCCGCATCAAGATCATGGCCCGGCTCAACATTGCCGAGCGCCGCCTGCCGCAGGACGGCCGCATCATGCTGCGCGTGCAGGGCAAGGAGCTGGACCTGCGCGTGAGCACCGTGCCGACCGCGCACGGCGAAAGCGTGGTGATGCGCCTGCTCGACCGCGAGACAGTGGTGTTTGATTTCCACCGGCTGGGGTTCACCGATGCGTTCCTGCCGCAGTTCCGCAAGGTGCTGGAACAGCCGCACGGCATCCTGCTGGTGACCGGCCCGACCGGCTCGGGCAAGACCACCACGCTGTACACCGCGCTGAGCCAGCTCAATACCGCCGACGTCAAGATCATCACGGTCGAGGACCCGGTCGAGTACCAGATCGAGGGCATCAACCAGATCCAGGCCAAGCCGCAGATCGGCCTGGACTTCGCCAACGCGCTGCGCAGCATCGTGCGCCAGGATCCGGACATCATCATGATCGGCGAAATGCGCGATCTGGAAACCGCGCGCATCGCGATCCAGTCGGCACTGACCGGCCATCTGGTGCTGTCCACCCTGCACACCAACAATGCCGCCGGTGGAATCACCCGCCTGCTCGATATGGGCGTGGAAGACTACCTGCTCACCTCCACCATCAACGGGATTCTGGCCCAGCGCCTGGTGCGCCGGCTGGAACCGACCCACGCCGAGCGCTACGAGGCTTCGCCGGAGGAAATCAAACGCTTCGAGCTGCGCCGCCTGCAGCCGGAAGGGCCGATCCATCTGTTCCGCCCCAGGCCCTCGGCGCTGGCGCCGACCGGTTACCTCGGTCGTACCACCATCATGGAATTCCTGGTGATGAACGATGCGCTGCGGCGTGCGGTGATGCGCCGCGACGGCATGGGCGAGATCGAACGCATTGCCCGCGAAGCCGGCATGCGCACGATGTACGAAGACGGCCTGTCCAAGGCCCTCAGTGGGCAGACGACCATCGAGGAAGTCCTGCGTGTCACCGAGGAAAGCTGATGCGCGCAGGACGACGGGGCTGACATGCCGACCTACCGTTACAAGGCACTGAACCCGCACGGCGAGATCTTCGACGGGCAGATGGAAGCGGCCAGCGAGGCCGAGCTGGTCGCGCGCCTGCAGGACCAGGGCCATCTGCCGATGGAGACACAGCTGGCCGATGGCGGTGCGATCGGTGGCGGTACCTGGCGCAACCTGTTCCGCCAACGGCCGCTGCAGGGCGCGGCATTGCTGCAGTTCACCCAGCAGCTGGCGACACTGCTCGGTGCGGGCCAGCCGCTGGACCGCGCGCTGTCGATCCTGCTTGGGTTGCCCGAAGACGATCGTTCGCGTCGCGCGATCACCGACATCCGCGATGTGGTGCGCGGTGGCGCGCCGCTGTCGACCGCACTGGAACGCCAGCACGGGTTGTTCTCGCGCCTGTACGTGAACATGGTGCGTGCCGGTGAGGCCGGCGGCAGCCTGCACGAAACCCTGCAGCGCCTGGCCGACTACCTCGAACGCAGCCGGGCCCTGCAGGGCAAGGTGATCAACGCGCTGGTGTACCCGGCCATCCTGCTGGTGGTGGTGGGTGGTGCGCTGCTGTTCCTGCTTGGCTACGTGGTGCCGCAGTTCGCGCAGATGTACGAGAGCCTGGATGTGGCGCTGCCGTGGTTCACCAACGCGGTGCTGCAGCTGGGCCTGTTCGTGCGTGACTGGTGGGTGCTGCTGCTGGTGGTGCCGGCGCTGGTGGCGCTGTTCTTCGAACGCAAGGCGCGGCAGCCGGCCTTCCGGTTGGCGCTGGATGGTTGGCTGCTGCAGCGTCGCGGCATCGGCCGCCTGCTGGGTGAACTGGAGACTGCCCGGCTGGCGCGAACGCTGGGTACCCTGCTGCGCAATGGCGTACCGCTGCTGGGTGCCCTGGGCATCGCCCGCAACGTGCTGGGCAACCGCGCGCTGGCTGCCGATGTGGAAACCGCCGCCGATGAAGTGAAGAACGGTGCCGGCCTGTCGCTGGCGCTTTCGCGAGGCAGGCGTTTCCCGCGCCTGGCCCTGCAGATGATCCAGGTTGGCGAGGAGTCCGGCGCGCTCGATACCATGCTGTTGAAAGCGGCTGACACCTTCGAACAGGACAGCGCCCGCCGCATCGACCGCCTGTTGGCGGCGATGGTGCCGGCGATCACCCTGGTGCTGGCCTCGGTGGTGGGTGCGGTGATCGTTGCCGTGCTGGTGCCGCTGTACGACCTGACCAATGCCATCGGTTGACGATGGATCCCTACGCAACCCCGACACTCCGCAACTGAAAGGACCGACCATGATTGCTTCCCGTCGACCGATCCGCCTTTCCTTCACCGCAGCGCGCAACCAGTCGGGCATGAGCCTGCTGGAGATCATCATCGTCATCGTGCTGATCGGCGCGGTGCTGACCCTGGTCGCCAGCCGCGTGCTGGGTGGCGCCGACCGCGGCAAGGCCAACATTGCCAAGGCACAGGTGCAGACCGTCGCATCCAAGGTCGACAACTACCAGATCGATACCGGCAAGCTGCCCGGCTCGCTCAATGATCTGGTGACTGCACCGGCTGGCGTGGCTGGCTGGCTGGGGCCCTATGCCAAGCCGGCCGATCTGAACGATCCGTGGGGCCATGCGCTGGAATACCGCACGCCGGGCGAGGGCCAGCCGTATGAGCTGATCAGCCTGGGCAAGGACGGCAAGGCCGGTGGCAGCAGTGTCGACGCCGACATCCGCTACCAGCCGTAACCGGGCATGTCGTGTTTCCTGCCGCGCCGGTTGCAACGCCCGCGCCTGCCCGGCAGGCGCGCAGCGGGCCTGTCGCTGCTGGAAATGCTGCTGGTGATCGCGCTGATCGCCGCGATCGGCCTGATCACCGCTGCCGGCCTGTCACGCGGTTTCGCTGGCATGCAGCTGCGCAGCGCCGGCAAGGACATCGCCAACCAGCTGCGCATGGTGCGCGCGCAGGCGATCACCCGCGGCGAGCCGCAGCGCTTTGTCATCGAGCCGGCCAAGCGGCGCTGGGAAGGCGCCAACCAGCGCCACGGTGACGTGCCGGCACAGCTGCAGGTGCAGTTCGAAGGCGCCGCGCAGCTGGCCACCGCGCCGGGGCAGGGCGTGATCGAGTTCCACCCCGATGGCGGCTCCAGCGGTGGCCGCATCCGGCTGCAGCGTGACGACGCCGAATGGCGCATCGACGTGGGCTGGCTGACCGGTGAGGTCCGCTCTGGCCCTTGGCGGGCGCAATGAAGCGGCGCGCCCGCGGCTTCACCCTGCTGGAAGTGATCATCGCCTTCGCCCTGCTGGGCCTGGCGCTGACGCTGCTGCTGGGCAGCCTGTCCGGCGGCGCAAAACAGGTGCGCGATGCCGAGCTGCGCACGCGCGCGGTGCTGCATGCGCAGTCGCTGCTGGCCGAAACCGGCGTCGCCTCGCCGCTGCAGGCAGGCAGGCAGCAGGGAGACTGGGAGCAGGGGCGCTACCACTGGGAATTGCAGGTCCAGCCGTGGGCGGAGCCGCGCGCAGGCAATGTCACGCAGGCAACGTCACCGGGAACCCCCTGGCTGGCCGAACTGCAGCTGCAGGTGCGCTGGGGTGACAGCGAGCGCGAGCAGCTGCGCTGGCGCAGCCTGCGCCTGTTGCCGCCCGACCTGGAGAATGCGCGGTGAAGCGCCGCGCCGCAGGGTTCACACTGGTCGAAGTGATGCTGGCCACCGTGCTGCTGGCCGGCGGCCTGGCGTTGGCCTTTGCCAGCGTGCGCTCGGCGATGGCGGTCAGCCAGCGCGGCGAACAGATCGCCGCCGAAAGTGAACGCATGCGGGCGGTCGAGTCTCTGCTGCGCAGGCAGCTGGCCGGCGCACTGCGCACCCCGCTGGAGGTCCAGGACCCCACCCGCGAACCGGTGTTCTTCCAGGGCGAAGAACAGCGCATGCTGTTCGCCGCCGACCTGCCCGGCTACCTCGGCCGTGGCGGCTCCTACCTGCACGCGCTACAGGTGGACGGACGCGAGGGGCAACAGCGCCTGCTGCTGGACCTGGTGTTGCTGCAGGAAGGCGAGCGCATCGCCGAGAATCCGCCACGCCCGCCGGAGGTGTTGGTTGAGAACCTGAAGTCGGTGCAGCTGCGCTATCGCGGCATCGATGCGGGCACCGGTCAGATGAGTGACTGGATGCCGCGCTGGGACGATACCCGGCGGCTGCCGATGCTGGTGGAGATCAGGATCGTGCCCGCCAAGGGCGCGCCCTGGCCCACGCTGGTGGTGGCACCGCGCGCCGGTGGCAGTGGAGGTGCGCGATGAACCGGCAACACGGTGCGGCGCTGGTGCTGGTGCTGTGGCTGATCGCATTGATGACCGCGCTGGTCGGTGCGTTCGCGCTGAGCGCACGGGTCGAGCATCTGCAGCAGCGGGTATTGGATGACGATGCACGCGGGCAGGAACGTGCGCGCGCCGGCCTGGAGTACGCGCTGCTGCGCCTGTCCGCTGATCCGCTGCGGGCGCCCTGGCGTGCCGATGGCCGCACCTACCGCTGGCAGTTCGATGACGCCAGCATCGAGATCAAGGTGCTGGACGAGAATGGCAAGATCAACCTCAACCTGGCCGACGTGACCCTGCTGACGGCGTTCCTCAAGGCACTCGGTGAAGACGAAGGCGCTGCCCGGCAGATAGCCGGCGCCATTGTTGACTGGCGTGATGAAGACAGCCTGCTGCAGCCTGGTGGCGGTGCCGAAGCGCCGGACTACGCGGCGGCCGGGTTGCCGTATGGCCCGCGCAACAAGCGCTTTGAGACACTCGGCGAACTGCAGCGGGTGCTGGGCATGCGCGGCCCGCTGTACAAGGCCATGCTGCCCCACCTGACCCTGTACAGCCGCCAGGCGCGCCCGGATCCCCAGTTCGCCAGCGCGCCGGTGCTGACCGCACTGGGGCTGGATGCGGATACCGTGCTGGCGCAGCGCGCCCAGCAGGAGCGTGACGCAGATACCGCTGGCGGTGCGACAACGCTTGCCAGCAGCAGCGGCACCTATAGTATCGAGTCCCGTGCAACCGACAGCAGTGGACGCCGGTCGGTGTTGCAGGCAGTGGTACGCAATGGCTCGGGCGGGGTTCCCGGGCGGTCCTACACAGTGCTTCGCTGGGAGCAGGGAATGACAGCAAGATGACGGCATGGCAGGACAGTGTGCGGCAGGTGCAGGGCCGGATCGGCCCGGGCGCCGGCCGTTTCCTGCGCTGGTGGCGGCAATCGCTGCTGGCGTGGGTGCCGGCCCGTTGGCAGTGGGCGCTGGGCTGGGCACAGGCGCGCCTGCTGCTGCAGCGCCAGGGTGACCAGCTGCAGGTCTGGCGTGAGGCCGGTGAACGCCGCGAAGCGGTTGCCAGCGTGCCATGGCCGCTGTCGCCGGTGGAACTGGACCGCGTGCTGGAACCGCGGCTGCGCAGCCTGCCACGGGTGTGGCTGCTGCCGGCCAGCGAGGTACTGCGTCGTCATCTGCGCTTGCCTGCGGCTGCGGCCGACCGCCTGCGCGCCGTGGTCGGTTTCGAGATCGACCGCCAGACGCCGTTCGAATCGAGCCAGGTCAGCTTTGACGTGCGTGAGCTGGGGGGCGCAGCCGAGGGCCAGCTGCAGGTCGAACTGATCGCCTGGCCGCTGCGCCAGCTGGAAGCGTGGCGGGCCAGCGTGGGCGAGTGGGCCGATGCACTGGCCGGTGTCGATGCCATCGACAGCGAGGGTGAGCCTCTGCAGGTGAACCTGCTGCCACCGGCGCAGCGCCAGTTGCGCGCGGATCCCATGCGGCGCTGGAACGTGCTGTTGGCCGTGGCCGCGCTGGTGATGCTGGTGCTGGCCGCCGTGCAGCTGCTCGACAACCGCCGTGACGCTGCCGATGCGCTGCGTGCGCAGGTCGAGCGCAGTGCACGCAGTGCGCGTGGTGTCGCCAGCGAACGCGCGCAGCTGCAGGCGCTGATCGATGGTGCCGCATTCCTGGAAAAGCAGCGCAGCCAGCGTGCCGGAACGGTGGAAATCTGGAATGAACTGACCCGGCGCCTGCCGGAGGGCACCTATCTGGAAAAGCTGGCCATCGAGAACAACAACCTGCAGCTGATCGGCCTGAGTCGCGAGGCGTCGCAGCTGGTGCAGCTGCTGCAGGACGCACCGCAGTGGCGCAAGGTCAATCTGACCGGCGTACTGCAGGCCGATGGTGCTGCCAGCGGCCGTGACCGTTTCACCATGACTGCCGAACTGCAGCCGTTGCCGGCTGCAGCCCCGGCCCGGGAGGCGGCCGATGCCGATGCCAAGCGCACGCCGTGACCGCTGGCTGGCACTGGCGCTGCTGCTGGCAGTGCTGGGCCTGGCCTACCTGCTGCTGGTGCACCCCTGGTTCACCCGGCCACTGCGTGAAATCGACGCCGACGTGGCCGCCCTGCGCGAGCGCGAACAGCGCGTGCAGGCGCAGCTGCAGCAGCAGCCGCAGATCGAACAACGCCTGCGCGCCACCCGCGAGGCACTGCAGCAGCGGCCGGGCTTCCTGCGTGAGGCCACCGCCGAAGCTGCAGCCGCTGCGCTTGGCGCCAGGCTGCAGGATGCGGTGGCGATGGCCAGCCCGGGCAACCGCAGTTGCACCATCAGCAACCGCACGCCACTGGCCGACAACCGCCGTGACGCCGAATTCGTACGCGTGGCCATGCAGGTGCGCCTGCGCTGTGGCGTGGCCGAGCTGGCCACGGTACTGCACAGCCTGGAAACCGGCAGCCCACGCCTGTTCGTCGACAACCTCAACCTGATCGCGCAGCGCTTCCAGCAGTCGCCGAATGAATCCGGGCTCGGCCTGGACGTGTCGTTCGAACTGGCCGGTTACCTGCTGCCCGGTGCCGCTGCCGATGGCGCTGCGGCGGCACCGGCAGCCGAGCCGGGCGCGGCGCCGCAACCGCCTTCGGCTGCACCGGCACCCTCACCGGCTGCGCCGGAAGAGGGGCAGGAGGTGGCCGATGAAGCTTGAGCAGATCAGCCTGCGCACCGGTTTCCTGCTGGCACTGGCCGGCTGGGCGGCAGCGGTCTGGCTGGCCACCGGCTTCGGGCTGGGCAGCCAGCTGCCAGCTGCCGGCGGCAATGCCGACGCGGTGCCCTCGTTGCCGGTGCTGCCGCCGTTGGCTGCAGAACGCATGCCCAGCGCCGACAGCTACAGCGCAATCAGCGAGCGGCCGCTGTTCGCCGAGGACCGCAGGCCCAAGCCCTACCTGCTCGGTGGCAGCGAGCCCGCCGCCAGTGCCGCGCTGCGCCTGACCGGCGTGCTGCTGACCGGCAGCTTCGGGATGGCCACTTTCACCACCGAACAGAACCGCTCGCTGCGCCTGCGCCTCAACGGTGAAGCTGTCGACGGCTGGCAGCTGGTGGCGCTGCAGCCGCGCCAGGCCACCGTGATCGGCCCCGGTGGCAACCAGGTGCTGGAACTGGCGGTATTCAACGGCCAGGGCGGTGAACCGCCGACCGTACTGCGCGGCGCCAATGGTGTGCCGCCGGCAGGTGCGATCGTTGTGCCGCCCCCGGCAGGCGCTCCGCCGGCACCGCCGCCGGTTGCGGCAACCCCATCGCCGTCGCCTGCTGGCAGTGCGCCAGCGCCCTCGGCTGCGGCATCCGCCCCTGCCACCAACAACGGCCCCAGCGAAGCGCAGATGCAGGCCATCCGCGAACGCATCCAGGCCCGTCGCCGCCAGCTGCAGCAACAACAGCAGCAACAACCGTCGCCGCCCCCGGGCGATGGCACCAACCGATAGAGTGAATGCATGAGCCTGCGTTTCCTTCCCTGGTCCTTTGCCCTCGCGCTGCTGGTCGGCTGCAGCACCGTGTCCGCGCCGCATGTGCAGCGCAAGGGCAATCTGTCGCCCACCTCCGAGGCTGGCCGGGCGGCCGATGTCACCGCTGACGCCGCCCGTGACGCCCAGGGCGCGCCGCAGGCAGTGATCCGCCGTGGCACGGGCACCATGATCAACCGCGAAGCAGCCCGCGCACCGGCACCGGCGCTGCATGGCGCCAGCACCGGCGAGGCTACCTTCAACTTCGAAGGCGAATCGTTGCATGCGGTGGTCAAGGCCATCCTCGGCGACATGCTGGGCCAGAACTACGTGATCGCACCGGGGGTGCAGGGCACGGTCACCCTGGCCACCCCCAAGCCGGTGTCGCCGGCACAGGCGCTGAACCTGCTGGAGATGGTGCTGGGCTGGAACAACGCACGCATGGTCTACAGCGGTGGGCGCTACAACATCGTTGCCGCCGACCAGGCGCTGGCCGGCACGGTCGCGCCGAGCACGGCGCCAGCCGCCAGCGCGCGTGGCTTCGAGGTCCGCGTGGTCCCGCTGCAGTTCATCTCCGCCACTGAAATGAAGAAGGTGCTGGAGCCGTATGCGCGGCCCAACGCCATCGTCAACGTCGACAGCGGCCGCAACGTGATCACCCTGGGCGGTACCCGCGCCGAGCTGGAAAACTACATGCGCACCGTCGAGATCTTCGACGTCGACTGGCTGTCGGGCATGTCGGTGGGCGTGTTCCCGATCCAGTCGGGCAAGGCCGAGCAGGTGGCTGCCGACCTGGAGAAAGTATTCGGCGAGGAGAGCAAGACGCCCAGTGCCGGCATGTTCCGCTTCCTGCCGCTGGAAAACGCCAACGCCGTGCTGGTGATCACCCCGCAGGTGCGTTACCTGGACCAGATCCAGCAGTGGCTGGACCGCATCGATACCGCCGGTGGCAGTGCCCGCCTGTTTTCCTACGAGCTGCGCTACATCAAGGCGCGTGACCTGGCCGAACGGCTCAGTGAAGCATTTGCCAGCAGTGGCAACCGCGGCGGTTCCAGTCCGGCCTCGCTGGCCCCGGGGGCGATGCCGTCGCAGCTGGGCAGCGACTCCGATCGTGGCATGGACAGCACCAACAACAACAGCAGCAGCTTCGGCTCGGTCCCGGGCAGCAGCTCCAGTGGCGGGGGCAACGGCAGCATGAACCTGCCGCAGCGCCAGTCCGGCAACGTCAGTGTCAGCCTGGAAGTGGAAGGCGACCGCGTGGGCGTGTCGGCGGTGGAGGAGACCAACACCCTGCTGGTGCGTTCGACCCCGCAGGCCTGGCGGTCGATCCGCGAGGTGATCGAGAAGCTGGATGTGATGCCCCTGCAGGTGCACATCGAAGCCCAGGTGGCCGAGGTCTCGCTCGATGGCGACCTGAAGTACGGCGTGAACTGGTTCTTCGACAACGCCGTGGCCGGGCGTGCCCTGACGGGCGCATTGGGCGGCGTGACCCTGCCGGCGGCAGCGGGTGGCTCGTGGAGCAGCTTCGCCGGTGCCGCAACGGGCGGCGAAGGCCTGGGCTGGGCATTCACCGGCCACAATGGCGCGGCGGTGGTGAGTGCGCTGGACAAGGTCACGGATGTACGCCTGCTGCAGACGCCTTCGGTGTTCGTGCGCAACAACGCCGAGGCCACGCTCAACGTGGGCGACAAAGTGCCGATCAACACCACCACGGTCAACACCGGTATCGGCACCGGCACCTACAGTTCGGTGCAGTACATCGACACCGGCGTGATCCTGAAGGTGCGCCCGCGCGTGACCCGCGACGGCACGGTGTTCCTCGACATCGTGCAGGAAGTGAGCAGCGCCTCGAACGTGCCCGACAACTGCAATCCGACCGAGCGCAACTGCAACCCGCGCATTTCCACAAAGAAGCTGTCGACCGAAGCGGCAGTGCAGAGCGGCGACACCATCATGCTGGCCGGCCTGATCACCGATTCGGGCACCGATGGCAGCAGCGGCATTCCCGGCCTGAGCCGGATTCCGGTGGTTGGCGCGCTGTTCGGGCAGAAGAGCCGCTCCAGCCGCCGTTCCGAAGTGATCGTGCTGCTGACCCCGAGCATCGTGCGCAACAGCCTGGAAGCGCGGAATCTGACCGACGAGTACAGCCAGCGTTTCCGCGCGATGGAGCCACTGAACCAGCCGCGCGCAAAGAAGTAAGGGGTTTGCGGCCGGGCCGCGCCCGGCACCCGCCGAGGCTGAAGCTGGAGCAGCGGCAACGGCAACGGCAACAGCAACAGCAACAGCAACAGCGGGTTTACTGAGGGATGGCGGGGCACTGTGGGTTTGCGGGGGCGCCGTAAATACGTCCATGTAGGCTTGGTCGCCGCATCCATGCGGCTCACACCCCGCAAACCCACAGTGCCCCGCCTTCGACAGTTTCCTGCTGCTGTTGGTAGGTGTCGACCTTGGTCGACACGATCCACGCCATGCGTGGATGACTCTCCATCGAAATCGAATATTTCGATATCTGTGAGATCTGAGCCGAGCATGGCTCGGCTCTACAGAAGGCAATGCTCGACAGATCGTGGAAAACTGTCGACGGTGGGGTGGGTCCGATTGTGGGGGCGTGCGCCGCATGGATGCGGCGACCGAGCTTACATGGGTGAGGGCGCTTTGCTTGCGAAGCACTGCTTCGCAAGCGCCCGAACGCACAGCCGCCAGCGGCTGCGCCGGGCCCCGGAGGGGGACTTGCAGCGTCCCCCGAAACCGGACCCACCCCGCCATCCCCCAGGAACCCAGCTCTTGCTTCGGCTGTTGCTGTTGCCCTGGCCTGAAGCGGGTGCCGGGGGCAACCCGGCCGATACCCTCCCGGTGCTAGGCTGTGGCTACCGACAACCACGGAGGCGGGATGGGGGCGATCGTGTTGTTGCCGCTGTGCGTGGACGATGCCGCGCTCGACCGCTGCCTGGCCGCACTGGATGCCGGCACCGCGCCGGGCACCGCAGTCTGGCTGGCCGACGATGCGCAGACCGGGCCGCGTGCGCAGGCGGTGGTGGAACACTGGCTGGCACATACGCCACTACAGGCCGAGTACACCCGGCGCCCGCGGCCACTGGGCGAGGTCGCCCATCTGGACGAGATGCTGCGCGCCTGCGATGGCCTGGACGTGGCCGTGCTGGCACCGGACAGCGTGCCTGCGCCGGGTTGGCTGCAACAACTGGAGGACGCCTTCGCCCGCGATGCCGCCATCGCGACCGCAACGCCGTGGTGCAATGCCGGCGAAACCGCGGCGTGGCCACGGTTGGGCGAGATCAATCCCGAGCCCGAGGATGCGGCGCTGCTGGCACAGACCTGCGCCGCCTTGCCGGCGCTGCACCCGGAACTGCCATCGGCGGTCACCCATGCGGTTCTGGTGCGTGGCAATGCGCGCCGCCGCGCCGGTGGCCTGGATGTGGACAGCTACGCCGGCTGGAACGCGGCCCTGGTCGACCTCAGCCTGCGCATGGCCGGCCTGGGCTGGCGCAACGTACTGTGCGAGACCGCCTTTGTGAGCCGGGCGGGCGAGGCGGCCAGCCGCGATGGCGACCTTGAGGCGCTGGCTGCGCGTTGGCCTGGCTGGGTGCCGCGCCTGGCCGATTTCCTGATGCACGATCCATTGCACGGGCTGCGCGCCGACCTGCAGCAGCGCATGCGGCAGGCGATAATGCCGAAGGAACAGGGCGACCTGTTCGTTCCTTCCGCGCCGGAGTCACTCGCTTGAATGTTGCCATCGCCGCCATCGTCGTGACCTACCAGAGTGCCAGCACCATCGATGCCTGCCTCTCGCGCCTGCGCCAGGCGCAGGACGTGGCCGAGATCCGGGTGATCGACAATGGCTCGATGGATGGCACGCTGGACATCGTGCAGCGCCATGCCAGCCACGATCCGCGCGTGCGTTTCGTCGGCAACCCGGACAATCCCGGCTTCGCCGCTGCCAACAACCAGGGCGTGGCCGATTCGCGCAGCCCCTGGTTGGCTTTCATCAACCCGGACCTGATGGTCGAGCCGGAGACGTTGGCCGCACTGCGCAGCCGGGCGGAAGCACTGGGGGATTGCCTGCTCGGTGTCGAACAGGTGGACGAGCAGGGCCATGCCGACGAAGCCGTGCGCCGCCGCGACCCGGATTTCCTGATGATGCTGCGCTCGCCGGGAAAGGGCTCGAAGCTGGCGCTGCCGCGTGACCCGCAGCAGGTGCTGCAGCGGGTGCCGGCACTGTCTGGCGCACTGCTGATGATGCCGCGTGCATTGTTCGACCGGATCGGAGGCTGGGACGCCGGGTATCGTCTGCACGCCGAAGACCTGGACCTGTGCCGGCGTGCACGCGAAGCCGGGGCCGTGGTGGCGATTGCAAACGACCTGCAGGTCACCCATGTACGTGGCGTCTCCAGCCGATCGCGGCCGTTCTTCGTTGAATGGCACAAGCACAGGGGCCTGTGGCGCTACTTTCAGAAGTTCGAGGCCAGGCAGCGTTCGCTGCCGGTCCGCGTGGCGGTGTGGGCCGCGATCTGGGTGCACGCCCTGATGCTGGTACCGCGCCTGTTGCGCAGGTCGTTGTAGGGCCGAACCTGCATCCACGCATGGCGCGGATCTATCCACGCGGAGAGCCGAGCGTGCCCGCAGCCACCCCGGTTCACCCGTCCGGGCGCATAATCCGCCTCATGCCTATCATCCAGTCCCTGCTCGACACCGACCTGTACAAGTTCACCATGATGCAGGCGGTGCTCCACCAGCACCCCGGTGCCCAGGTGCAGTACCGGTTCAAGTGCCGCACGCCCGGCATCGACCTGGCCCATTACATCGACCAGATCGACGAAGAGATCGACCACCTGTGCAGCCTGCGTTTCAGCGACGCGGAACTGGACTACATGCGCGGCCTGCGCTTCGTGAAGCCCGACTTCGCCGATTTCCTCGGCCTGTTCCATCTGGACCGCAAGTACATCCAGCTGCGCGCGTCGACGGCCGTGCCCGGCGAAATCGAACTGGACATCACTGGCCCGTGGCTGCATACCATCCTGTTCGAAGTCCCGCTGCTGGCGATCATCAACGAAGTCTGGTTCCGCAACACCACCACCGCCGACTTTGCCGAGGGCGAGCGTCGGCTGCAGGCCAAGGCCGCGCTGCTGCGTGATACTCCCGGTTTCGAACAGTGCCGCATTGCCGACTACGGCAGCCGCCGCCGTTATTCGCGTGACTGGCATGCGCGCCTGCTGCCGCTGCTGCGCGATGCGCTCGGCCCGCAACTGGTCGGCACCAGCAACGTGCACTTCGCCCGCCTGTACGGCATGACCCCGCACGGCACCATGGCCCATGAGTACCTGCAGGCATTCCAGGCACTTGGCCCGCGCCTGCGTGATTCGCAGGTAGCGGCACTGGAATCGTGGGCACGCGAGTACCGCGGCGACCTCGGCATCGCGCTGTCCGACGTGGTCGGCCTGGATGCGTTCCTGCGCGATTTCGACATGTATTTCTGCAAGCTGTTCGACGGTGTCCGCCACGACTCGGGCGATCCGTTCGACTGGGGCGACCGCATGCTGGCGCATTTCCAGCAGCGCCGGGTGGATCCGCGCACCAAGGTGCTGGTGTTCAGCGATGGGCTCGACATCGCCAAGGTGATGCGCCTGTACGACTACTTCCGTGGTCGCTGCCAGGTCGCCTTCGGCGTTGGCACCCACCTGACCAATGATCTGGGGCCAACGCCGCTCAACATCGTCATCAAGATGGTCCGCTGCAACGGCCAGCCGGTGGCCAAGCTCAGCGATTCGCCAGGCAAGAGCATGTGCGACGACCCGGGCTACCTGGCCTACCTGCGCCAGGTGTTCGAGCTGCCGCCGGCGTAAGCGTGCCGGCTTACAGGTAGTCGACCACCACCAGGTAGGCGCCCTGCAGCGGCTGCTGCGTCGACGCCTGCACGCTGTAACGCTCGGAGAAGGCGATATCGCCGGCGCGCAGCGCGCTGGCCGACACCGACAGCTTCTGGCCGTGGCGCTTGCCGTCGCGCAGCGTCGCGGCCTGGCCGTTGGCCAGCGCCGTCACTTCCACCGTCGAGCCCTTGGCCGACGGCGGGCAGGCGGCCAGGCTCAGCTCGCCCTGGGACAGATTCGCCGTGCAGCCCGGCTCGGCGATGCGGCCACTGAAACGGATGCTGCCGCTGCTGGCCTGGGCCAGCGCACTGACGGAAATCAGGGCCACGCACAGCAGAATGGAATTCCTCATGACACGTTCTCTGGTTCGGTGTGTCCTAGTTAGCGACAGCTTCGATCAGCCTTTAATAGGACGATTCCGAATCTGCTAGGGCCATCACCAAGAAAGAGTGATGCGCATCAAAGAAGACGATTTCCGCCGGGAAAAGGTTTGTTTCCGTGCATGCCGAACGCGCCACCCGAAGCGTCATCCAGGGTCGCTTCTGACCTGATCCGGCGACCGTCGGGTTCCCGAACCCCCGTGGGTCCTGATTTCGGCTATCACGTCACATTTCCAGCGTCAATGAATTGACGTTCAGAAAAATAATGAGACTTTCATCACACTTGCACCTATACTTGCGTCACGGATTCAGGGAAAGCTACGTCCGAGTCCGGCCACAGGTGAGACGCAAGGATGGGTCTTGTTAGCCCGGCAGTGCTCCTTGCTTCCTCCTCTACTTCTCATCTCTTCAGTAGGGTTAGGTAAAAGCGAATGCACAAGATCAATATCATCGCCGCTCTGATGCTGGCCGCCGCTCCGCTGGCCGCCAACGCCGCCGACGGCACCATCACCTTCAATGGCAAGGTGACCGACAAGACCTGCACCATCTCGACCCCGGGCGGCAAGGACTTCGCCGTGACGCTGCCGACCGTGTCCAAGAACACCCTGGCCACCGCCGGCGCCGTTGCGGGCCGTACCCCGTTCGCCATCAACCTGACCAAGTGCAGCGCCGGCAACGTCGCCACCTACTTCGAGCCGGGTTCGACCGTCGACTTCAACAGTGGCCGCCTGGTCAACCAGGCCTCGGCCAACGCTGCCACCAACGTGCAGCTGCAGCTGCTGGGCTCGAACAACCAGTTCCTGCCGATCAAGGCGGCTGGTGCTGGCCTGGCCCAGACCAACTCGCAGTGGGTCACCGTCGGCACCGACGGCTCGGCCGACCTGAACTACTACGCTGAGTACTACGCCACTGCCGCCGCCACTCCGGGCGACGTCACCAGCAGCGTCAAGTACACGATCATCTACAACTGATCGCAGTCATGCCCCCACTGGCCGGCGTTCGCGCCGGCCGGTGTTCCGCGGCCGCTGGCCACACCCCTCGAGCGTAGTACTTCCGATGAAAGCAATCTTTCCCCGGGCGCTGCTGCTGGCAGCGTTCACGCTGCCCTTCTGCCAGAACGCACTGGCCGGCGTGGTGGTCAATGGCACGCGAGTGATCTATCCGGCGCAGGCGCGCGAAGTCACCGTGCAGGTCGACAACGTGGGCGATTCGCCGGCGCTGGTGCAGGCCTGGATCGACAGTGGCGATGCCAACCAGACCGCCGATACCAGCGACGCTCCGTTCGTGCTGACGCCGCCGATCGCGCGCGTCGAACCGGGCCGCAGCCAGGCGCTGCGACTGATCTTCTCCGGCGCGCAGCTGCCGACCGACCGTGAGTCGGTGTTCTGGCTCAACGTGCTGGATGTGCCGCCGTCCCCGGACAACGCCGAAAGCGGCGAACAGAATTACCTGCAGGTGGCGTTCCGTTCGCGCCTGAAGCTTTTCTACCGGCCGCAGGGCCTGAAGGGCGTCGCCAACGACGCGCCGGCAGCGCTGCGCTGGACCCGCAATGGCGACCGCCTGCGGGTGGAAAACCCGAGCCCCTTCCACGTCACTCTGGCCGAAGTACATGCCGTGACCGGCAGCAGTGAAAAGGCCGTCGAGGACAAGGGCGCGATGGTCGCGCCGAAGCAGAGCCTGGAGTTCGCCGCACCGGCGGGCACCGGCCAGGTCCGCTTCATCACCATCAACGACTACGGCGGCCGGGTGGAACACACCATCCGCCTCGGCAGCACCGGGGGCTGAACGCGCCGCGCCGGCCCCTGGCCTTGCGCATCCCGCCACCGCCGCTGTGCGGCGAATTGAAGGAATGTCAGTGTGATCGGAAACAGATTGACATTGTCGATCCATCAGGCGCTTTGCCTGTTGGTTGCTGGTGTGGCCTGCCCAGGATGGGCGCTGGCTGCCCCGGCCAATCTCGGCGAACAGGCGCTGATGGCGCAGAGTGGTGCGGCCAATGCGCGTGCACCGGAATCGGCCCAGTTCAACTCCAGCTTCCTGTCTGGCCAGGCCAAGCAGGTGGACCTGGCGGCCTTCAGCAACGGCAACCCGATGGTGGCCGGCAACTATCGTGTCGACGTCTACGTCAACGGTGCCTGGCAGGGCCGTCGCGATCTGCAGTTCAAGGCCGATGCGCAGGGCCGTGTCGACGCCTGCCTGCCGCTGCCGATGCTGGAAGAAATGGGCGTGGACAGCGAGGCCGTGCTGCTGCAGCAGGATCCGTCCGTGCCCACCGACAAGACCAGCTGCGTGCCGGTCCAGCAGCGCATGGCCAATGCCTATGGTGTTTATGACAGCGGCAACCTGCGCTACGACCTCAGCATCCCGCAGGTGTTCCTGCGCCGTGAGGCGCGCGGCTACGTCAACCCGGCGCTGTGGGACCGTGGCATCAATGCCGGCTTCGTCGGCTACAGCTTCAACGCCATCGACAGCAACAGCCGTGTGGAAGGTGGCCAGCGCAACCGCAGCGCCTACCTCGGCCTCAACGCCGGCCTGAACCTGGGCGGCTGGCAGTTCCGCCATGATTCCAACCTGACCTGGTCCGAGGGTGACGGCCGCCATTGGCAGAGCATCGCCACCTACGCACAACGCGGCATCCCGCAGGTGCGCGGCATGCTCACTATCGGTGAGGCCTACACCACCGGTGAACTGTTCGATTCGATCGGCTACCGCGGTGCCAGCCTGGCCAGCGACGACCGCATGCTGCCCGATTCGCTGCGCGGTTACGCGCCGGTCGTGCGCGGTATCGCCGAGACCAACGCGCGCATCGAAGTGCGCCAGAACGAGCAGCTGATCTACTCCTCCACCGTCTCGCCGGGCAGCTTCGTCATCGACGACCTGTACCCGACCGGTTACGGCGGCGACCTGGAAGTGAGCGTGATCGAGGCCGATGGCCGCCGCCGCGAATTCAAGGTGCCGTTCGGTTCGGTGCCGCAGATGCTGCGCGAAGGCGTGTCGCGTTACTCGCTGACGGCCGGCCAGGTGCGCAACAAGCTGCTGGCCGATGAGCCGTGGCTGGTGCAGGGCACCTACCAGCGCGGTATCGGCAACCAGCTGACCCTGTACGGTGGCAGTGCACTGAGCGATGGCTACCTGTCGCTGCTGTACGGCGTCGGCCTGTCCACGCCGGTCGGCGCATTCGCTGCCGACGTCACCCATGCGCGTACCTCGTTCGATCACTACGGCAACCACACCGGTGCCAGCGTGCGCTTGAGCTACAGCAACATGATCGGCGAGACCGGCACCAATCTGACCCTGGCCGCCTACCGCTATTCGACCGAAGGCTTCTACAGCCTGCAGGATGCGCTGTATGGCCGTGATTCGGACACGCGCGGCATCGATCCGACCACCCGTGGCCGTCAGCGCAGCCAGTTCCAGATAACGCTGAACCAGCCGCTGGGACGTCGCGGCGGCGCGCTGTACGTGACCGGCTCGGTGCGCGACTTCTATGATCGTTCGGGCACCTCCAAGCAGTACCAGGTGGGCTACAACAACGCTTGGCGCTCGGTGAACTACGGCTTCTCGGCGCTGCGCACCGAAGAGGGCGTGCTCGGCCGTTCCGATACCCAGTACCTGCTGTCGATGAGCGTGCCGCTGGGCCGGGGTACCCACCCGGTGTCGTTCAGCGCCGATCTGGGCATGCGCGATCGTGGTGGCTACGACAACAGCCGCGTCGGCATCACCGGTTCGGCCGGCGTCGACAACAACTTCAGCTACGGCGTGGCCCTGTCCGATTCCCGCGAGGGGGGCACCACGGCGGTCGGCAACGCCGAGTACCGCAGCCGCTACTCCGCGTTGAACGCGACCTACAGCCACTCGCGCGATTTCCGCCAGGCTTCGGTCGGTGCCAACGGCAGCGTGGTCGTGCATCCGGGCGGCTTCACCTTCACTCCGCAGCGGGGCGACACCATGGTGCTGGTGGAAGCGCCGGGCGCGCGCGATGCGATCGTCAGCAACGCCCCGGGCCTCCGCGTCGATGGCCGCGGCTACGCGGTGGTCCCGTACGTGTCGCCGTACCGCCTCAACACCGTCACCCTCGACCCGCAGGGCATGGCCCATGACGTCGAGCTGGAAAGCACCAGCCAGTCGATCGCGCCGTTCGCCGGTGCCATCAGCTACCTGCGCTTCGATACCCGCAAGGGCAATGCGCTGCTGATCCAGGTACGCAATGCCGATGGCCGCAGCATGCCGTTCGGTGCGCAGGTCAAGGATGAGCAGGGCCAGCCGGTGGGCATGGTCAGCCAGGGCGGCCGCCTGTACGTGCGCAGTGAAAAGAGCCAGGGCCGCCTGCTGGTGGAGTGGGGCGCCGGTGCAGACCAGCGCTGCACCATCGATTACCAGGTTCCGGCGGGCGCCGATGCGTCCAAGACCGGCTTCATCCCGCTGGAGGCAGCATGCCGATGATTTCTTCCCGCAGCCGCACGCTGCTTGCCGCCATGGCCGTGATGGGGGGTATCGCCGTGGCCAGCCCGGCGTTGGCGACCTGCTATATCACCCAGCAGGGCTTTGTCGCGCAGGACGTGCAGATGGACATGGGGCAGATCGTGATCCTGCCCAGCCTGCCCGTCGGTGGTGTGATCAAGGAGTTGATCGTGCCGATCAACCAGCGCGACAGCATCGGTTACTGCGATCGCTGGGGCGGTAGTGCCAACGGGCGTTTCGTCAACGCCGCACAGCAAAACGCAGTCCCGGGTTTCAGCAACGTCTATGCGACCGATGTAGCGGGGGTGGGTATCCGTGTCTATCGTGATTCGGGCACCATCCAGACCTACTACCCGCACACGCTGCAATTGGGGGGCAACCGGACGTTGACCCTCAATGGTGGCCGCTTCCGCGTGGAGCTGATCAAGACCGCCGCGCAGACGGGCTCGGGCATCATCGCGCCCAACGGCCGCTTCACCACCTACTATCTCGACGGCGACGGTCCTGGCCGTCCGGAGCTGACCTCGACGTTCAAGGGCTCGGGTACCACCGTGGTCAGCCCCACCTGCGAAGTGCAGGCCGGCAGCCGCAACATCGCCGTCGATTTCGGCAGCGTGCCCAACACCACCTTCACCGGTGTCGGCTCCAAGGCCGCTGATCGCGATTTCGAGATCCGCCTGAACTGCCAGGGCAGCAACGTGGCCGCCTACCAGAGCAAGATCGGCATCCGCCTCGACGCCGACCAGGACAGCTCGAACATGCCGGGCGTGCTCAAGCTCAGCGCGGCCAGCAACAGCGCCACGCGCATCGGCATCCAGATGGTCCAGCGCGACGGCAGCACCGAGCGAGAAGTGCGCTTCGGCCAGACCATCAACGTCGGCACTACGGCGCCGGGTACCAGCGTCATGGCGCTGCCGTTGCGCGCGCGCTATGTGCAGACCCAGGCAGGTACCGTCGGTGCCGGCACCGCCAACGGGCAGGCGACGTTCACCATCCAGTACGAGTAACGCAGGTCTCCCATTGCTGAGTTTGGAGCCTCACCCCCCCGCTCCGCGGGGGGCGTTGACTGCGTCTTGATCCCGCAGACGTGAAGATCAGGGCTATCATTGCCGTACAGACACATGAATGTGATGTGCGTCATGGAAATGATCCCTTCTCCACTGCAGCGCCCCCGCTGCCGGGCCGTCGGCCTGGGTGAGGGGCAATGAAAGGATTCGGCGTGCCAGCACCACACCTTGCCATTGCCGGACTGCCCACCGAACTGGTGGAGATGCGCAGCGGGGGCCTGTATTGGGTCGTTGCCGCGGGCAGCGCGCCGACGGATCTGCTCGGTGCCGGTGTGCTGGCCACGGCCGACGCACTGGATGAGGCCGTGCTGGTCACGCTGGGGCGGGGGGCCGAATCGATGCTGACGCTGCTGCCGGCCGATCAGGGGCCGGCCCGCCTGCGGCTGTTCCAGCGGTCGCATCACGGCATGCAGCAGGCGCTGCGCGGGCTGACCGGCGATCTGCCGCGCACCGCCTCGGTGCGCACCCGGCTCAGCGTGGTGCAGTTCCCGGTGGCGGCGCTGGACGGCTGGGATGATGCCCGGCTGGCGCGCTGGTGCCAGCAGCTGCAGGACTGGGCCGGGCAGGCGCAGCAGGTGCTGCTGTTGCTGTGCCATGGCGAAGTGGCGACCCTGGCCCCGCGCCTGTTGTCATTGAACCGGAGCTGCGCCGGTGTGGCCCAGTTGCATCCGCATCGTGGTGCCCTGCAGCTGCTGCTGCACTACTGGTCCAACAGCCATGGCGTGGTGGCCCAGCGATCGTTCGGCGTCGAGCAGGAAAGCCGCGGGCTGCGCCATCTGGCCGAGGCCGATGCCGCCGGGACTGGGGTCGATGCCACCAGTGGCAGTGATCGCGATGTCTTCCTGGCCCAGACCGAAGTACTGGACGGTGCGCCGCCACTGTCGGCAGCCTGGCACCTGTATGACGGCTGGGCTGGATTGTTGCCGGCCGCGCTGCAGGCGCGCGAGGCCACCGTAGTGCTGGCCATCGACGAGAACGCCAAGGTGGATGCACTGGCCCGACTGCTGCACCGCTTGCGCCGGGAACGTGGCAATGCACTGAAACTGGTGGTGCGCGAGCTGCAGCCCTGCCTGCGCTACGCTGATGAGCGGCTGCTGATGCAGTGCGGCTGCAGCCTGGTAGTGCCGTCAGCCACGCCGTTGCCGCGCCTGCTGACCCTGCTGGAAACCGTGCAGCGTCAGCGTTGGCAGGGCCAGCTGGCTGACGATCCGGAGCCACTGATCCGTGCGCATCGGCCGCCACCGGTAAGCGGCCTGGTCAACGCCGCACGCTTCCGCCAGATCGCCGGCGAACGCATCGACCAGGACGGCAGCGCAGTGGAAAGCGCCGTGCTGGCGTTGCAGCCGGTGGCCGGCCTGCGCGCCGAGCAGACGTTGCAGCAGCTGCGCATCCGCCGCCAAGGCGATCTGGCCTGTGTCTACCGCGGGCAGGTGCGCCTGTTCCTGTTCGGGTGCCGGCGTGATGCGGTCGAACAGGCCCTGGGCAATCTGTTCCGCCTACCCTGGCGGGAGCTGTTCGATGGCTACCAGCGTCTGGCCGAATACGACATTGCAGCGATGAACGCCGGCAGCAGCGATCCGGAGGCCGAGGTCCTGCCCGAAGCGCCCGCCGCCCTGCCACCGGTGGCCCCGGCGCTGGAGGCGCCTGTTTTCACTGTCCCGAAGCCGCTGCGACTGGGAGATCGCGCATGACCACCGACCAGCAACTCTGGACCCTGATCGTCGCCTGTGCGCTCGTGATGGTTCCCTTCGGTGCAATGCTCGGTACGCTGTGGCGTGCGCTGCGCCGCCGTGCCGCGCGCTGGCTGCCCCCTCGCCACCTGCGCCGCGCCGGTGTACGCCTGCGTGCGCCGCGGGGGGCTGCATGAGTCCGCAGGTGGCTCCCGCATCGCCCTTCGCCTGGGCCGACCTGCGCGGCTGGAACCTGTATTTCCTGTCCAAGGTGGTACTGGCCTGGATGGGCGCGCTGGATCTGAAGATCCTGCCCAACCTGCTGTTCCTGGGCGCGCTGCTGGTTCCACTGCGCTGGCGCTGGGCACGCATCGCGCGTACTGTCGCTGCGGTACCGGTGGGCGTGGCGCTGTACTACCAGGACACCTGGTGGCCGCCGTTCCGGCGCCTGTTGGTGCAACCTGGCGTGCTGGACTTCTCGGCGGATTACTGGCTCGAGCTGGCCCAGCGCTTCATCAACTGGCAGATGGTGGCGGTACTGGCGATGCTGGTGCTGGCCTACGTACTGCTCAAGCCGTGGCTGCGCATCACCACTCTGAGCGTGCTGGGCATGCTTGGCCTGGCTGTGATGGCGATACCGATGCCGGCGGGTTGGAACTGGGGGCAGGGTACCGCCACCGCGGCCACCACCAGCGTCGCAGGCACTTCAGGTGGCGGCCTGCCGCCGGCCAACAACGATACGCTCAACGCATGGCTGGCCGGCTTCTACCAGCAGCAGGCCAGCCTCAAGACCAGCTTCCCGGCACCGGGCAGCGGCGCGCCGTTCGACGTCATCATCCTCAACATCTGCTCGCTGGCATGGAGCGATCTGGATGAAGTGGGGCTGCGCCAGAACAATCTGCTCGACCACATGGACGTGGTGTTCGACGACTTCAACTCGGCAACCGCCTACAGCGGCCCGGCGGCGATCCGCCTGCTGCGCGCCAGCTGTGGCCAGACCTCGCATACCGGGCTGTTCGATCCGGTGCCGGCCGAGTGCCAGCTGTTCTCGAACCTGCAGCGTCTGGGCTTCCAGAGCCAGCTGGCGATGAACCACGACGGTCACTTCGACGACTTCATCGGTGAACTGCACCAGTACGGCGGGCTGCAGGCACAGCCGATGGATATCAGCGCGTTTCCTAAAGCGCTGGTGGCGTTCGACAAGTCGCCGCTGCGCCGCGATGGCGATGTGCTGATGGCGTGGTGGAAACAGCGGCTGGCCGGGTCCAGCCAGCAGGTGGCGCTGTTCTACAACACGATTTCGCTGCACGATGGCAACCGCATCGTCGGCGCCGATGGCCGTTCGAATGCCGCCGACTACAAGGCACGTGCGGAAATGGTGTTGGGCGACATGGCCGGTTTCGTCGATGCGGTGGAGAAGAGTGGCCGCCGCGCGATGATCGTGGTGGTACCCGAGCATGGCGCGGCCCTGCATGGCGACCGCATGCAGATTCCGGGCATGCGCGAGATTCCCAGCCCGTCGATCACCCACGTGCCGGTGGGCGTGAAGCTGATCGGCATGGGCGCGCCGGCGGCCGGCGGCCCGCGTCATGTCCCCGAACCGAGCAGCTACCTTGCCGTGTCCGAGTTGGTTTCGCGCGTGTACGCGCTCAATGCCCAGTCGCCGCCGAGCGAGCGCAACTGGGACAGCCTGCTGAAGGGGCTGCCGCAGACACCGTCGGTGTCGGAAAACGAAGGCGCCAAGGTCATCGAGTACGCCGGCAAGCCCTGGCTGCAGCTGCAGGGCAGCCAGGCCTGGAGTCCCTACCCCGAGGAGGCACGCTGATGCCTGCCGACATCCTTGCCGTACCGGTGACGCTGTCCGTGGAAGAGGACGATATCGACCTGCTGCGCCGCAGCCTGGGCATGCCGGGGCTGCCCTACGTGGACTTCTCTGCCCAGCATGAGCGTGCCCAGGCGCTGGCGCGCTGGCCGTTGCTGGCCGAACTGGAGCCGCGCCGATGAGCACCGTGCTGTCGCTGCAGGGCATCCATGGCGGAACCGGTGTCACCACGGTGCTGGCCGCACTCGGCCAGGGCTTGCACGCGCAGGGCCAGCGCGTCCTGCTGGTCGAATGCAGTCCGGACCAGATGCTCGGCCTGCACCTGGGGCTGCCTGCCGACGTGGACAACGGTTGGGGGCGCGCGCAGCTGGACGGCACGGACTGGCGTGATGCCGCCTACGCCGTTGCAGCAGGACTTGCGGTGCTGCCCTATGGTCGCGTCGATAGCGAGGCCGCAATGCGCATCGAACAGCAGCTGCAACAGGCACCGGGCACCTGGGCCGAACGCATTCCGCTGCTGGAGACCCAGTTCGACTGGATCCTGTTCGACCTGCCGCAGCGCCTGCCGGCGCATGCAGCGGCCATCAACCAGCACGTGCGCTGCACGCTGCCGCTGCGCCTGGCCTGTGTCGATCCGGTCAGCCACGTGTTCCTGCAGCGGCAGCCGGAGGACACACGCCTGTTGCTGGCCAACCGCTATGACCCGGTCGTCCCGGTGCAGCGCGATCTGATGCAGCTGTGGCTTCACGCGCACGGCCCGCGGCTGGTGCCGCAGCCGCTGCACGAGGATGCGCGGGTGCCCTCCGCGCTGGCCAGCAAGCAGCCACTGGGGCGCTATGCGACCGATTCGCTGGCCGCCGCCGATGTCGATGGCCTGGTGCTGTGGTGCCTGGCCGAGGCCGCACGGCGCCAGCCCGTTGCGGGGACACGCTGATGGGCGCCCGCGTCTACTACCTGGACTGGGGGCGCCTGCGCGAACGCGTGCATGCGCCTTGGCCAACCCGCTCGCTGCTGTGGCTGCTGCAGTGCGTGGGCTGGGCGTTGCTGCGCCTGGAAGGGCCGGCATGGCAGGCACAGGCCCCGCGCCTGCGCAACGCCTTCCCGCAGATCCAGGGCGACCGCCGCTGGCGCCCGGGCGATCCACTGCGGTTGTTGATCCAGGCCATGTGGCTGTCGGTGGTGCGGTTGGTACCGCAGCCCTCGCTGAGGCGGCAACGGTTGGCCCGGGCCCGTCGCGAACGCATTGCCGAACTGCGCGGTGCGGCCGGTCGCGGCCGCCTGCGCTACCTGCGCGCCATGCGCGATGCACCCAGTGAATTCTGGAACAGCCGCGTGGCGGCATGGTTCGGCCGGAAGATGGGCAGCCTGTCGCCGCGTTCGCGGCACCTGCTGACCCTGCTGGTCGGGTTGGCCACGCTGGGGCTGGCGGCGCTGTGCATCACCCAGCCGTTCACCTATCTGGCGCAGTTCGTGTTCGTGGTGCTGCTGTGGGCCATCGCGCTGCTGGTGCGGCGCATGCAGGGGCGCTATGCGACGCTGGTGCTGGTCGTGCTGTCGATCACCGTGTCCTGCCGGTACCTGTGGTGGCGCTATACGGCCACGTTGAACTGGAACAGCACCTTCGACCTGGTCTGTGGCGTGGTGCTGCTGGCGGCGGAAACCTATTCGTGGCTCGTGCTGATGCTCGGTTACGTGCAGGTGGCCTGGCCGCTGCGGCGCCGCCCGGCGCCGTTGCCGGCCGATATCCGCCAGTGGCCGACGGTGGATGTGCTGATCCCCACCTACAACGAAGACCTGGCGCTGGTGCGGCACACCGTGTACGCGGCGATGGGCCTGGACTGGCCGGCCGACAAGCTGCGCATCCACATCCTTGATGATGGCAAGCGCGAAGAATTTCGCGCATTCGCCGAGCGCACCGGGGTCAACTACATCACCCGTGCCGACAACCGCCATGCCAAGGCCGGCAACCTCAACCATGCGTTGACCCTGATCGATGGCGAGCTGGTGGCCATCTTCGACAGCGACCACCTGCCGGTGCGGTCGTTCCTGCAGATCACCTGCGGCTGGTTCCTGCGTGATCCCAAACTGGCGCTGGTGCAGACCCCGCACCACTTCTTCTCGGCCGATCCATTCGAACGCAACCTGCAGGTGTTCCGCAGCGATCCCAACGAAGGCGAGCTGTTCTACGGCCTGGTGCAGGACGGCAACGACCTGTGGAACGCGGCGTTCTTCTGCGGCTCCTGCGCGGTGCTGCGGCGCGAAGCCATCGATGCCATCGGCGGGTTTGCCACCGAGACCGTCACCGAGGATGCGCACACCGCGCTGCGGCTGCACCGCAAGGGCTGGAACTCGGCCTACCTGCGCATTCCGCAGGCGGCCGGCCTGGCCACCGACAGCCTCGGCGCGCACGTCAACCAGCGCATCCGCTGGGCGCGTGGCATGGTGCAGATCTTCCGCATCGACAACCCGTTGCTGGGCAAGGGCCTGAGCCTGTTCCAGCGCTTCTGCTACGCCAACGCGATGCTGCATTTCCTGGCTGGCATTCCGCGCCTGGTGTTCCTCACTGCGCCGCTGGCGTTCCTGCTGCTGCATGTGTACATCATCTACGCACCGGCGCTGGCCATCCTGTTGTTCGTGGTACCGCACATGGCCCACGCCAGCCTGACCAACGCACGCATCCAGGGCAAGTACCGGCGTCCGTTCTGGGGTGAGGTGTACGAGACGGTGCTGGCCTGGTACATCGCACGGCCCACCACCGTGGCGCTGTTCAGTCCGGGCCGCGGCAAGTTCAACGTCACCGACAAGGGCGGCACCCAGGCCGGCGATCGTTTCGACTGGCGCGTGGCGCAGCCCTACCTGGTGCTGGCGCTGCTGAACGTGCTGGGCCTGTGCTTTGCCGTGTGGCGCTTCGTGCACGGCCCACTTGACGAACGTGGCACGGTGATCGTGAGTTCGCTGTGGGTGCTGTACAACCTGCTGATCATCGGCGGTGCGCTGGCGGTGGCGGCCGAAGTGCAGCAGGTGCGACGCACGCATCGCGTCACCACCCGTCTGCCGATGGCGCTGCAGGTGCCCGATGGCCGCCGCCTGCGCGGCGTGCTGCAGGATTACTCCAACGATGGCGTGGGCGTCGAACTCGGCGAAGACGCACAGCTGGTTGAAGGCCAGCGCGTGCAGGTGCTGCTGGGGCGGGGTCGCCGCGAGTTCGCATTCCCGGCGCGCGTGCAACGCACGGTCGGCCAGCGACTGGGCCTGCTGCTGCTGTTCGAGGACGAGCGCCAGCGCGTCGAGTTCGCCCAATGCACCTTCGCCCGCGCCGATGCCTGGCTTGACTGGCACGCCGGTTACCAGCCCAAGAGCCTGCCGCGCAGCCTGTGGAGCGTGCTGGTCCTGGGCTGGCGCGGCTACCGGCGGATGGGTGATTTCGCACCGTTCGACCTCGACCGCCCCGCACATTGGAACCGTCGCCTGCTGCGATGGCTGGCCAGTTTTGCTCCGCAACGTCCGCTTCCTTCCCACCCGGCTGACCCAGCCGCTGATCCAGGGCTTCGTCCATGACCCGTCCGTCCTCTCTGCGTTGGCTGCTGCTGCCCCTGCTGGCCCTGCCCGTGGCGTCAGGCAACAGCGCGCCTGCCCCGGCGCCGGTTGTCCCTCCCACTACCGCGCCTGCCGCGCCGCCGGCGCCGGGGGTGCCGGCCGCGCCAGCCACCACGCCTGCCACCGGTACCGAGCCCGCGCTGGCGCAGACCTGGGCGGGCAGCGCCTGGCCCTGGCAGCGGCAGAACACCTTCGCGCAGCTGGGGCGCCGCCAGGACACGCTGCTGTCGGGCGTGCGCAATGCCACCACCTTCGAGTTCCAGGTCCGCCGTGACCGCCTGGTCCGCGATGCCGAGCTGGATCTGAGCTTCACGCCTTCACCGTCGCTGCTGCCGACCCTGTCGCACCTGCGGGTCTATCTCAACGACGCGATGATGGGCGTGGTGCCGATCAGCAACGAGCAGCTGGGCCGCCCGGTGCAGGCCAAGCTACCGCTGGACGCGCGCCTGATTGCTGATTTCAACCAGGTCCGCCTGGAGTTCGTCGGCCACTACACCGACATCTGCGAAGAGCCGACGCACAGCTCGCTGTGGGTCAATCTCTCGAGCAACAGCACGCTGCGCCTGGGCGGCCAGCCGCTGGCGATGCAGGACGACCTGGCCAACTTCCCGCTGCCGTTCTTCGATCCGCGTGATACAGCACGGCTGGAACTGCCAGTGGTGTTCGCCGCTGCGCCGAGCCTGGCACAGCAGCGGGCGGCGGCGGTGATGTCCTCGTACTTCGGCAGCCTTTCCGGCTGGTGGCGCCAGGCACGTTTCCCGGTCAGCTTCGGCACGCTGCCGGACAAGGGCCACGCGGTGGTGCTGGCGGTCAACGGCAGGTTCCCGCCCGTGATCGCCAACCATGCTCCGGTGAACGGCCCGATGATCGAACTGATGTCGCTGCCGGAGGATCCGCAGCGAAAGCTGCTGCTGGTGCTGGGCCGCAACGATGACGACCTGCAGAAGGCCGTGGCTGCGATGGCGGCCGGCAACGTGCTGTTCCGCGGCCGCCAGGTCAGTGTCGATGAGGTCAAGCCGCTGGCCCCGCGCAAGCCGTACGACGCACCGAACTGGGTGCGCACCGACCGCGCCGTCCGCTTGGCTGAACTGCTCGACTATCCGCAACAACTGCACGCCAACGGCGTGTCGCCGCAGCCGATCACGGTCAACCTCAACCTGCCGCCGGATCTGTTCATCTGGCGCAACCAGGGTATTCCGCTGAACCTGCGCTACCGCTACACGCCGCCGTTTGGCAGCGATGAGTCGCGGCTGGGCGTGGCGATCAACGACCAGTTCATCTCCAGCTTCCCGCTGGTGCGCCGCAACGGCAAGCAGGGCCTGGAGGAAATCCGCTTGCCGGTGCTGGCCGGCGATGCCGGTGCCGATGACGGTCGCCTGCTGATTCCGGCGCTCAAACTGGGCGACCGCAACCAGCTGCGTTTCGATTTCAACTTTGCCAGCGTGATGGGCAGTGCGCAGCGCGATCATTGCCAGACCGTGCTGCCGCCCAACCTGCAGGCAGCGATCGAAGACGACTCGACCATCGACTTCTCCGGATTCCATCACTACATGGGCCTGCCGGACCTGTCCGCGTTCGCGCTCAGTGGATTCCCCTTCACCCGCATGGCCGATCTGTCGGAGACTGTCGTGCTGGTGCCGCCCCAAGCCAACGAGGCACAGGTCAGCCTGCTGCTGAACCTGATCGGTGGGCTGGGCGTGCAGAGCGGCTATCCGGCCTATGGGCTGCGCCTGTCCGATGACTGGAAGCAGGCCAGCGCGCTGGATGCGGACCTGCTGATGCTGGGCGCCCTGCCGGCCGAACTGCGCGGTAGCCAGCAGCTGTCGCTGCTGATCGACGACCAGCGCACGCGCCTGCTCAATGGCCAGTCGCCATCGCCGCAGCAGGCGATGGAACAGGCCCGCCGTGGCAGCCGCGATGGCGATCCAGCGGTGACCGAAGTGGCAGTGAGCGCGCAGGCACCGTTTGCCGCGATCATCGGCATGCAGTCACCGACGCATGCGCAGCGCAGCATCGTTTCGCTGGCCGCCAGCAATGCCGCCGACTACGGCCTGCTCCACGATGCACTCAGCGATACCGGCAAGCGCGAAGCCATCGCCGGATCGGTGGCGATCCTGCGTACCTCGGGCATTCACAGCCAGTTCGTCGGTGATCACTACTACGTTGGCGCGCTGCCGTGGTGGCTGCTGCTGTGGTACCACCTGGCCGACCACCCGGCGCTGCTGGCGGTGCTGGCCACGCTGGTGGTGCTGATGGTCGCCTTCCTGCTGTGGCGCGCGCTGCGCTGGGTCGCGGCCAAGCGCCTGGACCCGGGGCACTGATGGCACGTACGCGGCATCCGCTGGTCACCGCGTCCGGCCTCGTCCTGTTGGGACTGGCCGGTGCCGGGCCCTGCGCGGCGCAGGCCTTGCCCGATACGCCGGGCGGAACCGTCGCCGAGCAGCGCCAGTGGCTGTTGCAGCAGGTGCGCATCGGTGAGGCCACCGGTCGCCAGAGCCTGATCGAAGACGCCCTGGCGCGGCTGCGCATGCTGGCACCGGATGATCGCGGCACCTTGGTGGCGATCCTGGAAGTGCAGCTCTCGCAACAGAAGCTGCAGGATGCCGAGGCGACCCTGAAGCGCCTGCGCGAGATCGGTACAGGTACCCGTGAACTGGCCGCCGGCGAACGCCTCTGGAGGGCCTACCGCGGTGATCTGCAGCAGGATCTGCAGCAGGCGCGCCTGTTCGCTGCCGGTGGCCGCAGCGCCGAAGCGCTGGCGATCTACCGCCGCCTGTTCAACGATGATCCACCCGGCCTGCAGCTGGGCCTGGAGTACTGGCGCCTGCGCGGCGGCCAGGCGGATGGGCGTGCACAGGCGATCCGTGCGCTGGGCGAACTGGACCGCAGTTATCCGGGCAATGTGCCATTGCTGCAGGCGCTGTCGCAGATGCTGTTCGCTGCCGGCCGCGATGCAGAGGCGCTCGCCGCGCTGCAGCGCATGGGGCGTAATCCGGAGGCCCGCGGCATGGCGGCGGACGCCGAATGGGCCTACCTGAAGGATCAGCCGGCCGACGACCGCAGCGTGCGCCGGCTGCAGGACTTCATCACCCGCAACCCAGCGTTTGCCGACATCGCGTTGGTGCGCGAGCGCTACATCGACCAGCACAAGCGGGTCAGCGACCCGGCGTGGCGCGCCGGCCTGCGCGGCCAGCAGCTGCTCGACGCAGGCCGCAATGCAGAGGCCGAGCGCGCTTTGCTGCAGGCGTTGCGCGGCTATCCGCGCGAGCCCGACCTGTTGGGGGGGCTGGGCATGGCGCTGATGCGCCAGGGCCGCCGCGAGCAGGCCATCAGCTATTTCCAGCGTGCGGTGCAGGCCACCCCGGCCGGCGACAGCAACGACAAGTGGCGCGACCTGATCGCCAGCACCCGCTACTGGCTGCAGCTGGACCAGGCCGATGCGGCGCTGGCGGCCGGCCGGCTGGACGAGGCCGAGCGCCTCTATGCGCAGGCGCATCGCCAGCAGCCCCGCGACGTCAATGCTGCACTGGGCCTGGTCGACGTGGCCGTGGCCCGCGGTGACGACGCCGCAGCCGAACGCCAGCTGCAGGTTGCGCGGCGGATGGCGCCCAACGATGCCAACGTGATCCGCAAGCTGGTGCAGCTGTACGGCCGCACCGACCCGCAGCGGCTGGAAGCCTTCATCAACGCATTGCCCGCTGCGCAACGCAGGTTGTATGCCGAAGACCTGCGCCAGCTCCAGATCAGCCGCCTGCGTGAGCGTCGCGAGCAGGCGCTGGCTGCCGGTGATGCGACCACCGCGATCATGCTGGGACAGAAGCTGCGCGGCGAACTGCCGGGCGATGCATGGCTGGCCTATGCGCTGGCCAACGAGCTGCGCGCCGCTGGCCGGCAGGACGAGGCCGACGCGGCGGTGGCCGACATGGCCACGCATAACGACAGCGCCGAAGCGCGCTACGCGCAGGCGCTCTACCTGTCGGGATCCGATCGGCTGCCGCAGGCGCTGGCGGTACTCGACGCGCTGCCGCAGGCGAAGTGGAACGACGACATCCGCGCGCTGTCGGCGCGCCTGCAGCGGCAGCAGCTGGTCGATCATCTGTGGGATCTGCGTGCGCAGGGCAGGGAGGCCGAAGCCATCGCGCTGCTGCAGCAGCAACCGCCCAGCACCGACAATGATCTGCTGATGGCCGAGTGGGCGCGCCTGCGCGGCGATCACGCGCAGGCGCTGCACTACTACCAGCGCGTGCTTGCCGCACAGCCGGACAATGTGGATGCGCAGCTGGGCCAGGTCCAGGCCTGGATTGGCACCGGCGATCTGGCCAGCGCACGCCGCCAGATGCACGACGCACCGCCGGCAGTAGACGATGACGAGATCGGCCAGCAGCGTCAGCTCGCCACCATCTGGACCAACCTGCGCGAGGACACGAAGGCCCTGGCGATCCTGCGCGCGTTGCTTGCGCGCAAGACCGGGCCCGACGCACAGTCCTGGCGTGATGCGGCACGGCTGGTGCGCCGCGATGATCCGCAGCAGGCGCTGGACATGTACGCGCAGGCGATGGCCGACAACGGCGTGTTGGCTCCCGGCCAGGTCACGCCGCGCGACAACCGCGCGTTGACCCTGGCCAGCCGCGAGACAGCCGGCGATGACTGGTTGCGGCGCAGCCTGCGCAGCGATGTGGAAACCCTGTACCAGCAGGAGAATCCCACCCTGACGGTGATGCAGGACACCGGTCGCCGCAGCGATGGCACGCCGGGCATTTCGCGGCTGTCGCGCGATACCCGCATCGCGCATCTGGACGCGCCATTCGCCGGTGGCCTGGGCTGGGCGCGCATCGAGCAGGTCAGCTTCGATGCGGGCCGCTTCCAGACCGATGAGAGCGGCGCCTACGACGAGGATTTCGGCAGCTGTGACCTGGATCTGCTGCAGGCCGACGACAGCCGCCTGCGCGCACCGGGCTGCACCCGCTTCGTGCACCAGCGGCGCACCTCCGGTGCCGGCTTCGCCGTCGGCTGGCGCACCCTGGATGACCGCTGGAACGTCGATATCGGCCACACCCCGTCCAACTACGTGGTCGGCAACTGGCTTGGCGGTGTCACCCTCAATGGCGACCTCGGGCGCTTCGGCTGGGGCGCCACGCTGTCGCGGCGGCCGATGACCAATTCGCTGCTGTCGCAGGCCGGTGCGGTTGATCCGCGCAGCGGCATCAGCTGGGGCGGCGTCACCGCCAACGGCGTGACCTTCAGCCTCGGCTACGACCAGGGCGGCCGCGATGGCGTGTGGTCGAACTGGAGCTGGCATCGGCTGACCGGGCACAACGTGGTCGACAACACCCGCGCACGCGCGATGGTGGGCTGGTACCACAAGCTGATCCAGCGCCCCGACATGCGGCTGGATGTGGGTACCACCGCGATGTACTGGCGCTACCAGAAGGACCTGGGCGGCTACTCGCTGGGCCAGGGCGGCTACTACAGCCCGCAGCGCTATGCATCGCTGAGCCTGCCGGTCAGCTTTGCCTGGCGCAACGACGTGTGGTCGGTGCGCCTGGATGGCTCGGTCAGTGTGTCCAGTGCGCGTACCTCGTCGATCAGCCGTTTCCCCGACCAGGCCTTGATCGAGCGCGTGATTGCACAGCTTGAGCCGCAGTACGGCCCGCTGCGGCTGGACGAGGCCGGCCTGTACACCGGTGACAGCAGCAGCACGGGCACCGGGTACCGCCTGTACGGCGCGGTGGAACGCCGCCTCGGCGACCACTTCGTGCTGGGCGCTGCCGGCACCCTCCAGCGCAGCCGCGATTTCTCGCCGAATTCGTTCCAGCTCTACCTGCGCTACACCTTCAAGCCCTGGCAGGGAAACCTGCCGCTGCCCGTATCACCACTGGTGCCGTATGGCGAATTCCGCTGACCTGCGGCGACGGCGCCTGCTGCAGGCGGTCGCCACGCTGCCGCTGCTCGGCGTGTGCCGTGTGCAGGCCGCGCCCGCCCCGCGCTGGCCGGCGTGGCAGGTACTGCTCGACAGCAGCCTGAGCCGCGACGGGCGCATGATCGATCGCAGCCAGGACGATCAGCGCAGCACCTCCGAAGGCCAGTCCTATGCCTTGTTCTTCGCCCTGGTCGACAACGACCAGGCGCTGTTCGACCGCATCCTGGGCTGGACCCAGGACAACCTTGCCGGTGGCGACATGGGCAAGCGCCTGCCGGCTTGGCGGTGGGGACGCGATGACGCCGGCGCCTGGCGGGTGCTGGACGACAACCCGGCCTCGGACTCCGATCTCTGGCTGGCCTACGCGCTGCTGGAAGGCGCGCGGCTGTGGCGCCGTCCGGCGCTGAAGGCCATCGCGGAGGGCATGCTGGTGCAGGTGCGGGCGCGCGAGATCGTGGATCTGCCCGGGCTCGGCCCAATGCTGTTGCCAGGCCCACAGGGGTTCATTGAAGGGGACGCCACGCGGGTCAACCCCAGCTATCTGCCACTGCCGCTGCTGCGCCGCTTTGCGGCGGAGGATCGCAGCGGGCCGTGGCAGGCGCTGGCGCGCAACAGCGTGCAGTTGCTGCAGCAGAGCAGCCCGCACGGGTTCGCACCGGACTGGGCGGCGTGGAAAGGCGATCGCTTCGTCGTCGATCCGGTGCGCGGTGCGGTCGGCGGCTACGACGCCATCCGCTGCTACACCTGGGCAGGCATGACCGCATCGCGCGATCCGTTGTTCCGCGCGCAGCTGGCGGCGCTGTCCGGACCGCTGCAGCGCCTGCGCAGTGGTGCACCGATGTGGGAAAAGATCGACACCCGCAGTGGCCAGGGGCAGGGCGAAGGCAACTACGGATTCCGCGCGGCCCTGCTGCCCTATCTGATCGCGCAGGGCGAAGCGGAGCGCGCGCAGTCGCTGCGGGCCAGCTTGCCCAGCGCCGAGCAGCAACGCGCCGATGCACCGGCCTATTACTCGCAGATGCTGGCCCTGTTCGGCGTGGGTTGGGCCGAAGGACGCTGGCGTTTCGGCGCCGACGGCCGCCTGCAGCCGCGCTGGTAGCAGCAGTCCTGCGGGGTCGGATCCCATTGCACGGCAATGGGCTCCGACCCTCAGCCAGGCATCATTCCAGCGCGTAGCGCAGGGTGAACAGCACCGCCACCAGCCAGACTGCCGGATGCACTTCGCGCCAGCGCCCGGTGCCGGCCTTCAGCGCGGCATAGGCGATGAAGCCGAACGCCAGACCGTTGGCAATCGAATAAGTGAACGGCATCGCCAGCGCACACAGGGCCGCCGGCACCGATTCGGTCAGGTCGCTCCAGTCCACTTCCACCAGTTCGCGCAGCATCAGGCCGGCCACGAACAGCAGCGCCGGTGCGGTGGCATAGCTGGGCACCATCGACGCCAGCGGCGAGAACAGCAGCGCGGCCAGGAACAGTGCCGACACCACCAATGCGGTCAGGCCGGTGCGGCCGCCCACCTGTACGCCCGAGGCGCTTTCAGCGAAGGCAGTGGTGCTGCTGGTGCCGAGCATCGAGCCTGCAACAATCGCGGTGCTGTCGGCCAGCAGCGCGCGGCCGAAACGCTTCTGCGCGCCGGGCAGCTTCAGCAGGCCGGCGCGGCCGACCACGCCGTACAGCGTGCCGGTGGCATCGAACACTTCCACCAGCACGAACACCAGCACCACCTGCAGCAGCACGGCGATCGGTGCGCCGCCGTCATGGTGCAGCAGGCCCGGCAGGTCCAGCTGCAGGAAGGTCGGTGCCAGACTCGGTGGCAGCGAAACCAGGCCCTGGTACTGCACGTCGCCCAACGCCCAGCCCGCGCCGGTCACGGCCAGGATGCCGATCAGGATCGCACCACGCACGCGGCGCGCTTCCAGCACCGCGATCAGCAGGAAGCCGGCCAGTGCCAGCAGCGGCGGCGCCGTGTTCAACGGTCCCAGTGCCACCAGCGTATCTTCATTGCCGACAATCACGCCGGATTTCTGCAGCGCGATGATCGCCAGGAACAGGCCGATGCCGGCCACGATGGCCGAGCGCAGCGACGAAGGAATGCCCGATACCAGCCATGCCCGAACGCCGGTCAGTGACAGCACCAGGAACACCAGGCCGGAGATGAACACCGCCGCCAGCGCCTGCTGCCACGGCAGGCCGGCAGCACCAACCACGGTGAAGGCGAAGAACGCGTTCAGGCCCATGCCTGGTGCCATGCCGACCGGGAAGTTGGCGGCCAGCGCCATCACCGCCGAACCCAGTGCAGCAGCCAGGCAGGTGGCCACGAACACCGCGCCGGCGTCCATGCCGGTGGTGCCGAGGATCTCGGGGTTCACGAAGACGATGTAGGACATCGTCAGGAAGGTGGTGACACCGGCCAGCAGCTCGGTGCGCACGGTGGTGCCGTGCTGCTGCAGCTGGAACAGGCGCTCGAACAGGGACATCGCAGATCTCTCATGCCTGCGCGCCCTGCCGCCCCGGGGGACCTGCGGGTACGTCGCCAGGCGGTTAGAAGTGGTAGTTCAACTTCAGCGTAACGCTGCTGTAGTCGGTATGGAAGCTGCGACGCGCCGCAGCGGGGTAGTTGGGGTCTTCCAAGGTCACCGGGCTGGAACCCAGGTGGGTGTAGCGGTATTCGGCACCGGCCGAGAGGCGCTCGTTGAAGCGGTACAGCACGCCTGCGGTGGCGTGGGCGCCGGTGGAAAGGTGCGAGGCGCGGGTCTCGAACTCGGCCACGCGGCAGCCGTTGGTGGCCTCCACCAGCGACTTGTCGCAGCCCAGCGTGAATTCCTGCTGGGCCACGGTCACGCCCGCGCCCACATAAGGCAGCCAGCGGCCCATCGCACGGCCCAGCGTTACATCGAGGGTGCCCGAACGGGTCAGCGCGTCTTCGCCGTAGTACGGGCTGTACTGGTGCTGTTCGCGATCCTTCCAGTCACGGGTGACGTTGCCGAACGACAGCGTGCCTTCAACGCCGACCACGATGCTGTTGTCGAACTGCCAGCGACGGCCGCCCTGCACGCCGCCGGTGAAGCCGCGCACGCTCTTTTCCGAGGCGTTGGCGTTGCTGCGGTCCTTGCTGTGCCCCTCGCCATGCGAGGCCTGGGCACCCAGGTAGAAGCCGTCCCAGTCGGTGGTCGCGGCCGTGGCGGTGCCCGACAGCATCACGGCTGCCGTGGTGATGATCAGTGCTTTCATTGGAATTTCCTACGTTGGGGGATGAATCGGGGCGTAGGAAAACCGATGTGGGCGCGCGGAAACATACAACGAATTGCAAAGTCCGATTACGACAGGGATTCAAGCCCGCTTGAGGCGCCCGCGTTCATCAACGGTTGAATCGCGGCCAGCGAAAACGCCCGGAAAGCGGGCGTCAGGAACGCCTGAAAGACGAAAGGCCGCGCGAGCGCGGCCTTTCGTTTTCTGCGGCAGGGCTTACTTCAGCGCCTTGAAGCGCAGGCGCTTCGGCGCAGCGTCGTCGCCCATGCGGCGCTTCTTGTCTTCCTCATACTCGCGGTAGTTGCCCTGGAAGAACTCCACGTGCGAGTCGCCTTCGAAAGCGATGATGTGCGTGGCGATGCGGTCCAGGAACCAGCGGTCGTGCGAAATCACGAAGGTGTTGCCCGGGAACTCCAGCAGCGCATCTTCCAGCGCACGCAGCGTTTCGATGTCCAGGTCGTTGGACGGTTCGTCCAGCAGCAGCACATTGCCACCCTGCAGCAGGGTCTTGGCCATGTGCAGGCGGCCACGCTCACCACCGGACAGCGAACCGACCATCTTCTGCTGGTCCTGGCCCTTGAAGTTGAAGCGGCCGATGTAGGCGCGCGACTGGATCTCGATGCCGTTGATGTTGAGGATGTCCAGGCCGCCGGCGATTTCCTGGAAGACGTTGTGGTTGCCTTCCAGCTTGTCGCGGCTCTGGTCCACGTAGGACAGCTGCACGGTCGGGCCGATCACGATCTCGCCCGAATCCGGCTTTTCCTGGCCGGTGATCATCTTGAACAGGGTCGACTTGCCGGCGCCGTTCGGGCCGATGATGCCGACGATCGCGCCCGGCGGAATCAGCATCGAGAGGTTGTCGATCAGCAGGCGGTCGCCGAACTTCTTGGAGACGTTCTTGAACTCCATCACCATGTTGCCCAGGCGCTCGCCCGGCGGAATGAAGATTTCGTTGGTCTCGTTGCGCTTCTGGTAATCCTGCGACTGCAGCTCTTCCAGGCGGGCCAGACGGGCCTTGCCCTTGGAACGGCCGCCCTTGGCGTTCTGGCGCGACCACTCCAGTTCCTTCTGGATCGCCTTCTGGCGGGCCTTTTCCTGGTTTTCTTCCTGCTTCAGGCGCTCATCCTTCTGCACCAGCCATTCGGTGTAGTTGCCCTTCCACGGAATGCCGCGGCCGCGGTCCAGTTCCAGGATCCACTCGGCGGCGTTGTCCAGGAAGTAGCGATCGTGGGTAACGGCCACCACGGTGCCGGTGTAGCGCGCCAGGAACTGTTCCAGCCATTCCACCGACTCGGCGTCGAGGTGGTTGGTCGGTTCGTCCAGCAGCAGCATGTCCGGCTTCTGCAGCAGCAGGCGGCACAGCGCCACGCGGCGCTTTTCACCACCGGACAGGTTGGCGATCTTGGCATCCCACGGCGGCAGGCGGAGCGCATCGGCGGCCACGTCCAGCTGGTTTTCCAGGGTATGCGCATCACCGGCGGCCAGGATCGCCTCCAGGCGCTCCTGCTCCTTGGCCAGCGCGTCGAAGTCGGCACCTTCCTCGGCGTAGGCGGCATACACCGCTTCCAGCGCAGCCTGCGCCTGCAGCACTTCGCCCACGCCTTCCTCGACCGACTCGCGCACGGTCTTGTTCGGGTCCAGTTCCGGTTCCTGCGCCAGGTAGCCGACCTTGATGCCCGGCTGCGGGCGGGCCTCGCCCTCGAAATCGGTGTCCACGCCGGCCATGATCTTCAGCACGGTGGACTTGCCGGCGCCGTTCAGGCCCAGCAGGCCGATCTTGGCACCCGGGAAGAAGGACAGCGAGATGTCCTTGATGATCTGCCGCTTGGGCGGGACCACCTTGGACACGCGGTTCATGGTGTAGATGTATTGCGACGACATGAGGTCTCCGTAGGCGCGGCCCTGCACCCGACCCGTCACGGGAACATCCCGTTGCGGCAGCGGGCACAGACTGGAATGGAATACCGCCAATTATAGCCGGAACCGGTTCCGGGCCGCGCCCGGCGCAGGGGCGCCGGCTGGCCGTGGCCTGAATACTCCGTCACAGTCCTGCAGCGGGAAGCGTTTCCAGCCGGAAACGGTTCAGATCGGTTGCGCAATATGGGCTCACCACCACCACCCAAACAGAGGTCTGACATGCGCATCAATCGAGTAATGGCCAGCGCCGTGGCCTCTGTGCTGGCGCTCGGTGCCGTGGCTCCCGCCTTCGCCGACAACGACCACCGCCGTGGCCACGACCGCCGCGAGTGGCGCGAGGACCGCCGCGAGTGGCGACAGGACCGCCGTGACTGGGAACGCGACCGCCGCGAGGCCCGGCGCGACTGGGAACGCGACCGCCGCGACTGGCACCGCGACCATGACCGCTACTACCGCCCGGCACCGCCGCCGCGCGTGGTCTATCGACCGGCCTATGGCCCGGGCTACGGCTGGAAGGTCGGCCACCGCTACCGCGACTACTACCGTGGCCCGATCTACGTGGTGAACGACTACCCGCGCTACCACCTGCGCCGCCCGCCGCATGGGCACCACTGGATCCGCGACGACCGCGGCAACATGCTGCTGGTGGCGGTGGCAACCGGCATCATCGCCGACTACATCATCAACAGCCGCTGAGCCGGCGGCCACGTCCACGCATGGCGTGGATCCACTGGCATGCACGGGGCCGGATTCTTTCGGGAGTGCCGGCCCCGTCCTTTTCGGCCCCGGCGGGCCGGTGCGGGGCTACAATCAGGGGCTGAGCCGTACCCCTTTCCCTGCCTGCTGGAGTACCCGATGTTCCCGCGTGACGTCCGCATCGAATCCTACGATCCCGAACTGGCCAAGGCCATTGCCGCTGAAACCCAGCGCCAGGAAGACCACGTCGAGCTGATCGCCAGCGAGAACTACACCAGCCCGGCGGTGATGGAAGCCCAGGGCAGCCAGCTGACCAACAAGTACGCCGAAGGCTACCCGGGCAAGCGCTACTACGGCGGCTGCGAATACGTGGACATTGCCGAGCAGCTGGCGATCGACCGCCTCAAGCAGCTGTTTGGTGCCGACTACGCCAACGTGCAGCCGCACAGCGGCTCGCAGGCCAACCAGGCCGTGTACTTCGCCCTGCTGCAGCCGGGTGACACCATCCTCGGCATGAGCCTGGCCCACGGCGGCCACCTCACCCACGGTGCCAAGGTGAATGCCTCGGGCAAGCTGTTCAACGCCGTGCAGTACGGCGTGAACGACCAAGGCCTGATCGATTACGACGAAGTCGAGCGCCTGGCCCTGGAGCACAAGCCGAAGATGGTCGTTGCCGGCTTCTCGGCCTATTCGCAGGTGATCGATTGGGCGCGCTTCCGCGCCATCGCCGACAAGGTCGGTGCCTACCTGTTCGTGGACATGGCCCACGTGGCCGGCCTGGTCGCCGCTGGCGTCTACCCGAGCCCGCTCGAGCACGCCCACGTGGTGACCTCCACCACCCACAAGACCCTGCGCGGCCCGCGTGGCGGCATCATCATCGCCAAGGGCGCCGACGAAGACCTGGTCAAGAAGCTGCAGTCGATCGTGTTCCCGGGCATCCAGGGCGGTCCGCTCATGCACGTCATCGCCGGCAAGGCTGTGGCCTTCAAGGAAGCGCTGGAACCGGCCTTCAGGACCTACCAGCAGCAGGTGGTGAAGAACGCCCAGGCGATGGCCAACACGCTCATCGCGCGCGGCTACAAGATCGTCTCCGGCGGCACCCAGAACCACCTCATGCTGGTGGACATGATCGGCAAGGACGTGTCCGGCAAGGACGCGGAAGCCGCGCTGGGCAAGGCCCACATCACCGTCAACAAGAACTCGGTGCCGAACGACCCGCGTTCGCCGTTCGTGACCTCGGGCCTGCGCCTGGGTACCCCGGCGGTGACCACCCGTGGTTACGTCGAACAGGACTGCGTGGACCTGGCCAACTGGATTGCCGACGTGCTCGATGCACCGAACGACGACGCCGTCATCGCCCGCGTGCGCGACGCCGTCAGCGCGCAGTGCCGCAAGTACCCGGTCTACGGCTGATCGGGTTGGGGTCGGACCCCTTCCCGCAGGGAAGGGCTCTGACCCCGGCATTGCAGCGATCGCGCATGGATGAGCGCCGCCTCAAGTACCTGTACGCCACCCTGGCCGTGCTGTTCGGCCTGCCCAGCCTGGTGGCCGGCGGCGTTGCCGCACTGATGCTGCTGCTGACGGGGCTGGGCCAGTTCGGCCATGGCACGCTGGCTGCGGTGACCGTGATGCCGCTGTGGGGCCTGGCCGGCATTGCCGGCTGCCTGGCTTGGTTGTGGCTCAGCGCCGGGTATCTGCTGCAGGGGCGTGCCGGGCTGCACGTGCATCGCCTCTGGTGGTGGATGCTGCTGGCCGGCGGTCTTGCCGCCGTGCCCCCGCTGGGGCTGGCGCTGTGGTGGAGCAGCACCGTCCACGCCGAAGGCATCGCCCTGCTGCTGTTGGGCCCGTCGATGCTGGTGCCGGCTGCGATGCTGGTGTGGATCAAGCGCCGGGCATGACGTGGCCCATGGAAGGACATCGAACGCATGGATGAGCGCCTGCACAAGCGCTGGATGGCGATCGCCGGCCTGCTGGTGGGCCTGCCCACCGTGGCGGCAGGCGGCACGGGTGCCGTGCTGGGGCTGATGGCCGTATGGGACGGCAAGTACCTGACGGGCGACGAGTACACGCTGTTGCTGCTGTGGTCGTCGGCCGGCATCATCGGCCTGCTGTCGTGGCTGTGGCTGAGCGGGCTGTTCCTGTGGCGCGGTGTTGCCGGCCTTCGCCAATCACCGGTTATGGCCTGGGTCGGCCTGGCGTTGGGTGGCTTGGCCGCGTCGGGCGTGGTCGTCGCCACGCTGTACTCCACGATCAGCAATGGCGAGATCTCGACATTGGGCTTCCTCGGGTTTGGCCCGCCGCTACTGGTGATGTCCGGGCACTTGGCGTGGCTGCGCTGGGCACGCATGGCATCGCCGCCACCCGCACCCGGTTGAGCCGGGCATCCGAACTCGCCTGACACGCTCGAACTCGCCTGACACGCTCGAACTCGCCTGACACGCTGGGTAGCCAGAATGCAGGCGCTTCCGCGCAGGCAGCATTTGCTGCGGCGCCCTTTCTCAGGTACCTTTGCGACGCTGCCATGACCGTGGCAATTGCTCCCTGAGCCAGGCGTTCCATGCATTGCCCCTTCTGCCAACATGCCGATACCCGGGTCATCGACTCGCGCGTCTCTGAAGACGGCGCGACGATTCGCCGTCGGCGGGAATGCGAAGCCTGCGGCGAGCGCTTCAGCACCCTGGAAACGGTCGAGCTGAAGCTGCCGGCCATCGTCAAGAGCGATGGCACCCGTGAAGCGTTCGACCAGCGCAAGGTCCGCGCGGGGTTCGATCGCGCGCTGCAGAAGCGCGCGGTGCCCGAAGAAAAGATCGAAGCAGCGGTACGTGCGGTGGTGCACCAGCTGCGTATCAGCGGCGAGCGCGAAGTGCCCTCGATCAAGGTTGGCGAGTTCGTCATGAACGAACTGCGCAAGCTCGACCACGTGGGCTACGTGCGCTTCGCTTCGGTGTACCGCAGCTTCGAGGACGTGGCCGATTTCCGCGAGGAGATCGAGAAGCTCGAGCGCGAGCTGCCGGCCAGTACCGAACAGCTGCAGCTGCTGGGCGATGTGATTGCCCTGACCAAGAAAAAGAAAGGCTGACCGACACCGCTGTGGTGGCACGGAGGCGCCCATGATCTGGTAGGCGCCAATCTTGGTTGGCACGCAGGTGTCCATCCACGCATGGCGTGGATCTACCGATGGCGTGCATCCACACCGGCGGCGTTACCATGGCCGCATGACCACCCTTTTCTCCATCCTCGATCACCTGCACATGGCCAACGCGCTGCGCCTGGCCGTGCGCGCTGCCTACACCACCCGTCCCAACCCGATGGTCGGCTGCGTCATCGCCCATGGCGAACGCGTGGTCGGGCAGGGCTGGCACCAGCGCGCCGGTGGCCCGCATGCGGAAGTGTTCGCGCTGCGCGAGGCCGGCAGCGAGGCCCGCGGTGCCACCGCCTACGTCACCCTGGAGCCCTGCGCCCACTACGGGCGCACGCCGCCGTGTGCGCTGGCACTGATCGAAGCGGGCGTGTCGCGCGTGGTCGCGGCGATGCGCGATCCGTTCCCCAAGGTCGATGGCGGTGGCTTCGATCTGCTGCGCAATGCCGGCATCGACGTCGCCGAAGGGCTGATGGCGGCACAGGCGCGCGAGCTCAACAAGGGTTACCTGTCGCGCGTGGAGCGCAACCGCCCATGGCTGCGGGTGAAGCTGGCCGCCAGCCTCGATGGCCGCACCGCGATGGCCGATGGCAGCTCCAAGTGGATTACCGGGCCGGCCGCGCGCGAAGACGTGCAGCGCTGGCGCGCACGTGCGGGTGCAATCCTGACCGGCGCCGACACCGTGATTGCCGACGACCCGATGCTGACCGTGCGCCTGGCCGATACCGAGGTGATGCCACCGCTGCGCGTGGTGCTCGATTCGCGCCTGCGTTCGCTCGAATGCAGCCGCGTGCGCGAAGGCGGGGCCCCGACGCTGTACCTGCACGATGCGGCGGTGAGCGCGCCGGATGCGGCCGACGCCGAATTCGCCAGCGTGCCCAGCGCAGAGGGGCGGTTGGATCTGGGCGCGGTGCTGGCGTTGTTGGCCGAGCGCGGCATCAACGAAGTGCACACCGAAGCCGGCGCCACGCTGGCCGGTGCGCTGCTGCGCGGCGGCTGGGTCGATGAGCTTCTGCTTTATCAGGCCCCCACGCTGCTGGGCGACAACGGACGCCCGCTGCTGGCTGGCCTCGGCATTGATGCCATGGACCAGCAGCGTCGCCTGCGCGTGGTTGACCAGCGCCAGGTCGGCGAGGACAACAGGCTGCTGCTGCGCCCATGAAGGAATGACGCAGAGCAGGGGCTACGCCCATGAAGGAATGACGCAGAGCAGGGGCTACGCCCATGGCGTCAGGCCGCTTCGTCGTCTTCTTCGCCAACGGGGCATTGGCCCTTCCACTGCTGCTTCCACAGCACATGCAGGTCGCGGCAGTACGCGCCGAGCGCCTCGCCCGGCAGTTGCCTCGCCTTGAACCGCAACCGGCGACGCGTAAAACCGTCGTCGTACTCATCCGGTAGTACCAGCACGGCACATTGATCGTGGTACATCAGGAAGTCGCGGCAGTGATCATCCTCGCTCATCCACGCATCCAGGTGCCTGTCGCTCAGCTGCGTTGACTCGAAGGCGACCGAGGGTTGGACGACGATGATCTTCGTGGCTTTGAACCTGGACGCCTCGGCCTGCCAGGACGCCATCAGCGCCAGCACCATGATCGCGGTCGACGTCATGCGGTGTTTCATGCGGTTGCCCCGGGTGGAAGAGGGCAACAGCATTGACCATGCAGGTCGCTCAGGGCCATGCAACGGTTCTGAAAGTGCGCTCGCCGTTGCCGCAGGTAACGAGCAGCCTGGCGTGGACCCGGCTCTAGCTCGCGCTTATGCGCATTCGTCGGTCCACATCATCTCGGCGATCGGGCGCAGCGCCTTGCACTCCTGCGTCATCTCATCGGCTGACTTCACCTGCGCCTTGGCCTTCAGTTCCTCGGCCATCGCGTCCACGCCGCTGATCTGGTCGGGCGCGATCTTCGCCACGCAGGCGCGGTGCTGCTGCAGCAGCAGGTCGCAGCCGGGTACGCCGGTCACTTTTGGCGCGTTGGCCGCCTGCGCGTCCTGTATCCAGTCCTCGAACGGTGCCAGCGCACCGGCTACGGTGCCCACCAGGTCATCGAAGTTGCCGCTGTACCAGTAGCCGTTGTCCTTGGCCGGGTACAGGGTGAAGGTGCCGCTGACCGGCACGCGTGCGCCACTCTGCAGTGCCTGGGCATAGGCATCGGTGAACTGCTTGCGCGAGGCCGGGCTGGCATCGTCGGCCAGGCTGGCGGCGAACAGCGGGCGGACCTTGCCCAGGTCGGGCAGCTGGCAGCTGTAGGTGATCCGCGCCAGCTTCTGGTCTTCAACGTATTCGTTGTCTTCGATCACGCTCTTGGTCGCGCGGCACTTCGAATCACGCAGGGCCTTGGCATACAGCGCTTCGGTGGCGGCCGCGTCGGCCTTGGCGCCGGTGCTGGCAAGCACGACCTGCCACGGTTCGGCCAATGCCTTGGCCAGCGCACCCGGGTTGGGGGTCACCGCGTCCTGGCCCTCGAACGCCGGCTTCAGTGCGTCGTTGAGCGTGCGCGTGGCGGTGGCATCGTCCTCCAGCAGCACGCGCGCATACAGGTCGAAGGCCTGCTCGGGTGCCAGTTGGGCCGGTGCAGCGCTGGCAATCAGCGGGGCGCACAGCAGCACGCTGGCCAGAAGGGTACGGGTGGGGGTCTTCATGACGGTGTTTTACTGTTCCAGAGGCGCGCAAGCCTAGCGCATCTACCCACACTTTCGACGGCGCGATGCAGCCAGGTGACGGTGTGCAGCGGACAAAAAACGGGCCCCTTGCGGGGCCCGTTCGATCGCACGACGAGGAGCGATCGTTGGATCAGAAGCTGGCGCGGACGCCGGCCGAGTACTGGGTGACGTCGCGGTAGCCGGAGATCTCGCCCACCAGACCCCAGGTCTTGGTGAAGTTGATCTGGCCGCCGACGGTGCCGACCCAGGTGCCCTTGAAGTTGTTGCCGCCGTCCATGTAACCGGCCTTGACCCAACCTTCGGTCATGCGCGACGGCTTGCCACGGATGCCCATGGTGACGCGGCCCAGGTTGGTGTGGTCCTTGTTGCGCAGGCGACCGTAGAAATCGGAGTTGACGGTGATTTCGGCCTGCTGACGGACCCAGGCGGCGTCAGCGGTAAAGTCGACGCGGTCGGTCCACGGCATGTGGTAGCCGATGCCCAGCTCCGGCTGGTTCAGCTTCAGCTTGTAGGAGCCGTAGTCGTAGTTGTACGACTTGCTGGCGTAGGTCCAACCACCGAACACATGGACCTGTTCGGCGATCGCCACGGAACCACGCAGGTAGCCGCCGTCGACCTTCGGGTCGTCCAGTGCGTTGTCGTCAACCTTGACCTGCGTCCAACCGCCTTCGACGTAGGTGTAGCTGAGGGCGTCGGCCGAGGCCGAGAACGGGGCAGCGGCCAGCAGGGCGGCCACGATCAGCATCTTGCGCATGGGAATTCCTGTGAATTTCAGTCCATTGGCGGGCCAGCCCTCTCGGCTACCCGTGGGCGACCTCATGTCGTCCGCTGCGAATTTTAATGAAAGTTTTACAAATTGCGAGCGACGGCCGTCACAGCTGTGGCATCCAGCCCCGTTCAGCCCGGGCTGGTACACTGGCCACGCCGGTTCGCCGGTACACAAACGTCTTCAGGGCGGGGTGCAACTCCCCACCGGCGGTAGGTGCGCAAGCACGAGCCCGCGAGCGCTCCGGCCCACGGCCGGGGGTCAGCAGATCCGGTCCAATGCCGGAGCCGACGGTCATAGTCCGGATGAAAGAAGACGGTGCCACAGGGCCTTCGCGGCCCTGCGCCCGCCTGTTTGCCTTGCGGCGTTTTTCGCTCACTTTTCGCGGAGAACGTTTCTTGTTTACTGGAATCATCGAAGGCGTCGGCCGTCTGGCCGCACGCGAATCCATCGGCGGCGATGTCCGCTTCACCTTCAATGTCGGAAACCTGCCGTTCGACAACGTGCAGATGGGCGAGAGCATTGCCATCAACGGCGTCTGCCTCACCGTCATCGCATTCGACGCCAGCAGCTTCCAGGCCGATGCCTCCACCGAAACCCTGGGCCTGACCACGCTGGGCCAGCTGGGCGAAGGGGCGGTCATCAACCTGGAGCGCGCCATGCGGCCGACCGACCGCCTCGGCGGCCATCTGGTCAGCGGCCACGTCGACGGCCTTGGCCAGGTCCTGTCCATCCACGAAGACGCGCGTGCCCAGCGTTGGCGATTCGCCGCGCCGGCCTCGCTGCGCCGCTACATCGCCAGGAAGGGCTCGATCTGCGTGGACGGCGTCAGCCTCACCGTCAACGAAGTGGACGATGAGGGTTTTGAAGTCGCCCTGATCCCCCACACGGTAGCCAACACCGCCTTCTCCGCCACCGGCGTGGGCAACGCGGTCAATCTGGAAATCGATCTGGTCGCCCGTTACGTGGAGCGGCTGATCAGCGTGCCGACCAACGGTCAGCACCCCCAGGGAGACGTCGCATGAATTTCGCCCCGATCCCGGAAATCCTGGAAGACATCCGCCAGGGCCGCATGGTGGTCATCGTCGATGACGAAGACCGCGAGAACGAAGGCGACCTGATCATGGCCGCCGAGCTGGTCAAGCCGTCGGACATCAACTTCATGGTCACCCACGGCCGTGGCCTGGTGTGCCTGCCGCTGACCCGCACCCGCGCCGCCGACCTCGGCCTGGCGCCGATGGTGCAGGCCAATACCGCCCAGTTCCAGACCAACTTCACGGTCAGCATCGAGGCTGCCGAGGGCGTCACCACCGGGATTTCGGCGCATGACCGCGCGCATACCATCCGCACCGCAGTGAAGCCCAATGCCAAGCCGTCGGACCTGCACCAGCCGGGCCACATCTTCCCGCTGATCGCCCAGCCGGGCGGCGTGCTGACCCGCGCCGGCCATACCGAAGCCGGCGTGGACCTGGCCATGCTGGCCGGGCTGGAACCGGCCGGCGTGCTGGTGGAGATCCTGAACCCGGATGGCAGCATGGCGCGCCGCCCGGAACTGGAAGTGTTCGCCCGCAAGCACGGCCTGAAGATGGGCTCCATCGCCGATCTGATCGCCTACCGCCTGGCCACCGAAAAGACCGTGGAACGCGTGGATGAGCGCGAGATCGAGACCGAGTTCGGCCCGTTCAAGCTGGTGACCTACCGTGACCGCATCGCCCACGACCTGCATTTCGCCCTGGTCCGCGGCACCCCGGATGCGGACACCCCGACCCTGGTGCGCGTGCAAGTGGAAAACCCACTGGCCGACCTGCTGCACTGGCGCCGCGATGACTTCGGCGTGGCCGCCACCGATGCCCTGCGCGCGATCGATGCCGAAGGCGCCGGCGTGATGGTGGTGCTGTCGGCCCCGCGCGATGGTGAAGCCCTGCTGGCCCGCCTGCGCCAGCAGCCCGCACCGGTGGTGCCGGGCAAGGACAAGGACGTGGGCCAGTGGCGCCGCAATGGTGCCGGCGCGCAGATCCTGTCCGACCTGGGCCTGGGCAAGCTGCGGGTGCTGGGCACCCCGCGCCGCCAGGTTGGCCTGGCCGGTTACGGCCTGGAAGTGGTGGAGACGGTCACTCTGTAATGGGTAGTGCCGGTCGCTGGCCGGCAACCGCATTCCCTGGGATTGCCGGCCAGCGGCCGGCACTACCGGCGGGTGCCGACCATGCCCTACCTCGGGTGGGTGCCGACCGTTGGTCGGCACAGCCCTGGGCCCCCGCCAGCCGGCAGGGGCCCATCCACGCTAGAATTACCCCCTTATCGAGTCCCCCAAGCCGCATATGAGCCACTTCGAAGGCGATCTTCGCACTCCCGAATCGGCGCGCTTCGCCATCCTGGCCAGCCGCTGGAATGCCCGCATCACCGACGCGCTGGTCGCTGGCGCCCGCCAGAGCCTGGCCGGCAACGGCATCACCGAAGCCAACATCGACGTGATCCGCGTGCCGGGAGCCTGGGAACTGCCGCTGGTGGCCGCGCGCCTGGCCGCCGCCCATGAACACGCCGCCATCCTCACCCTGGGTTGCGTGATCCGTGGCGATACCCGTCATTACGAACACGTGGCCGACCGCTGCGCCGAGGGCTTGATGCGCGTGCAGCTGGACTTCGGCGTGCCGGTGCTGAACGGCGTGCTGGCGGTGGAACGCGTGGAAGACGCCGAGGCCCGCGCAGGCGGCAGTCACGGCAACAAGGGCGAGGAAGTCGCACTCGCCGCATTGGAAATGGTCAATCTTCTGGAGCAGCTGCCATGAACAAGAACACCCAGGGCAAGCCCTCCGGTAAACCCGTCCGCCGCGATGGCGTCGATCCGGTGCTGCGCTCGCGCGCCCGCCGTCGTGCCGTGCAGGCCATCTACGCCTGGCAGATCTCCGGCGGCAATGCACAGTCGCTGATCGCCCAGTTCGCCCACGAGCAGGCCCGCGAAATCGCCGATCTGGCGTATTTCGAGGCGCTGCTGCACGGTGTGCTCGACAACCGCCGCGACATCGACGAAGCCCTCGGCCCGTACCTGGACCGTGGCATCGAAGAAGTGGACGCGATCGAACGCGCCGTGCTGCGCCTGGCCGCCTACGAACTGCGCTACCGCCTGGACGTGCCGTATCGCGTGGTGATCAACGAAGCCATCGAATCGGCAAAGCGCTTCGGTTCCGAACACGGTCACACCTACGTCAACGGCGTGCTGGATCGTGCCGCCGTGGAATGGCGCAAGGTCGAATCGGGTCACTGACCCACCTGTGGTAGTGCCCACCGCGCCCTGCGCGGCACGTACAACAGCGGGAACGCCCCATGTCCCTGGCCGAATTCGCCCTCATCGACCGCATCCGCGCCCGTACCCTCGAGCGCGACGACATCCTGCTCGGCATCGGCGATGACGCCGCGCTGCTGCAGCCGCGTGCCAATGAACAACTGGTGGTTACCGCCGACACGCTCAACAGCGGCGTGCACTTCCCGGTGGAAACCCCCGCCTTCGACATCGGCTGGAAGACCCTGGCGGTCAACCTGTCGGACCTGGCCGCGATGGGCGCGCGCCCAGCGTGGTGCACGTTGGCGTTGTCGCTGCCGGAAGCCACCGAAGACTGGATCGAGGCCTTCGCCGATGGCTTCTTCACCCTGGCCGACCAGCACGACATCGCGCTGATCGGTGGCGACACCACGCGCGGTCCGCTGTCGCTGTCGGTGACCGCGATGGGCCAGGTCGGGCGTGGCCAGGCGCTGCGCCGCGACCGCGCACAGGTGGGCGATGACATATGGGTGAGCGGCACGCTGGGTGATGCCGCCGGCGCGCTGCGCCTGTGGCAGCAGGGTGCACTGAACGTGGCCACGGCCACCTTGCTGGCCGACTACGAAAGCCTGCGCCTGCGCCTGCTGCGGCCGACGCCACGCGTGACGCTTGGCCTGCGCCTGCGTGCCTTCGCGCATGCGGCGGTGGATGTGTCCGATGGCCTGCTGGCCGATCTGGGCCATATCGCCACGCGCAGCAACGTGGCCGCGCATGTGGATGCCGATTCGCTGCCGATCTCGCACGCGCTGCGTGAACTGCTCGGCCGCGACGATGCGCGCGACTGCGCACTGCGCGGTGGCGACGACTACGAGCTGTGCTTCACCGCCGCCGCCGACCAGCGCGACGCGCTGCACTACCTGGCCGAATCGCTGGGCGTGCCGCTCACCCGCGTCGGCCGCATTGCCGAAGGCCAGGGCGTGCACGTGGATGGCGAAGCCGCTGACGGCGGCTACCAGCACTTCGCGTAGCCGCAGCGGTACTGCACTGCTGGGTGCCAACCTTCGGGGTGGGGTCAGATTGATGTTGCTCTGGTAGGTGCCAACCTTGGTTGGCACGAATGTGTCGGGCGCCCATGCCAATGCCGTGTCGACCAAGGTCGACACCTACCGAGGTCGAGTGTATCGGCATCGCTCAGTGCTTCGTCGCGTGCAACTGCACATCCACATACTCGGCCAGCCCACGGCAGGCCAGCAACAGCCCTTCGCGCGCGCCGTCATCCATGTGCTGGTCGATATCCCCGTCCACGCGCACGCGTTCGGTGGCGTGCAGCAGTTCCAGCAGGAAACTCAGCCCCGCATTGGCGCGGTCGATGCGCGCCAAGGCCAGGCGCTGCCCGGGTGTGCGGTTGCTGTCGGGCCACGGCTGGCCATCGGCGGCATCGCCTTGGCGGATGTACTGCAGGCAGGCCTGCAGGGTGATGGCGCCAGGGCTGTTACCGGTCTGCAGCGCAACGAAGGTGTCTTCCAGCGTGCGGGCCAGGTCATCGGGCAGGCGCGTGGCGGCCTCGCCCAGGGTGGCGAACAAGTGCGGGTAGGGGGAAGCGGTCATGGCGGCGTCCTTGTGCAAGCGGCAAGGGGCCACCCTGCTTAACAGCGAGGGTGGCGGACGGTGCGTGGTTGCAATACCGGTGACCGATGTAGAAACGCCGGCGGGCACGAGGCCCCCGCGCACCGTCCGCCATGTAGGCATAGACGGAATGCCTGCCGACGCCGCCCAGGCACAGGGGAAGGAGGCGACGCCGGCAGGCAAGCGTAAACAACATCGATCAAACGGGATTGCAAGCCCGTGCCACCCGTTGTCGGTGGCGCCACATGATTTGCATGAAGCGCCTGCGCTGCCAATGAGAATTGTTGGAAAGTTCGAAAGCGTTGCAGATGGCCCGCGCGCACGGGAGCGCGTCAATTACGACAAAGCATGTAGAGCCGAGCCCATGCTCGGCTCATAGCGCAATGCACGGGGTTCAGCCCGATCTGGCCGCACAGCAGCCGAGCATGGGCTCGGCTCTATAGAAGATGGCTCGCGCGTCAGGCTGCGCTCAAGGGGAGATCTTCGCCTCGGCATCGCGCGGCGTGCCGTAGTCGTCCAGCCACTGGAACGTCACCGTCGCGGGCATCGCCGCGCCACTCGGAAGCGGCAGACGTACCTGCGCGCCCGGTGCGATCATCTCTGCTTCCACCTTGCGGCCGTCGGGCAGGGTCAGCGTGCTTACAGTCACGTGGTAGGCGCTGGGGTTGCTCACCAGCAGGGCACCGGCCTGCGCACGCCATTGCAGTTGCCCGGCCGCATCACGCGGCTTGCCGGGCAGGCCGGCCGGGCGGTGGAACAGCTTCACCCGCGTGCGCACGGCGAACTGCAGCAGGTTCTTGCCGGCGGCATCGGTGGGTTTGGGCGGAATGTCCAGCAGGTTGAAGTAGAACAGCGATTCACGATCCGTCGGCAGCGGTGTCTCCGACGGGCGCGGCGCGTAAGTAATGCGGTACGCCTGCCCCTGGTGGGCCTGCAGCAGGCGCGGGTCGGCCGGCGTCAGACGGAAGGGCGTGCGCACGTTCTCGGGGCGTGCATGGCTGTCGCCATCGTCAATCCAGACCTGCACCATCGCGGCCTTGTCGCCACCGTTGGTGGCCTTCACGGTTACATCGCGGCCCTGGGACGCGTCATGCACGATGCGCGTGCCCTGCAGCGTCACCGCTGCCGATGCCGGCAGCGCCAGGGCGCCAGCCAGCAGCGCGGTCATCCACGTCATTGCACGGATCTTCATTAGGTCGTCCTCCAATAAGGCGCGCCACCACGGGGTGGCGCGCAGGGGTGTGCGTTACTTGTAAAGCACGACGAAATCGCCCGAGGCGTTGGCCGTGCCGGCAGTGGCGTTCTTGCCCGGCGAGGAATACCAGGCGCTGTAGTCCAGCTGGCCCTTGCCGGCGGCCGGAATGTTCACCCACTGCAGCGGGTCTTCGCCCAGCTTCTGGTGGTTGCCCGAGGCGTCGTACAGCGCCACGCCCACGTTGCTGGCCGTGGAGGCGGCTGTCAGCGCCAGGTTGCCGGTGCTGCCGTCGGGCGTGCCGCCAAAGCGTACACCCACTTCCTGGGCGGCGCCGGAGCCGGAGCAGTCCAGCAGGATGCTGAAGTTCTTCATGCCGGCACGCTCGGCTTCATTCACCCACGCGACGTCCACCTTGCCCATCGGCACGGTGATGGTGCCGCCGGTGGCATCCACCGAGCAGGTGCTGGTCATCAGCTCGCCGGTGATTTCCAGCTTCTCGGCGAATGCGGCGGGAGACAGGGCCAGCGCGAGCGCGCCGGCGGCAATCAGGTTCAATCGGTTCGACATGGGAATGTCCTTGGTAGGGAAACAGGGGAATCCGCATTGGACGAACCAGCGGATGCGCACAGTGTTCCCAGCCGGGCGGCACGTGGATATGCAATTAGTTGCAAGGTGCTTGCAGGACAGTGGAGTCCGTGCTTGCGGTACAGCGTCCGGTTAAGAAGCCTCATTTCCGACTGCGACAAGCTGTCGCATGCAGCGTTAGGTGCATCTGCAATGCATTCGATTGACTGCGGTCATTTGTTGAAAACAAGCCTGAATTGCGCCGAAACAGAGGTGTGGCTAGAAACCGCGTGGTTTCGTGGCGCGTTGTCGCTTTGCAACAAATTGCATGGGAAGCCGGCCGCACGCTGTCTACGCTTCGGCCCACTTCGACTACGAGCGATGTCGCCTTCGGCCTCATCGAGTGACGCTAACCATGCACATGCGCCTCCTTCATCTCCGCACGCCGCATCGTTTTGCCAGCCGTCCGCTGGGGCTGGCAATTGCCGCCGCCGTGGCAATGGCGATTGCCGGTCATGCCAGTGCCAACGGTGATGATTCCCTGCAGTTCAGCGAGGGCTTCCTGATTGGTGGCCAGGCCATCGACATGCAGCGCTATGCGCAGGGCAATCCCATGGTGCCGGGCGTGTATCCCCTGGACGTGGTGGTCAATGGCCAGTTCCACGCCACGCGCGATATCACCTTCGTGGCGGCGCCGGCACCTCTGGGTGCAACCCCGTGCCTGCCGGCCGGGCTGGTACGCCAGTTGCCGCTGAAGGAGATGTTCCTGGCCGAGCTGGACCAGGATGATGAAGGCTGCGTCGCGCTTCCCAGCCTGATCGACGGTGCCACGGTCGAGTTCGATGAGAGCAATCTGCAGCTTCTGGTGAACGTGCCACAGGCTGCGCAGGCACGCGATGCGCGCGGCTACGTGGCACCTGCACTGCGCGACCACGGCGTCACGGCAGCCTTCTTCGATTACAACATCAACCACAGCCGCAACCAGGGCCAGCAGGCGACCTACCTGGGGCTGAACACGGGCGTGAACCTGGGCGCGTGGCGGCTGCGTCATCGTTCGTCCTTCAGCCAGGGCAGCCATGGCTCGCGTCACGATGTGATCAGCAGCACGCTGCAGCGCGATCTTCCGGCATGGAATGCCCAGCTGCTGTTGGGGCAGGGTACGACCGGTGGTGAACTGTTCGAGTCGCTGTCATTTACCGGTGTGCGGGTGGCCAGCGACGAGCGCATGTTGCCGGATTCGCTGCGCGGCTTCGCGCCGGTGGTGCAGGGCGTTGCCGAAACCAACGCGGTGGTGAGCATCCGCCAGAATGGCCACGTCATCCACGAAGTAAGCGTGGCGCCGGGGCCGTTCTCCATCGAAGATCTGTACCCGACCAACTTCGGTGGCGACCTGGACGTCACCGTCACCGAAGCCGACGGCCGCCAGCAGCAGTTCACTGTGAACTTCTCTGCAGTGCCGCAGGCGCTGCGGCCGGGTGCCAGCCGCTTCAGCGTCACCGCCGGTGAACTTCGCGATGCACGCGGTGTGCGTGAAGCACTGCGCTTTGCCGAAGGTACATACGCACGTGGCATCAGCAACCATTTCACCGCGCTGGGCGGGGTGCAGATTGCCGAAGACTTCCAGTCCGCACTGTTCGGCGGTGCAATCAATACACCGCTCGGTGCGTTCGGTGCCGACGTTACCCATTCGCGCGCACGCCTGGCCAATGGCGAACAGGTTACCGGCAACAGCTTCCGGCTGAACTACCAGCGCTACATCACCGCAACGGGTACCAACTTCGGCTTGGCAGCGCTGCGTTACAGCACGCGCGGCTATCTCTCCCTGAATGATTTCGCCCAGGCGTACAACGACGATTGGGGAGTCAGTGGCCGTGCGCGCCAGCGCTTCCAGGTGAACTTCTCGCAGCGTATTGGCGAGCGCAGCACGCTCTCGCTCAATGGCGGACAGGTGCGCTATTGGGACAGCGCGCAGCAGCACAACGATCTGCAGCTGCGCTTCCAGACCAGCATTGGCCGCGCCAATCTGAGCTTGTCTGCCATGCGTCTGCAGATGGGCGATGGCCGTCAGGACACCCGCTATGCGGCAACCTTCAGCATTCCGTTGGGCTCGGCCCCGCGCGCACCGCGCTTGAGCACGCAGTTGGCCCACTCGGGCCGTGGTGAGCAGGGCCAGCTGGGTCTGAACGGAACGCTGGGCACTGATCAGCAGCTGAGTTACAGCCTGTCTGCCAGCGATTCCAGTGACGGGGCGGGCAGCGTCAATGCCTACGCGTCCTACCGGGGTGGGCATGGCACGGTCACCGCCGGCTACAGCCGGTCGGGTGATTACAACGCCTTCAACGCCAGCGCGGCCGGCAGTGTGGTGGTGCACCGCGATGGCATCAACTTCGGTGCGCCGGTGGGCGATGGCTTCGCGCTGGTACAGGCCGATGGCGCGCAAGGCGCCCGCATCGGCTACGGCAGCGACGTGCGCATCGGTCGCAACGGCTATGCGCTGCTGCCGCACGTGAGCCCCTACCGCTGGAACCAGATTGAACTGGACCCGTCGGGCCTGCCGATGGATGTGGAACTGCTGCAGACCTCGCAGCGGATTGCGCCGACAGCGGGCAGCATCGTGCGGGTTGCGTTCAATGCCAAGCGCGAGCGCACATTGTTCATCGACGCCACCGATGCGCTGGGGCAGCCGCTGCCATTTGCCGCGCGTATCGAAGATGAGACCGGCCGCAGCTATGGCGCAGTGGGCCAGGGCGGTGTGATCCAGCTGCGTGGCGCACCCGAACACGGCCAGCTGATCGTCGACCCGGATGGCCCGCATCGCTGCCGACTGCAGTACACCACCCCGGATGCCCCTGATGCCTATGGTCTTTCGTGGAGCCAGGCGGTGTGCACGCCGCTGCCGACCCCGAGCACTGGGCTGCAGGCCGTCTTGAATGCGGTCGAAGCCACCTCGTTCTGATGTCCTGATTCCATTCTTTCAACCCAAGGAGTTCTTTCATGAACCTGTTCAACCGCATCACTGTGTGCACCGCACTGCTGGCCGCCGCGCCGCTGGCCCTGGCTGACACTGCCACCCTCACCATCAGCGGCAAGGTGCTGCCCGGCACCTGCACGCTTACCGCAGCGCCGATCACCCTGGACCCGGTGAAGGCCAGCGACCTGACGCCCGGCGCCGATGCGCAGATCAAGGCGGGGGCGCTGCAGTTCGCGGGCTGCGTTGGCGTGAGCAAGGCGGTGTTGTCCTTCGCCGGTACCGCCGCCGATGGCGACGCCACGCGCTGGAAGAACACCGCTGCAAGCGATGCGGCCGAAGGCGTGTCGATCTCACTGCTGTCCGGCACCACCGGCAGCAACTATCTGAAGGATGGTGACACCGGCATCGATGTGCCGGTGACTGGCGCCACCGCGCGTTACGACCTGCGTGCCGCCTACTTCCTGCCCACCGGGGAAGCGCCGAGCGCAGGTGAGATTTCTACCGAGATCGTGGTCACTGCTGACTACGAGTGACGCGGCCCGCGAGCTACCAAGGAGCATGACAATGAAAATTGCATTCAAGCCAGAGCCATTGGCGAAGTGCGCACGAGCGCGTGCGGCGGCGTTGCTGGTCGGCGTTGCACTGTTGACGGTATCCGCGGTTGTCCAAGCGTGCACGCATTATTTCAACGTTCCGAGGGATCGGGATTTCACTCATGACACCTACCCGGAGGAGCGCGGTCGGTGGATCAGAGGGACCAACGGTGCTACGAGATTCCACAGTTGCACCGCCAGCTTCGATCTGAATCTACGCCTCGACGCACCTGAACTGACCTATGTCGGCACGCTCGACTATCTGGGCATGACCTTTCCGGCATATGAGTTCGGGCCGGAGTCCCCTTTGGTGATCTTCACCTTTGAACAGGTGTTTGGCTGGGACCGCGTTCCGGTTGGCGTGGGGCGCGAACTGACGTACCCCATTGAGTTGAAGTCGCCATCTGATGCGAATGTCGATTTCAGACCAGAATTCTTCTCCAGAGGGGGGCGGATGCGCACCTATACGTTTGCCGCGACCTTGACGTGGACCTCCCCCCAGCAGCCGGCCATTGACGGTAGCTATAGCGGCTCTTACACCCTGCGCTTTCCTGTGGCGACGTGTCCGTTACAGGACAGCGCAGAGACCCTGGCCGACGTGCAGACTGCTGAACTTTCCGTTCCAGGCGGGACCGCCAAGGAAAAGCTGGTGGCGATCCGCATGAACTGCGGTGTCGATCCGCCGCGCGCCCGGATGACGCTGAGCGACGCCGGCGATGCCAGCAACACCGGCAGCCAGCTGACCCCCACGGCCGATTCAGACGCAGAGGGCGTGCGCGTGCAGTTGCTGCGCAACGGCAGCGAAGTGCAGTTTGGTCAGACGTGGGATTTCGAGCCAGGCGTCGGTGGTGTGCATGATCATCAGTTCACCGCGCGCTACATCCGCACCGACGAGCCGCTGGTGCCCGGCCTGATCAAAGGCGAGGCCGTGCTCGATGTGGACTATTGGTGAGCGCATCGCAGTTGCCAGAGGCCAATCAAGCCCTATCGATAGTCCTGGACAGGCCAGGTGCGGTGGGCGCATCACCGCGTTCCTCAGTTCTCTCTATAAACGCCAATAGCCGGATTACTGGCAGGAGATTCATCAATTGCGCACAGCTACCGACACGCACCGACGGTTCCGTCGGCCCGCCCTGGCCCTGGCCGTGTCCTCGCTGCTCGCCCTGGCGGGCCATGCAAGCAGCTGCACGTTCACCGTACAAGCGCCCATCGTCATCAACAAGAGCAGGCCCGGCCATCCTGACACGGTCCGCATGATATGGGACGACGGAACCAATATCAGTTCCAGCGGCTGTCCCGTTTCCAGTAAGCACTCTCTGGATATGACCCTGGTGGGCCCGGCGCTGCGCTGGGCCTCGGATGTGGATTTCACCGCGTACCCCATCCAAGGTCGGTTGCCGCTGTACGAGGTTGGTCCTGACTCGGCGCTGCTGGGGTTTGTTGCAAGCGATGGAGACAGTTCGTACTGGCCGTTGCGACTTGGTCCCAACCGTTTTCCAGGTGTTCCTGGCAACACGAACTTCATTGTGATCGCATACGTGTACAGCCGCGGCGAGAGAATGCGCGACTTCCAGACCACGCTGGATCTGGAGTTTTCCTCCGTTGACCATTCGACGATCAATGCAAGCCTGCCCATCAGTATTGACATGCAGTTTCCTCCGACAACCTGCCCTGTGCGGGACGTTGCGGAAGTGCTACAGGATGTCAGCGTCGCGGAGTTGATCGCGCCGGGGGATACGGCGAAAGACAAGATCGTGGTGGTTCGCATGGAGTGCGGAGCCAACGTGCCGCGCGCGGAACTGATGTTGAAGGATGCGGGGGATGGGGGAAACACCGGAAGCCTGTTGACCCCTACAGCGGATTCCGGCGCCAAGGGGGTCCGTGTACAGCTTCTACGTGGCGGCAGCGAGGTGCAGTTTGGGCGGGCCTGGCACTTCAATCCCGGCACGGGGGGAGTGCATGACCATGCTTTCATCGCCCGCTATTACCGCACCGCGGATGCTCTTGTTCCAGGCATGATCAAGGGGGAGGCAGTGCTCAACGTGGACTACTGGTAGGACCACGTCGGACATCTGCACCTGATTTGATGGGCTGCGTTGACGAGGGGGGGCACGATGAGCTGATTTTCGATGAGGATATTCAATGCGTCTGGCCATCGTCCATTACACGCGTCTTCGCTCACTGCTTGGATCCGTTCTTGCCGGCTTGTCACTGGTATCCGGGCCGGCAATGGCATGCGAACACTACACAGCCTATCCGGACGTTGTGCTTGATACGGTCTATGCAGCTGCTCCAGTACAACCACGCGTCTTCATGGATCAGGAAAGAGGGCGCTCATCCTTGAGGAAGTGCGCGTTTCCGGGCGGGCCCATCAGTGTCTTCGTGCGCTTGGATGTGCCAGGGCTGACGTACGCAGGTGACCTGCAATACCAGGGAAGGACGTACGCGTCCTATGCCAGCTCTCCCGATTCGGTGCTGTTGGCCTTCGATGTCTACTGGAATCTGCTGGATCGAAAGCCGCTCCGCCTTGGTGAGGAACTGGAGATGGAGTTTTATACCACCGCCGGTGATGGGCTGCAGTACGTCATCAGCTATACCGCGCTGGTGTTTTCGCGTGGCGGCCTGATGCGCAGCTCCCCCGTCCGTACCGGACTCATCTCGCTGCGGTCACCGGAATATCCCGGCCTTGACAGCAGTGGCGATTACTACTTGGCGCCCGTGTTGAAGCCATGAGGATGGCGCAGGGAGGAGGCCGTCGCCATAGGCGAATTGACGAATAATTCTTTTTCGCAACATCTTCACATATCCGTCATCTCGCCTGAATGAATGTGGCGCGGGCGAGACGGGTCAATCACGTCAGTCTGCGTGATACCTGTAGTTGCATTCACCTCCTAGAGGTCGCCTCACGAAACTTGATGTCGCATGTGTATCGCAATGTCGCATCTGACATTGCAACTAATTGCATGGTGGGTGTTCAACGCGACATCCACTATGCCGGTCTCGACAAAAGGAGATCCCGACATGCAATCCCATCAGATCCGCTACTCGGCGCTGGCCCTCGCACTGACGGCGGCGCTAGCCGTTGGCATCCCCGTCAGTGCGCACGCACAGCAGGTCATTGCAGACGGTGACGCACAGACCCCGGCAGCGGGGGATTACAGCGCAACCGGTGTGGGCAACCACGCCTTCCATGCGCTCAACGGCGGCAGCATCGTTCCGCTGGGTGCGGTCATCGTGAGTGCCGATGGCGATGGCGCATCCGCGGCCCGTGCCGAGGGTGCCGGCAGTCGTATCGAATTGAGTGGTTCGACCTTGGTCACCACCGGTTTCGGTGCCACCACCGCGCTGGCAACGACGGGCGGTGAACTGCATCTGACGGCGACCGACGTCATCAACAAGGGCACCGGCATGGGCGTTGTGGCGCATACCGGCAGCCAGGCCACGCTGCAGGATGTGAACATCCGCATGGAAGGGGTGTCGTCGGTCGGCCTCGCCGGCGGCGGTGACATCACCATGACCGGTGGCTCGATCTCGGCGATGGGGCTGGGTAGCCGCGCTGTGTCGGCCACCGGGGCGAACATGACCCTGACCGGCGTTGCGATTGAAGGCGAGTCGGGCATCTGGCTGGCCGATAACAACCAGCTCAACCTCTCAGGAAGCACGGTGAAGGCCAGCGGCATCGCGTTGGACATCAATGGTCGCAGCAATGCAGTCACGGTGGCGGACTCCAACTTCCACAGCACCGGCAACGGGACCGGAACGGTCAAGATGTTCTCCGAATCGACGCTGGTAATGGCCCGCAGTTCCGTCATCAGCGAGGGTGATCGTGCGGTGGGCATCGATGCACGGACCGGTACGGTGGATCTGGACCGCGTGAATGTGACCACGTCCGGTGAGAGCAGCCACGGCCTGTATGCCGATTTCACAGGCATCGGCGCCGGCCCGATCATCACTGCACGTGCGGCCCAGATTCACACCACGGGCGCGGGTGCCATTGGTGCGGTTGCGCGCCAGGGCGGCAGCATCCATCTGGACGACAGCATCATCCGTACCGAAGGCCAGCAGGCCCATGGTGTGCTGACCGGGGGGTAGCGGCGGGATGACGTTGACCGGTTCGCACATTCGCACCGAGGGCAAGGGCGCCTGGGCTGCGGTGATCAATGACAACGGCAGGCTGGGCATCGACCGCAGTGCGTTGGAAAGCGTCCAGCATGGTGGTGTGTGGGTGCGTAGCAGCCGTGACTCCGGTTTGACGCTGTCCAACAACACCTACGTATCGGGTGGCAATGGCATTGCCATCGCACTGGATGCGGCGGTGGCGGGGCGTTTCGACGTGGTGTTGCAGGGGCATTCGCAGATGGTCGGCGACATCGTCATCACGCCCGAGGACGAGGATGCCGGTCTGGTGCCGCAGTCCGATGTGCACGTGCGCCTGGCAGACGGGTCGCTGTGGCAGGGCACGTCCAACCTGGTGCAGACGATGGCGATTGAAAGCGGAAGCCAGTGGACACTGACCGGTGATGCCACGGTGGGCGAACTGAGCGTACTGAACAGTGGTGTGGCGCTGTCCGACGGCAGTGGCCGATTCAACACGCTCACCGTGGACGGTGATCTGCACAGCGAGGGCGCGACGTTCCTGTTCCAAGGCGCCCTGGGCGGTGACGACAGCGCCTTTGATCGCCTGCATGTGCGTGGCGATACTTCGGGCGATGCAGGCATTGCGGTGAAGAACATTGGCGGCGTTGGCGCTCAGACCAGCGATGGCATCCAGCTGATCGAAGTGGACGGTGCATCGTTGGCGACCTATGCGCTTGCCGGCCGCGCCGTGGGCGGCTCCTATGAGTACTTCCTGTTCAAGGGGGGCGTGACTGATCCCACCGATGGCAACTGGTATCTGCGTTCGCAATGGTTTGATGTCTGCAAGGACAATCCGGCCGCGCCGGGCTGTGTGGTGGACCCGGTTGATCCGGTTGACCCCATCGATCCCATTGATCCGGTGGACCCCGTGGATCCCGTGGACCCGGTGCCGGTGCTGCGTCCCGAAGCCGGGGCGTACCTGGCCAACCAATCGGCAGCCATCAACATGTTTTCCCATCGTCTGAACGACCGCATCGGTGCCGTTTCGCTGGATGAAGGTCGTGCCTCGTGGGCGCGCGTTGGCCGGCAGCAGGCGGACTTCAGCGCGGTCGGTGGTCAGCTGTCGATTGATGGCAACACCTCGGTGCTGCAGATTGGCACTGACCTGGTTCGCCGGGGCAATGCAGCGTTCGGCGTGATGATGGGCACGGGTCGTGCCGACAGCAGCGCAGTGTCCGATCTGACCGGCTACAGCGCCAAGGGTCGGGTGCGTGGCAGTGCCGTGGGTGTGTACGGCACCTGGTTGCAGTCGGCTGAAGGCACCCAGGGTGCATACATCGATGCGAACCTGCAGTACGGCCGTTTCGATAACCGGGTGCAGGGCATTGGCCTGGAGCCGGAGCACTACGATTCGCGCATGGCCAGTGCGTCGCTGGAGGCCGGCTACACCTTCAACGTGTGGCAGGGTGCCGCCAGCGCGCTGTACGTGCAGCCGCAGCTGCAGCTGAGCCATGTCGATTTCCACGCCGATCGCCACGTGGAGAGCAACGGCACGGTGATCGACCACGCCGATGCCGGTGGCCTGAGCGGGCGTCTGGGCGTGCGTGTGTTTGGCCATGGCACTGCCGCCGGCAACACGGTGCAGCCGTACCTGGGCGTGAACTGGCTGCGTGGCAGCGGCACCAGCACGTTGCAGTTCAACGGTGACGCGCTGGGCGCGGACGTGCCGCGCAACCGCTACGAAGTGCAGGCCGGTGCAGAGTTGAAGCTGGGCCAGCGCTGGGGCGCGTGGGGTGGCATGAGCGTGCAGCGCGGTGATTACGGCTACCGCAATGTGGGCGGCCAGCTGGGCCTGCGCATGGCCTGGTAAGCGGGCGTGCAGCGGGGTCGGATCCCATTGCCATGGCAATGGGCTCTGCCCCCTGGCTGCTGCCGTAGAGCCGAGCCTACGCTCGGCTCATCGCGATCTGAACGAAGAGCAGCCGAGCATGGCTCGGCTCTACAACTGCGTCGAGCAGGGGCGGGTCCTGAACGATGTCCATGTCTGTCGCGATTGTCCATTGAATGACTGCGCAAACGGTGGCGATGCTGCCGCCCTGTCTTCTGCCGGTTGCCCGCGTGTCCTCTCCCGAACGTTCCCACAACGCCGCCATCGATGGCCTGCGTGCACTGGCGGTGCTGGCCGTCGTCCTTTTCCACAGCAACGCGACGTGGCTGCCCGGCGGCTTCACCGGTGTGGACCTGTTCTTCGTGGTGTCCGGCTTCGTGATCAGCCAGTCGCTGGCCTCGCGCACCCAGGCATCGCTGGGTGCGATGCTGCTCGATTTCTACCGGCGTCGCGTGCTGCGCCTGTTGCCGGCGCTGCTGGTGATGCTGATGGCCACCTTCGTGCTGTCGGCACTGTTCATTCCCCGCGCGTGGCGCAATGAGCAGTTCGACCAGACCGGCTGGGCCGCGCTGGTCGGTTTCAGCAACATCGTGCTGGCCGGCCAGCAGGACGATTACTTCTCACCCGGCGCTGAACTCAACCCGTTCCTGCATACCTGGTCGCTGGGTGTGGAAGAGCAGTTCTACCTGGTCTTCCCGCTGTTGTTCTTCGTGTGGTTGCGTGGGCGTGAGCGCTGGCCGGGGTCACGTTGGCTGTTGCCGGTGCTCACCGTGCTGTCGCTGGCGTGGGCGGGCTGGCAGGCGCAATCGGCGCCGGCGTCGGCGTTCTATCTGCTGCCGGCGCGGTTCTGGGAGCTGGCCGCGGGTGCGCTGCTCTACCAGTGGATGCATAAACGTACGCCACGCCAGGGCAGCGACGCGGCTGCCGTGGCGGGCCTGGCGCTGCTGGCCGCGGGTATGCTGATCGCCCCGCAGTTGGCGATGCCGGTGCCGGGCGTGCTGGCGACCGTGGCAGGTACCCTGCTGCTGTTGGCGGGCGTGTCGACAGCGGGTAGATCGCGCATCGCCCGTGCGCTGGGCTGCACACCCCTGGCCTACCTGGGTCGGCTGTCCTATTCGCTGTACCTGTGGCATTGGCCGCTGCTGGTACTGCTGCGCTGGACGTATGGCCTGCATGGCGTCGCGCTGTGGCTGTATCCGGTGCTGCTGCTGGCGGTGTCTGCCGCGTCCTACCACTTCATCGAGCGCCCGCTGCGCAGTGCGGCGCCGCTGCTGCGGCTGGCACCGGCCAAGGTGCTGGCGATGGCGTTTCCGCTGGTGGCGCTGTGCGGTGTCGGCGCCTGGGCCACGGTGGAGTACCACGAGCAGGTCTCGCTCAGCGTCACCCGCGACGGCTACGCATGGCAGGCGCGTCGCTACCCGGCGTGGCGCCCGCTGGAACCGGTGAGTGCGCCGGCGCTTGAAGGGCGGCGCCTGTTCGTGGCCGGCGACTCGCATGCGGCGGCGTATCGCACCATGACCAGCATGGTCGCGCGGCAGACCGGCATGGAAGTGCGCCAGCAGGATCGCGGCGGCTGCAGCTTCGTCAACCTGCTGCGGGCCAGCCCGGCCGACTGCCAGGACTTCATTGAAGACACGCTGTCGACCATCGAACGCGAGGCGCGCCCGGGTGACATCGTGCTGCTGGCGGCCTTGCGCATGCCGGAACTGCGTGGGTTCGACTGGCAGCGGCAGGATGCACAGCAGATCTATCAACAGGTGCTGGCCGAGCGCACGCCCGCGCATGCACAAGCTGCACGCGATGAGGCCGATCGCGTGCTGGGGCGTTTGCAGAAGCTGGGTGTGCACGTGGTTGTGGATGCGCCGCTGCCGTTGTTCAAGGCCGGTGCGTACCGCTGTTCGGACTGGTTCAACCGTCGCAACCCGGCTTGTGCCGGGGGTCTGAGCATGCCGCGTGCGGATCTGGAAATGCTGCGCGTGCCGCAGATGGCACTGCTGGATGACCTGGCGGCACGTTACCCGTCAATGACCGTGTGGGATCCGCTGCCGCTGCTGTGCGGGCCAACGACCTGTTCGGCGGTGGAAGACGGGGAGCCGCTGTTCTTCGACAACGATCACCTGAGCGGGCATGGCAACCGCGTGCTGCTGCCCAGCTTCCGGCAGACCCTGAGCGATATCGCGAACGACAAGCCTTTGTAGAGCCGAGCCCACGCTCGGCTGCTCTTCGTTCCGCAGGCGGGAAGTCCGCGCTGCGCGCGGTGAGCCGAGCATGGCTCGGCTCTACAGGAGTGCGCGCGATCTATGCCGGCGGCAGCACCTTGCCCGGGTTGAGGATGCCATCCGGGTCCAGCGCGGCCTTGATCGCACGCATCGCCGCCAGCGTTTCCGGGGTGAAGGCCTGCGCCATGAAATCGCGCTTGGCCAGGCCGATGCCGTGTTCGCCCGACAACGTGCCGCCCAGTGCCAGTGTCAGCTCGAAGATCTTCGGCAGCGCGGCATGCGCGCGCGCGTTCTCGTCGGCATCCTCAGGGTGATACAGGATATTGACGTGCAGGTTGCCGTTGCCGGCATGACCGAAGGTGACGATGGTCAGCGTGTATTCGCGCGCCAACGCCTGTACGCCGGCCACCAGTTCCGGAATGCGCGACACCGGCACTACTACGTCTTCATTGATCTTGCCCGGCGCGACGCTGCGCAGTGCGGGCGACAAGGCCTTGCGTGCGGCCCACAGCTGGTCGCGTGCGCGCCCTTCCATCGCCACGTCCAGTTCGATCATGCCGTCACCTTCAGCGGCGCTGGCCAGCGCCTGCAGCAGATAGGGCAGGGTGTCGTGGTCACCGTCGGCTTCCACCAGCAGCATCGCGCCAGCGTCGGGTACTTCCGCACCGTTGAGGCGCAGCAGCTCAAGGCTGCGGGCATCCATGAATTCCAGGCGCGTGGGTACCACCGGCTGCGACATCAGGCGTGACACTGCGGCGGCGGCCGCATCGGCATCGCGGTACAGCACACGCAGGCCGGCCTGGCTGACCGGCAACGGGGTTAGCTTCAAGGTGGCTTCCACGATCAGTGCCAGCGTGCCTTCGCTGCCGACCAGCAGGTGGGTGAGGTCGTAGCCGGTGGAATCCTTGGTGTAGGCACCACCGCAGCGGATCACCTCACCGGTGCCGGTCACCGCCACCAGGCCGAGTACGTTGTCGCGGCTGGTGCCGTACTTCACCGCGCGTGGGCCACCGGCGTTGCAGGCCAGGTTGCCGCCCACACTGCAGATCTCCGCGCTGGACGGGTCCGGTGCCCAGAACAGGCCGTGCGGTGCCAGCGCCTGCTGCAGGGCGCCATTGAGCACGCCCGGCTGCACCACGGCGCAGCGATCACCGGCACGGATCTCGACGATGCGGTCCATGCGGGTGAACGACAGCGCGATGCTGCCCGGCAACGGCACGGCAGCGCCGGTGGTGCCGGTGCCCGCGCCGCGCGCGACCAGCGCCACGTGATGTGCACGGCAGGCGCGCACCAGGGCCTGTACCTGTTCAACATTGGCAGGCAGCGCGACGGCGGCAGGGCGCTGGTGGCGCCACGAGTTGTCCTGCGCGTTCGCCTCCAGCGCGTTGTCATCCATGCGCCACCCCTCCGCGCCCAGCAGGGTAGACAGTTCGGCAACCAAGGCAGCGGGCAGGGCAGTACTCATGAGGGATCTCGCGGGACAGCAGGGGCAGGTTGGATCAGTTTCCAGGCAACAACGGCGCCGGCCAGCGGCAGCCACACCCAGCGCAGTTCGGAGAGCAGGGTGGCGATGCCGCGCGCGCTGAAGAACCGGGGCGCGAACGGTGACACGCGGATGGGGCGCCACGGCGCGAAGAAGCGGTGTTCACTCCACGGCCAGGCCAGCGCGACGCCGAGGCCGCCGGAGGTCATCGCATCCAGCAGCGGATGGCTGGCGGCGCAGACGAAGACGAATACAGCGGCTTGTACGGTAGATGCCAACCTTGGTTGGCACACATCCGCCGACCAAGGCCGGCGACTACCAAAGAACGCCCACACCGCGGCCAGCACCGCCAACACCCCGGCAAACAACAACGAATGGCTGGCACCGCGATGGCCGAACGCATCGGCATAGGGAATGTGCAGGGCAAAGGCCAGTACATCGGCATCGGGCAGCATCGCGGCGACCACACCGGCAGCCAGCAGCCATGCCGGAATGCGGCCACGATCCGCGGCGCACCACAGCGCCAACGGCACAGCGGCATGGGTGATGATCGAAGGCATCAGTCACGCACCGTGGTAGTGCCGGCCAGGCTGCGCGCTGGTAGGTGCCAACCTTGGTTGGCACAGAAGCGCCGACCAAGGTCGGCCTCTGCCAGAGCGGACGGTACACATCAGCAATCATCCAACCGGAACGCATCACGCAGCCAGTTCAACTGCGGCGGTTCACCCGTGGCGTCGACCACATCAAAACGGCAGGGTGCATCGGCCAGCGCGGGATGGTCCTGCAGGTACAGCAACGCGGCATGCGCCACGCGTCGACACTTGCGCACATCCACCGAAGCGGCGCCACCGCCGAAATCCGATCGCGCACGGTAGCGCACTTCCACGAACACCACGGTGCCGGCATCGTCCATCACCAGGTCCAGTTCACCGCCGCGATAGCGCACGTTGCGCGCACGCGGCTGCAGTCCGGCCTGTTGCAGGTGCTGCTCGGCGGCCGCTTCCACCGCCGAGCCCCGTTGGCTGCGCTCAGCGACCACCGACGATCGGCATCGGCCGGCCGCCATTGAAGGTCGACCAGGCCGGCTGGCGCAGGATGTTGCCATTGCTGTCCAGGAACAGGGTGCCGGTGGCACCGTCCAGGCCGCCTTCGTTGGACAGCTTGTCCAGGTAGGCGGTGATCTTCCAGGCATCGGCGCCGAAGGCGAACAGGCGGCCGGCGGCACCACGTGCGCTGGGCAGAGTGCTGGCGACCTGGCTGGCCGAGGGCAGGCCGGACACGCTGCGCACGTTCCAGGCTTCGTTCGGGTAGACGATGCCGTCCAGCGCCACGTCTTCTTCCACCTTGCCGCTGCCGACGGTCAGCTGCGAGGTGCCAACGCGGGTGGCGCCGCCGGCACCGGCCAGCGCCAGCTGCGGCGCCAGCAGGCGGGCCTGCGGGGCGCGCACGGCGAGGAACACGGCATCGACCTGGCCGGCATTGCGCACCTGCCCGCCGACATCGCCAACCGCGTCGCTGACGCCGACGGTGGCCACCACCTGGCCGCCACGCTGGGCAAAGCGCTGGGCGAAGGCCGCGGCGGCACGGCGGCCGGTATCGTCGGCGCTGTTGATCACCAGCGCCTTGCCGCGCTCGCGGCCACGCAGGTATTCGGCGGCGACGATACCGTCGTCTTCCGGTGCCAGCGAGAAGCCGGCGCTGCCGGCCGGCGGTGCGTCCTTGCCGCGGTTCAGCGCCAGCACCGGCACCTGCAGCTGCTGGCGGCCGTACACGGCGTCCACTTCGTCGCGGCCCAGCGGACCGACTACGAAGTCGGCACCGGAGGCGACGGCCTTGTCATAGGCGGCCAGGGCGCCGGCCGGGGTGCCGGCGGTGTCGAAGAAGTTGATGTCCGGGCGGCGGCGGCTTTCACCGTAGTAGGCGCTCAACAGGCCATCGCGCACCGGCTGTGCGGCAGTGGCCAGGCGGCCGCTGAGCGGCAGCAGCACGGCCAGCTTGGCGGGCGGGCGGTAACCGTCGCTCATCGCCGGCGGGCGCTTGCTGGTGTCGAACTGGGCGGCGCCATCGCGGTCGAACGGGCGCGGCAGCGGCAGGCCGCGCGCGATCAGTGCGCGGCCGGCGAAGTTGTATAGCGGGTCGTTGGCCGGCAGTGCGGCAGCCCGGTTGCGCAGGGTGGCATCGTCGAGGGTGCCGAGCAGGCCGGCGATGGCCGCCTGGTTCTCGCTGCGCGCGCTGCCGGTCAGGCTGGCATGGGCGCGGGCACGTTCGGTGGCGGCGCCGAAGGCATCGCCGGTGCCCTGCAGCGCGTTGGCGCGGGCTACGTGCCAGCGCGTGCGCAGCGCGGGGAAGACGTTGTCGCCCTGTTCCTTCAGCAGGGCCAGGGCCTGCGCCGGCTGCTTGTCGGCCAGTGCCAGCTCGGCGCCGGTCAGCTGGTAGCGCTGCAGGCTGGCGCCGGACAGCTGGCGGGCGGTGAGCTGGCCAAGCAGGCTGCGCGCGCGGGCACTGTCGCCGGCCAGGTGCCAGGCCCAGGCGGCATCGGCCAGGGCGTTGCTGCGGGCGCCACCTTTCAGGGTTGCGGCCAGCGCTTCCAGCTGCAGGGCGGCGTCGCGCGGTTTGCCTTGTTCGATCAGCGCCAGCGCCTGGCTCTGGGCCGGCGATTCGGGCGCGCTGGTCAGGCTGGTGGTGGCACAGCCGGCCAGCAGCATCAACGACAGCGACAGGGCGGAGATCCGTGCGGCGGGCTTGTTCATGATCGGGTCCATGCGATGAGGGCAGCGGCCTTGGCCGGGTACACGCTACGATTCTACCCTTGCCCCGTGAGTACCGCTGAAATGAGTGTGCCAACCCTGTACGTCGTCGCCACCCCGATCGGCAACCTGGCCGATCTGAGCCCGCGCGCGCAGGAGGTGCTGCGCTCGGTGGCGGCCATCTGTGCCGAAGACACCCGCCGCAGTGGCCAGCTGCTGTCCCATTTCGGCATCCAGCAGCCATTGGTGGCCCTGCACGAACACAATGAAGAGGCCCTGGCCCAGCGCCTGGTGTCGCGCCTGCAGGCCGGTGAGTCGCTGGCGCTGGTCAGCGATGCCGGCACCCCGCTGGTCAGCGATCCGGGGTTCCGCCTGGTGCGTGCCGCGCGCGCGGCCGGCATCAAGGTCAGCCCGATCCCGGGGGCCTGTGCCGCCATCGCCGCGCTGAGCGTGGCCGGCCTGCCCAGCGACCGCTTCAGCTTCGAGGGTTTCCTGCCGGCCAAGGCCAGCGGCCGCCGCGACCGGCTGCAGGCGCTGGCCGGTGAAGTGCGCACGATGGTGTTCTACGAATCCTCGCACCGCATCGCCGAGTCGCTGGCCGACATGGCGGCGATCTTCGGCGGCGAGCGCCCGGCGGTGCTGGCCCGCGAGCTGACCAAGCTGTTCGAGACCGTGCTTGATGGCGACCTGGCGGGCCTGCTGGCCCAAGTCGAGGCCGACGACAACCAGCGCAAGGGCGAGTTCGTGGTGATGGTGCAGGGTGCCGGTGACGACGAGGAAGCGCAGCTGGCGCATGGCCGACGTGTCTACGCCAAGCTGAGCGAGCATCTGCCGCCGTCGACCGCCGCCAGGCTGGCTGCTGAGTTGACCGGCGCGCCGCGCAAGGCGCTGTACGGGAGTTGATGGATCGTGCGGACCAAGGTCCGCACCCACCGGATCGGAATCCGCACCCACCAAGGCAGCGGCATCGGTAGATCCACGCCACGCGTGGATGGATGAACCGGCTGCCGCGATCAGCACGGCAGGATGGGCGTGCGTAGGCTAGAATGTGCGCTGGCGGAGCCGGCCAGACAGTCGCGTCATCCCTTCGGGGGTGCCGAGGAAAGTCCGGGCTCCATAGGGCAAGGTGCCAGGTAACGCCTGGGCGGCGCAAGCCGACGGAAAGTGCAACAGAAAGATACCGCCTACGTCTTCTTCGGAAGGCCGGTAAGGGTGAAATGGTGCGGTAAGAGCGCACCGCGAGTCTGGCAACAGACCGGCACGGCAAACCCCACCTGGAGCAAGACCAAATAGGGATCCTTTGGCGCGGCCCGCGTTGGATCCGGGTAGGTTGCTTGAGCGTTGCGGTGACGTAACGCCTAGAGGAATGACTGTCCACGACAGAACCCGGCTTATCGGCCGGCTCCGCCTCTTTCTTCCATAGGCATGAACCGCGCACCACCTCGACGTCGCGCGGTCCTCAGCCCGGCGTGCGGTACTGCCCGGCGGAAATGAACTGCGAGAAGCGCTCGCACCACACCACGACGGTGGTGTAGTCGTCCACATCCACGTTCGCGGGCACCTCGACCAGGAAGCGGTTGAAGGTCTTCACTTCGCCGATGCGCTGAGCCTGCGCCTTGATCTTCAGGAAGTCGGCCTTGTTGTCGACGAAGTCACGGACCAGGTACACCTTGTAATCCGGGCCCGGTCCCATCTTCCCGTCGAAGGCGACCTGGGTGGCGCTGACACTGACCTTGCCTTCGGCCCAGTGCACTGCGTCGCTGCCCTTCAGGTCGCGGCGGAAGGTGGTGCGGTAGGTGGCGTCCTTCATCGCGGCCTGTACCTGGGCGGCCGGCGGGTCATCGGGGGCGATCAGGATCGGCAGGAAGTACACGCCCAGGCCGAAGCCCAGGCCTAGGGTGAGCAGGTGGGTGGCGAGCAGGATGAGGATGCGGCGCATGGGTCCTCCATGTGGATGTGGATCGCGCGGCATGGTGCCGGGCATGACCACCTAGGGAGGTTGCGGGCGGCATTTATAGACACAGTGCGAGACGCAAAATCTGTCCAGACATCGCAGAGCTGCCGGCCAGCGGCCGGCACTACCCTGCTGGAAAGAGATGCCGGCCAGCGGCCGGCATTACTCGGTCAGAAAATGACGTGGCTCTGTCCGCTGGGGACTCCCTGCGGGCCGAAGCGGCGCTCGTGGATTTCGCCGTGGCCGTCGGCATCAATCAGCAGCACGGTGCTGGCGCGGGTGCCGTAGTCGTCGCCGCGGATGAAGGCCGGGCTCAGCCAGCGCTCGCGTTCCAGGCCGATGCCGGTGTCGGGCAGGTCGCTGTCGGCGGGGCGGTGTTCATCGGCCAGGGCATCCCAGAGCGGGGTCAGGTCTGGGGTCAGATCCCTATCGCGTTGCCAAAGGGATCTGACCCCGTCCGCTTCCAGCCATGCCGACAGCGCGGCCATCAGCCGCCGGGTCTTCGGCCAGGGTGCGTCCAGCGCGCCGTTGGACATGCCATGCACGCCCGGGCCAAGCGTCTGCCGTTCGGCGGGATGGTTGCCCAGGTACTCCAGGCTGTTGCTATCGGCCAGCAACAGATTGAACGGGGCGTAGGCGCCAGCCACGGTCGCCAGGCGATCAATATGCACGGCCGCCGGGTCGCGGCCGCGCAGGAAGTCGGCCACCAGTGTCCCGCGCGACGGACCGCTCTGGGCCGCCAGCGGGTCGCGGACGTTGGTGACCACCGCCATCCGGCCCGAGGCGCCGACGCCGGCCCAGCCACCGCCGGAGCGCAGGTCGCGTCCCCCGATGACGGAGGTCTCATCCTGCCAGGGGGCCAGCGCCGCGGTGGGGCGGGCGTGGAACTCATCACGGTTGCCGGTCATCACCAGCCGCCAGCGCGGGTGGTGCATCCAGCCAAGAGCGAGCAGGCACATGGGTTCATTGTGCATGGTTTGCGCAGTCCGGCGGCGTTTCCGGGCGCTTGCGGATGAATGCGCAGCAGGTGTTTCACGCGCTGTCCACAGCCCTGAACTTCCGTTCAATCTCAAAAATTGAGACGGATCAGCAACTTGTGGATAAGCCTTGAACAATTCTCTAAAGGTTGTTGCAAGCCATTGATGCGGCTGGCGATTTCCCCGCTGAAAAGTTGTTGACAACCCTTCGGCCGCTGCTAAGGTGGGCATCAGAGGGAAATCCGGGTGTTTTGTGGGTTTTCGTGGTTCAATGTTTCACCGGGCGAAGGATAGGTGCACGCGTCGTGTTCCAGGGCGAGACGGCCATCACAGTTGACGATAAAGGGCGCATGGCGGTTCCCACCGCTTACCGCGACCTCGTCGCGCGCGCCAGCAACAACCGTCTCGTGCTGACCTACAACCCGTTCGAAGCCGGCTGCCTGTGGCTGTATGCAGAGTCGGAATGGGAGCGGGTCCGCGACGACGTCATGTCCAAGCCCAACACCCAGCGCGTCGTGCGCCTGTTGCAGCAGAAGCTGGTCGGCTCGGCCGCCCATCTGGAACTGGACGGCAACGGTCGCATCAGCATCCCCGCCAGCCACCGCGGTGCGGTGGGCATTGAAAAGAAGGCGGTATTGCTCGGTATGGGCGACAAGTTCGAATTGTGGAGCGAGCAGGCGCATCGGGCCCTGATCCAGCAGACGTTGTCTGACGAGGATCTGGGTGATGGGTTGCTCGACCTGAAGTTGTGAGCCGGGGTGCCCGGATGCGCCCAGAAGCGCAGACCGGTCACCTTCCGGTGTCGCAGTCGCCGGCGGTGCACCTGCCGGTCCTGTACACCCAGGTCCTTGAAGGCCTGAGGGTGATCGAAAACGGACGTTATCTGGATGGCACGTTCGGTCGTGGCGGTCATGCACGTGGCGTGCTCACCCAGCTCGGTCCCGAGGGGCGCCTGCTGGTCATGGACAAGGATCCGGAAGCCATCGCCGTTGCCGAGCGCGATTTCGCGCCGGACCCGCGCGTGTCCATCTTCCGTGGCAGCTTCGCCCAGCTGCTGCAGTGGGATGCGACGGCCGAAGGCCTGGACGGCGTGCTGTTCGACCTCGGCGTGTCGTCGCCGCAGCTGGACGTGGCCGAACGTGGCTTCAGCTTCGGCAAGGACGGCCCGCTGGACATGCGCATGGATCCGGACAGCGGTGAAAGCGCCGCGCAGTGGATCAACCGCGTGGAAGAGCGCGAGATCGCCGATGTGCTGTGGACCTACGGCGAAGAGCGCCAGAGCCGCCGCATCGCCCGTGCCATCGTGGCCCGCCGTGAGAAGCAGCCCTTCTCCCGCACCGCCGAACTGGCCGAGCTGATCGCCTCGGTGATGCCGCGTGGGAAAGACAAGATCCACCCGGCCACGCGCAGCTTCCAGGCCATCCGCATTCACACCAACCGCGAGCTGGCCGATCTCGAAGCCGGGCTCGATGCGGCGGTGGAACGGCTCAAGCCCGGCGGTCGCTTGGCGGTGATCAGCTTTCATTCGCTGGAAGACCGCATCGTCAAGCAGTACATGAACGGCCTGGCCAAAGCGCCGCCGGCCAACCGCCGCCTGCCCGAGGCGGTCGCGTTCGTGCCGACGCTGGACCTGATCGGCGGTGCCATCAAGGCCACCGACGAAGAGCTGGCCGCCAACCCGCGTGCCCGCAGCGCCGTGCTGCGCGTGGCCCAGAAGCGGGAGGCCGACGCATGAGCCGGTTGCTGCTGATCATCCTGCTGGCTTCCACCGTGGCCTCGGCGATCGGCGTCGTGTTCGTGCGTCATCGTCACCGGCAAACGTTCATCGAACTGTCGCGCGCCGAGCGCAAGCGCGATGACATCAACCTGGAGTTCGGCCGCCTGCAGCTGGAACAGGCCACCCTGGCCGAAGCCAACCGTGTTGATCGCATCGCCCGCGAGAAGCTGGGCATGAAGTTCCCCGAGGCCGCTGACATCGTGGTGGTGCGGCCATGAGCAAGACCGGCCGCAACCGCCCGCGCAACGCCTTCAACCTGCGCCAGCGCCTGCGCTGGGTCGCGCTGGCGCTCGGCCTGTGCTCGGTGTCGCTGGTCGGTCGCGCGGCGTACGTGCAGATCATCAACAGCGACTTCTACCAGCGCCAGGGCGAGGCCCGCTACCTGCGCGAGCTGCCGATCAAGACCTCGCGCGGCATGATCACCGACCGCAACGGCGAGCCGCTGGCGGTGTCCACCCCGGTCGCCTCGATCTGGGTCAACCCGCAGGACCTGCTGCGTTCGCCCGAGCGCATCCCCGAGCTGGCCCAGGCGGTCGGCATGTCGGTGGATGAGCTGAGCAGCCGCCTGTCGCAGAAGTCGGACAAGGAATTCATGTACCTGCGCCGCCGGATCAATCCGGACGAGGCAGAGAAGGTGGTCGCGCTGAAGATTCCGGGCGTGGCGGCGCAGCGCGAGTTCCGCCGCTTCTACCCGCAGGGTGAGGCGATGGCGCACGTGCTGGGCTTCACCAACATCGACGACCGCGGCCAGGAAGGCCTGGAGCTGGCGTTCGACGAATGGCTGCGCGGCAAGGCCGGTGCCAAGCGGGTGATCCGCAACCGCAAGGGCGAGACCGTCGAAAGCGATCTGCTGCGCGCCGCCGAACCGGGCAAGGACCTGACGCTCAGCATCGACCGCCGCATCCAGTACCTGGCGTTCAAGGAACTGCGCAACGCGCTGGTGGCCAACAAGGCGGCCGGCGGTTCGATGGTGATCATGGACGTGAACACCGGCGAGATCCTGGCCATGGTCAACCTGCCCACCTACAACCCGAATTCGCTGACCGGCGCGCTGCCCGATGCGCGCCGCAACCGTGCGGTGACCGACCTGGTCGAGCCGGGTTCGACGATGAAGCCGTTGACGATTGCCACGGCGCTGCAGGCCGGTGCGGTGACCAAGGACACCATCATCGATACCAACCCGGGTTACATGCAGGTGGCCCGCTTCACCATCCGCGACGTGCCGCGCAACAACGGCGTGCTGAACGTGACCGGCGTGATCACCCGCAGTTCCAACATCGGCGCGGCCAAGGTCGCGGCAAAGATGCCGGACCAGGTGTTCTATGACGGCGTGCGCCGTTTCGGCTACGGCTCGGTGCCGCACAGCGGGTTCCCGGGTGAATCCGGTGGCGTGGTGCGGCGCCCGGCCAACTGGGACGGTGCCACCAAGACCACCATGTCCTACGGCTACGGCCTGAACGTGACGCCGCTGCAGATCGCCACCGCCTACTCGGCGCTGGCCAATGGCGGCAAGTTGATCGCGCCGACCTTCGTCAAGGGCCAGCGCAACGAAGCGCATCAGATCATCGACGAGAGCGTCGCCAGGCAGGTGGTGGCGATGATGGAAACGGTGGTCACCCAGGGCGGCGCCAAGCAGGCAGCAGTGCTGGGTTACCGCGTAGCCGGCAAGACCGGTACCGCGCGCAAGACCGGCCCGGGTGGTTACGAGCGTGGCCATTACAACGCGCTGTTTGCCGGTGTGGTGCCGGCCACCAACCCGCGCTTCGCCACCGTCATCGTCATCAACGATCCGCAGGCCGGCAAGTTCTACGGCGGCCTGGTGTCGGCGCCGGTCTATCACAACGTGATGGAGGGCACACTGCGCCTGATGGACGTGCCGCTGGATGACCTGCAGTCGTGGCTGGCCGCACAGCAGTCCGGCAAGGTCGGCCACTCGGCCTCGATCCTGCCCGCACCGCCGGCCGAGACCGCGCTGCCGGTGGATGCCGCCGCTGAATTCGATGCTGCGCTGCCGAGCGCGCACGCCCAGACGCCTCCCGTTACGGGAGGCACGCAATGAGTCCTTCGATGTTGCTTTCGCAGTTGCTTCCGGACGTGGCCCTGGCGGGCCATGATCCCGTTCTGACCGGGCTGGCGCTGGACAGCCGCGCCGTGCGTCCCGGCAATGCCTTCGTCGCCATCGCCGGTTTCGGCGCGCATGGCCTGAACTTTGTCGAGCAGGCCCGCGCGGCCGGTGCCAGCGCCATCCTGTTCGAGCCCCCGGCACCGGCCGAACTGCCGGCGCCAGCCGATGCGATCGCCGTGCCGGGCCTGCGCGCACGCATGGGTGCGATGGCCGACCAGTTCCATGGCGCGCCGTCGCGGGCGATGGCGATGGTGGGCGTGACCGGCACCAACGGCAAGACTTCCACCGTGCAGCTGCTGGCCCAGGCCTGGCACCTGCTCGGAACGCCCAGTGGCAGTATCGGCACGTTGGGCGCCGGACTTTATGGTGCGGTCGAGCCGACCGGTTTCACCACGCCGCTGGTGCTGCAGATGCATGCGCTGCTGGCACAGCTGCGCGACGCCGGTGCGCGCGCGGTGGCGATGGAGGTCAGCTCGCACGCGCTGGACCAGGGTCGCGTCGATGCCGTGCACTACGACGTGGCGGTGTTCACCAACCTCACCCGCGATCACCTGGATTACCACGGCGACATGGCCAGCTACGGCGCGGCCAAGGCGCGGCTGTTCCATCGCCCGGGCCTGAAGGCAGCGGTGATCAATCTGGACGACGCCTTCGGTCGCCAGCTGTTCGCCGGCCTGCCGGTGGGCGTGCAGCCGATCGGCCTGAGTTCGCGTGGTGCCAGCGATGCCAGCGTGCGCGCCGAAGCGTTGCAGCTGGATGGTCGTGGCATTGCGTTTGAACTGGTCATCGACGGCCAACGTGCCGCGGTGCAGTCGCCGCTGCTGGGCCGCTTCAACGTGGACAACCTGCTGGCCGTGGCCGGTACCCTGCATGCACAGGGCCAGCCGCTGCCGCGCATCGCTGAAGTGCTGTCGGCGCTGCAGCCGATCCGCGGCCGCATGAACCGCCTCGGCGGCGAGAATGGCCTGCCGACCGTGGTGGTCGACTATGCACATACCCCGGACGCGCTGGAACAAGCGCTTGGCAGCCTGCATGGTCACCTGCAGGGTACGCTGTTCTGCGTGTTCGGCTGCGGCGGCGAGCGTGACACCGGCAAGCGTCCGCAGATGGCCGCGATCGCCGAGCGCCTGGCCAACCAGGTCATCGTCACCGACGACAATCCGCGTGGCGAAGACGGTGACGTGATCGTCGCCGACATCCTGGCCGGCTTCCAGAATGCCGATGCCGTGACCGTGCAGCGCAGTCGCGCGCGTGCGATCGGCCTGGCGGTGAAGCGTGCCGGTGCCGGCGACATCATCCTGATTGCTGGCAAGGGCCACGAGCCGTACCAGGAAGTGAACGGTGTGCGCCATGACTTCGACGACACCGAGGTGGCTGCCGCTGCACTGGCGGCCAAGGCCGGTGTACTAGAGGCGCAGGCCGGGGAGGGTGCCGCGTGAAGCGCACTCTGCTTTCGCTGATCGCCCACTGGGCCGGCGGTGAGATCCACGGCGACGACGTGGCCATCGACGCGGTCAGCAATGACACCCGCAGCCTCGGTCCGGGCAGCCTGTATGTGGCGCTGCGCGGCGAGCGCTTCGACGGCCATGACTTTGCCGCCGACGCACAGGTGCGCGGTGCCAGCGCGCTGCTGGTCGAGCGCCTGCTGCCGGTCGAGCTGCCGCAGGTGCTGGTGGCCGACAGCGAGCTTGCACTGGCGAAGATCGCCACCGGCATGCAGCGTGACCGGGGCACCGAGGTGTTCGCGATCACCGGCAGCAACGGCAAGACCAGCGTGAAGAGCCTGCTGCTGTCGATCCTTCAGCAGGTGGCCCAGCACGCCCACAAGGTGGTCTACGCCAACCCGGGCAACCGCAACAACGAGATCGGCCTGCCGCTGGCGGTGATCGATGCGCCGGAAGATGCCGACTACGCCGTCTACGAGATGGGCGCCGGCAAGCCGGGTGATATCGCCTACCTGACCGAAATCGCCCGCCCGCGCTATGCCCTGGTCAACAACATCGCCCCGGCACACCTGGAACGCATGGGCAGCCTGCTTGGCGTGGCCGTGACCAAGGGCGCAATCTATGCCGCACTGCCTGCCGATGGCGTGGCGGTGATCAACGCCGACGATGCCTACGGCCGCTGGTTCGAACAGCATTTCGTCGGTACCCCGGCACGCTGCCGCGTGCTGCGCTACGGCCTGGAACATACTGCTGATGTGACCGCGCGCGACATCCGCGCAGGTGCGCAGGGCAGCCAGTTCACCCTGGTCTCGCCGGCCGGCGAGGCTCGCGTGGTGCTCGGCCTGCCGGGTCGCCACAACGTCAGCAATGCGCTGGCTGCCGCCAGCCTGGCGCTGTCCGCCGGTGTCGATCTGTCGCTGATCGCGGCTGGCCTGGCCGAGGCGCAGCCGGTACCGGGCCGCCAGATTGCCCATCTGCTGCGCAATGGCGCGGTGCTGGTGGACGACAGCTACAACGCCAATCCCGGTTCGCTGGCCGCGGCCATCGACGCCCTGGCCGCCGCGCCGGAAGAGGGCTGGCTGGTGCTGGGCGACATGCGTGAGCTGGGTCCGGACGCCGGAGCGCTGCACGCGCAGGCCGGGCTGCGCGCGCGATCGGCCGGCCTCAAGCGCCTGTATGCGCTGGGCCCGCTCAGCGCCGCTGCCGCTACCGCTTTCGGCGAAGGCGGCCGTCATTTCGCCACCCATGACGCGCTGTCGAAGGCGCTGAAGGACGAGCTGCACGCCGGCGTGCGCTGCCTGGTCAAGGGTTCCCGTGGCAGCGCCATGGACACGATTGTCAAAGCGCTGCTGGCGCAAGGAGAGGAATCCCCGCATGTTGTATGAACTGGCTCGATGGTTGCAGCAGTTGGAGAGCCTGTTCGGGCTGTTCAACTACCAGACGTTCCGCGCCATCCTTGCCGCGCTGACGGCCCTGTTCCTGTCGCTGTGGCTCGGCCCGGCGATGATCCGCAAGCTTGCCCAGTTCAAGGGCGGCCAGCCGATCCGCAAGGACGGTCCGCAGACCCATTTCTCCAAGGCCGGTACGCCGACCATGGGTGGCTCGCTGATCCTGCTGACCGTCACCCTGTCGGTGCTGATGTGGGCCGACCTGCGCAACCGCTACGTGTGGCTGGTGCTGGCAGTGATGCTGTGCTTCGGTGCCATCGGCTGGTATGACGACTGGATCAAGATCGTCCGCCGCGACCCGAACGGGCTGAAGTCGCGCTGGAAATACCTGTTGCAGTCGATCTTCGGCCTGGCTGCTGGCCTGTTCCTGTTCCATACAGCCGACGTGCCGGCAGCGCTGACCTTCTACATCCCGATGTTCAAGTCGGTGGCGCTGCCGCTGGCCGGCATCGGCTTCGTGGCGATCGCCTACTTCTGGATCGTCGGCTTCTCCAATGCGGTGAACCTGACCGACGGCCTGGATGGGCTGGCGATCATGCCGACCGTGCTGGTGGCCTGCGCGCTGGGCGTGTTCGCCTACGCCTCGGGCAACGTAGTGTTCGCCAACTACCTGCAGATCCCGCAGATCCCGGGGGCCGGCGAACTGGTCATCATCTGCGCGGCCATCGCCGGCGCGGGCCTGGGCTTCCTGTGGTTCAACACCTATCCGGCCATGGTGTTCATGGGCGACATCGGCGCGCTGGCGCTGGGGGCGGTGCTGGGCACCATCGCGGTGATCACCCGCCAGGAGCTGGTGCTGGTGATCATGGGCGGCGTGTTCGTCATCGAGACGCTGTCGGTGATGATCCAGGTGGCCTCGTTCAAGCTGACCGGCAAGCGCGTGTTCCGCATGGCGCCGATCCACCACCATTTCGAACTGAAGGGCTGGCCGGAGCCGCGCGTGATCGTGCGCTTCTGGATCATCTCCGTCGTGCTTGTGCTGATCGGCCTGGCCACGTTGAAGGTGCGCTGAGATGAACGACCTGTCCCGCCAGGCAACACGCCTTGAAGCCATCGAAGGCAGCTACGACAAGTGGCTGCTGGGCGCGATCATCGCGCTCACCGGCATTGGCGTGGTGATGGTGGCGTCCAGCTCGATCGCGCTGATGAGCAGCCCGTTCTACTACCTCAACCGCCACCTGATCTTCCTGGCGGTGGGTATCGTGCTGGCGGTGGTTGCCGCCCGTACCGAGCTGAAGTCCATCGAGCAGTACAACCAGATGCTGCTGCTGGGCTGCTTCGTGCTGCTGCTGGCGGTGTTCGCACCCGGCCTGGGCAGCACGGTCAACGGTGCGCGCCGCTGGATCAACCTGGGCATCTCCAAGTTCCAGACGGTCGAGGCGGTGAAAGTGCTCTACATCGTCTGGCTGTCCAGCTACCTGGTGCGCTTCCGCGACGAGGTCAACGCGACCTGGCCGGCGATGCTCAAGCCGCTGGGCGTGGCCGGTGCGCTGGTGGTGCTGTTGCTGCTGCAGCCGGACTTCGGCTCGTCCACCCTGCTGCTGGCGATCACCGCCGGCATGCTGGTACTGGGCGGGGTGAACATGCCGCGCATGTCGATGCCGGTGATCATCGGCCTGGTCGGCATGAGCGCCCTGGCGATCATCGAGCCGTACCGCATGCGCCGCATCACCTCCTTCCTGGACCCCTGGGCCGACCAGCAGGGCGACGGCTACCAGCTGTCCAACGCGCTGATGGCGGTGGGCCGTGGCGAGTGGACCGGCGTCGGCCTGGGCAACTCGGTGCAGAAGCTGTACTACCTGCCCGAAGCGCATACCGACTTCATCTTCTCGGTCACCGCCGAGGAATTCGGCTTCCTGGGCACCTGCGTGATCGTGGCCCTGTACGCGCTGCTGGTCGGCCGGACCTTCTGGCTGGGCATGCGCTGCGTGGAAATGAAGCGCCACTTCTCTGGCTACATCGCCTTCGGCATCGGCCTGTGGATCAGCATGCAGACCTTCGTCTCGATCGGCGTGAACCTGGGCATCCTGCCGACCAAGGGACTGACTCTGCCGCTGATTTCCTCTGGCGGTTCGTCGGTGCTGATGACCTGCGTTGCGATGGGCCTGTTGCTGCGCGTGTCCTATGAACTCAAGCGTGCCGAGCGCCGCCAGGCCGTGCGCATCGGTGGTGCCGAAGACGCAGCTGCTGAGCCGGTGGGCGAGCCAGCCGTGCAGGTGGCCGCCAGCGCGCCGATCAGCGCCGGGGCGACGGCCGCAGCTCCAGCTCCAGCAAACGCCGCGCGCGGCACCAGCCGCCTTCAGTCGCGTATCGAACCGACCTTCGGGAGGCTGTCATGAGCGCGGCCACCGATAGCGTGCGCCCGGTGATGATCCTGGCCGGTGGCACCGGCGGTCACATCTTTCCCGGCCTGGCTGTGGCCCGCGTGCTGCGCGAGCGCGGCGTGCCGGTGACCTGGATGGGCGCCGACGGCGCGATGGAAACGCGACTGGTGCCGCAGCACGGCATTCCAATCGACACGCTGGCCATCACCGGCCTGCGCGGCAAGGGCAAGCTGGCCCTGCTGGGCGCGCCGTGGCGGCTGATGCGCGCGCTGCGCGCTGCCGGCATGATCATCCGCAAGCGCCAGCCGCGTGCGGTGGTCGCCTTCGGTGGCTTTGCCTCTGGCCCCGGTGGCATGGCCACCCGCCTGCACGGCCTCCCGCTGCTGGTGCACGAACAGAATCGCGCGCCCGGCATGACCAACCGCATCCTGTCGCGCTATGCGCGCCGCCTCCTCACCGGCTTCCCGGGTACCTTCGCCGAGCGTGAGGAGTTCGTCGGCAATCCGGTGCGCGCAGAGATCGCCGCCACCGCACCGCCGGAACAGCGCTTCGCCGACCGCCACGGACCGCTGCGCGTGCTGGTGGTTGGCGGCAGTCAGGGCGCGCGTGCACTGAACACCGGCGTGCCGCAGGCGATCGCCGCACTCCGCCCCGGCATTCCGGTACAGGTGCGCCACCAGAGTGGCGAGAAAATGCACGCCGAAGCGGTGGAGGCGTATGCAAAGGCCGGCGTGCTGGCCGACATCACGCCGTTCATCGCCGACATGGCCGAGGCCTTCGCCTGGGCCGACCTGGTGGTGTGCCGCGCGGGCGCTTCGACGCTGGCCGAGCTGTGCGCGGTCGGTGTCGGCAGTGTGCTGGTGCCATTCCCCGCTGCCGTCGACGATCACCAGACCCGCAATGCGGAGTATCTGGTCGAGCGCGGTGCTGCGGTTTTGCTGAAGCAGGACGGAACGCTGGCCGACGGCATTGCCGCACTGCTGCGCGATCTGTCCGAAAATCCCGCCCGCCGCATGCAGATGGCGCAAGCCGCGCGTGCCCTGGCCAAGGTCGATGCCGCCGAGCGCATCGCCGATATCATTCTTGAGGAAGCTGTATGAAGAAGGCATGCCACCGCGCCTGCCCTGCGCGAGGCCGCGCATGATCCGTCGCCTGCACGACACCAACGACCTGGTGCGCGCGTTCCCGCGCGTGCATTTCGTCGGCATCGGCGGCACCGGCATGAGCGGTATCGCCGAAGTGATGCTGACGCTGGGCTATGAGGTGTCCGGCTCGGACAACGCCGACAACGTGGCAACCCGTCGGCTGGCCAGCCTGGGCGCGCGCATCATGCGCGGCCACTCGGCGGCCAACGTGCTGGGCACCGATTGCGTGGTGGTCTCCAGCGCCATCCGCGAAGACAACCCGGAACTGATGGAAGCGCGCAGCCAGCGCATTCCGATCATGCCGCGTGCGGCGATGCTGGCCGAGCTGATGCGCTTCCGCCGCGGCATCGCCGTGGCCGGTACCCATGGCAAGACCACCACCACCAGCCTGACTGCTGCGGTGCTGAGCGAAGGTGGCCTGGACCCTACGTTCGTGATCGGTGGCCAGCTGCTGGCGGCCGGTGCCAACGCCAAGCTGGGCGGAGGCCAGTGGCTGGTGGCCGAGGCCGACGAAAGCGATGGCAGCTTCCTGCGCCTGAACCCGCTGATGTCGATCATCACCAACATCGATGCCGACCATCTGGAAAACTACGGCAACGACTTTGCCCGCGTGCAGGCGGCGTTCGCCGAATTCCTGCAGCGCCTGCCGTTCTATGGCCTGGCCGTGCTGTGCATCGATGACCCGGAAGTGGCCGCGCTGGCCGCCAAAACCCCGCGTCACGTGATGAGCTACGGCATGAGCCCGCAGGCCGACGTGCGCGCCGAGAACGTGGTGCAGGAAGGGCCGCGCATGCGCTTCACCCTGCGTTTGCCGCAGGGCACCAGCCAGGAAGTGGTGCTGGCGCTGCCGGGCAGGCACAACGTGCTCAACGCGCTGGCCGCCGCCGCAGTGGGCTGGCAGCTGGGCGTGGCGCCGGATGCCATCGCGCGTGCGTTGGAAAGCTTCGCCGGTATCGGCCGTCGCTTCAACGATCTGGGCGAAGTGACCACCGCCAGTGGTGCCAAGGTCCGTATCATCGATGACTACGGCCATCACCCGAGCGAGCTGGAGGCCGTGTTCGCCGCGGCCCGCGGTGGCTGGGCTGACAAGCGCCTGGTGGTGGCCTTCCAGCCGCACCGCTACAGCCGCACCCGTGACCAGTTCGACAAGTTCGCTGCGGTGCTGTCCAGCGTCGACGCACTGGTACTGAGCGAGGTCTACCCGGCCGGTGAGGAACCGATTGCCGGTGCCGACTCGCATGCGCTGGCCCGCGCCATCCGCGCCCGCGGTCGCAGCGAGCCGGTGGTGGTGGGCAAGGCTGCCGAACTGGCCAGCGTGCTGCCGGACGTGCTGCAGGACGGTGACCTGCTGCTGATGATGGGGGCGGGCGATATTGGCGCCGTGGCCACCCACATCGCGGTGGAAGGCTTCAAGGGGGAGGGCGAGGCGTGAGCACGCTGACCTTCCCGCCGCTGCGCGTGACCGACCCAGCCGAGTTCGGCCGCGTCGCCGTGCTGCTCGGTGGCAGTTCCAGCGAACGCGAGGTGTCGCTGGACTCGGGCCGCAACGTGCTCGAAGCCCTGCAGTCACGCGGCGTCAATGCGTTCGCCGTCGATGGCATCCCGGCGTTGGCCAAGGCGCTGGCCGCCGGTGGCATCGATCGCGTGTTCAACATCCTCCATGGCCACAACGGTGGCGGTGAGGACGGCATCGTGCAGGGCCTGATGGACGCCTTCGGCGTGCCGTACACCGGCTCGGACGTGCTGGGTTCGGCGCTGAGCATGGACAAGATCCGCACCAAGCAGGTGTGGCTGTCGCTGGGCCTGCCGACGCCGCAGTACCGCAAGGTCGACGCGTCCACGGTGCATGCACTGGCGGCCGAGCTGGGCCTGCCGGTGGTGGTCAAGCCGGCCAACGAAGGCTCCAGCGTGGGCATCAGCCGGGTCACCGACGAGGCTGGCCTGGACGAGGCCGTGACCCTGGCCGCGCGCTACGACGGCCAGCTGCTGATGGAGCAGATGGTGGTGGGCGATGAGCTGACCGTGGCCATCCTCGGCGACGTTGCCCTGCCGTCGATCCGCATCGTGCCCAAGGGCCAGTGGTACGACTACAACGCCAAGTACATCGCCGAGGACACCCAGTACCTCTGCCCGGGCCTGGAGGGTGACGACGAAGCGGAAATCCGGCGCATCGCGCTGGCCGCGTTCCGCGCGGCCGGCTGCCGTGGCTGGGGCCGCGTGGACGTGATGCGCGACCGGAGCAGCGGCCGTTTCTTCCTGCTGGAGGTGAACACCGCGCCGGGCATGACCAGCCATTCGCTGGTACCCAAGGCGGCCCGCCAGGCCGGCATCGGTTTCGAGGAACTGGTGTGGCGCGTGCTGGAACAGACCCTGGAGGCTTCGCACGCATGAACGCGGTGCTGCGCATCTTCGTCTGGCTGTTGGCGCTGTCGGTGGTTGCACTGCCGGTGGTGGCCGTGGTCAATGGCTGGGTCGGCGCCGAGCGCTGGCCGCTGGCGAAGCTGCGCGTGCATGGCGAGTTCAAGCGGGTACCGGCCGAGCAGCTGCAGCAGGTGCTGCTGCCGTATGCGCGCGCCGGCTTCTTCGCGGTCAAGCTGCAGGACGCGCAGGACGCACTGGAAAAACTGCCGTGGGTGGAAAGCGCGCGGGTGCGCAAGCAGTGGCCGGACGTGCTGGAAGTGACCCTGGTCGAGCACAAGCCGTTCGCGCGCTGGGGCAACGACCGCCTGGTTTCCGAGCAGGGCAAGTTGTTCCCCACGCCGAAGAAGCTGGCCGACCTGGCGTTGCCCGAACTGGACGGCCCGGACAGCCAGACCGAAGAAGTGATGAAGCTGTACAGCGACTCGCGTGCATTGTTCGCACCGGCCGGCGTCGATGTGCGCCGGGTAACGATGGATGCACGCGGCAGCTGGTCGCTGGTGCTGAGCAACGGCATCGAAGTGGTGGTCGGCCGTGACGATGCGCGCTCGCGCCTGCAGCGCTTCGTCAAGGTACTGCCACAGCTCAACCGCCAGGACGCGCCGATCGAGCGCGCCGACCTCCGCTACACCAATGGTTTCACGCTGAGCTGGGGTACCCCGGCCACGCCGGCGAAAACGCCGGCGACCCCAGCCAGCAGGACGCAGGAAAGGACATGAATCGCAAGGGTGACAAATCGCTGATCGTTGGCCTGGACATCGGCACCTCCAAGGTGGTGGCGCTGGTGGGCGAGTATTCGCCGGGCAACCCGATCGAAGTGATCGGCATCGGCTCGCACGAATCGCGCGGGTTGAAGCGCGGCGTGGTGGTGGACATCGAATCGACCGTGCAGTCGATCCAGCGCGCGGTGGAAGAAGCCGAGCTGATGGCCGGCTGCGAGATCCGCTCGGTGTACGCCTCGATCTCCGGCAACCACGTGCAGTGCAAGAACTCGCCCGGCATCGTGCCGATCCGCGACGGGGAAGTGACCTGGGGCGACCTGGATCGCGTGCTCGATGCGGCCAAGGCGGTGGCGATTCCGGCCGACCAGAAGATCCTGCACGCGATCCCGCGCGAGTACGTGCTGGACGATTCGCAGGAAGGCATCCGCAACCCGGTCGGCATGACCGGCGTGCGCCTGGAGGTGCATGCGCACCTGGTGGTGTGCGCGCAGTCGGCCGCAGCCAACATCAGCAAGTGCGTACAGCGCTGTGGCCTGCAGGTAGACGACCTGGTGCTGTCCTCGCTGGCCTCCAGCGTGGCGGTGCTGACCGCTGACGAACGCGAGCTGGGCGTGGTGCTGGTCGACATGGGCGCCGGCACCACCGACATCGCGGTGTTCGTGCAGGGTGCGATCTGCCACACGGCCTCGCTGCCGATCGCCGGCGACCACGTCACCAACGATATCGCGCACATGCTGCGCACGCCCACCCCGGAAGCCGAGCAGATCAAGGTGCGCTACGCCTGCGCCCTGGCCCAGCTGGCCACCGCCGAGGAAAGCATCCAGGTGCCGTCGGTGGGCGACCGTCCACCGCGCCGCATGCCGCGCCATTCGCTGGCGCAGGCGGTGCAGGGCCGCTACGAGGAGATCTTCGAGATGGTGCAGGCCGAACTGCGCCGCTCCGGCTTCGAGGAACTGGTGCGCGCCGGCATGGTGCTGACCGGTGGCGCCTCGAAGATGGAGGGCGTGGTCGAACTGGCCGAGGAAATGCTGCAGATGCCGGTGCGCGTGGGCATCCCGCAGCACGTCACCGGCCTGGGCGAAGTGGTGGGCAACCCGGTGCACGCCACCGGCGTGGGCCTGCTGCTGATGGGCAGCCAGATCGAGCACCCGCGCCGGCCATCGCTGCCGACCGGGCGCGCTGGAAGCATGTTCAAGAAACTCAAGACCTGGTTCCGCGGCGAGTTCTGACGCGGAACCCGCAACTCCGGGCCCGGCCCGGCGCAACACCCGCAGTACCCGCATCACAACGCAACAACGCAACAACGCAATACACAACCCACACAGCCGCAACGGCAACATGACACGCGAAGGCAGGAGGCCCGACCGTCCATGCCACCGACAAGCGGATACAACGAGGACACGGACATGGCGCATTTTGAACTGATCGAAAAGATGGCACCCAATGCGGTGATCAAGGTGGTTGGCGTGGGCGGCGGCGGCGGCAATGCCGTGGCGCACATGGTCAACTCGGCGGTGGACGGCGTGGAATTCATCACCGCCAACACCGACTCGCAGGCCATCAAGAATTGTGGTGCCAAGCTGCAGCTGCAGCTGGGTACCAACGTGACCAAGGGCCTGGGCGCAGGCGCGAACCCGGAAGTCGGCCGCCAGGCCGCGCTGGAAGACCGTGAGCGCATCATGGACGCGCTGCAGGGCGCGGACATGGTGTTCATCACCGCCGGCATGGGCGGCGGCACCGGCACCGGCGCTGCGCCGGTGGTGGCACAGCTGGCCAAGGAAATGGGCATCCTGACCGTGGCCGTGGTCACCAAGCCGTTCCCGTTCGAAGGCCGTCGCCGCATGCAGGTGGCGCTGAAGGGCATCGAGGAACTGAGCCAGCACTGCGACTCGCTGATCACCATCCCGAACGAGAAGCTGATCACCGTGCTGGGTCGCAACGCGACCATGATCCAGGCCTTCCGCGCCGCCAACGACGTGCTGCAGGGCGCCGTGCAGGGCATCGCCGACCTGATCGTGCGTCCGGGCCTGATCAACGTCGACTTCGCCGACGTGCGTACCGTCATGTCCGAAATGGGCCTGGCGATGATGGGCACCGGCACCGCCCGTGGCGATGACCGCGCCCAGGCCGCCGCCGAAGCCGCCATCCAGAACCCGCTGCTGGACGATGTGAACCTGGCCGGTGCCAACGGCATCCTGGTCAACATCACCGCCGGCGCCGACTTCACCATGGCCGAGTTCGACGAGATCGGCCGCACCATCGATGGCTTCGCTTCCGAAGACGCCACCGTGGTGGTCGGTACCGTGCTGGATCCGGACATGCAGGACGAAGTGCGCGTGACCGTGGTCGCTACCGGCCTGAACCGTGTTTCGGCCAGCAAGACCCAGCGTCCGGGCGAGCGTGCGCCGATCAAGCTGGTCCGCAATGCCACGACCGGCCAGCCGGAGTTCGGCGACTTCGACAACGGTGGCGACGCCGTGTCCAAGGCCGTCGGCGGCATGGGCCTGGGCCTGCGTCGCGCCAGCAGCGATACCGCGGCCGCTTCGGCCCCGTCGGCGCCGTCCTCCTCGGCCCCGGCTGCGGCGGAACTGCCGAACGACTACCTGGACATCCCGGCGTTCCTGCGCCGCCAGGCGGACTGAGCGGGGCGGCCCGGGGTTGTCCTCCCCGGGTAGCGCCACCATGTCCTGAAAACGCGGGCGCCGGGCCAGGATGGGCCCGGCCGCCCTGCTTCACGCGCGTCCTGCCGGCGTTTCAGCCGGGGTAGGGGAGCGTGCGTGTTAATCTAATGTGTCACTTCCGGTCCATCCCCCATGATCCAGCAACGCACCCTCAAGAACACGATCCGCGCCACCGGCGTTGGCCTGCACAGCGGCGACAAGGTCTACATGACCCTGCGCCCGGCACCGGTCAACCATGGCATCGTGTTCCGCCGCGTGGACCTGGACCCGGTGGTGGAAGTGCCGGCCAAGGCCGAGCTGGTCACCGAAGTGACCCTGTGCACCGGCCTGACCTGCAACGACGCCAAGATCCAGACCGTCGAACACCTGATGTCGGCGCTGGCTGGCCTGGGCGTGGACAACATCATCGTCGAACTGTCCTCGGCCGAGCTGCCGATCATGGACGGTTCGGCCGGCCCGTTCGTGTTCCTGCTGCAGTCGGCAGGCATCGTGGAACAGGATGCGCCCAAGCGCTTCATCCGCGTGCTGAAGACCGTGGAAGTGACCGAGGGCGACAAGGTGGCCCGCTTCACCCCGTACGAGGGTTACAAGCTGGGCTTCACCATCCAGTTCGACCACCCGATGATCCCGGCCAAGCAGTCGCGCCAGGAAATCGAGTTCTCGACGCTGGCCTACACCAAGGAAATCTCCCGCGCGCGCACCTTCGGTTTCATGCGCGACCTGGAATACATGCGCGAGCGCAACCTGGGCCTGGGCGGTTCGATGGACAACGCCATCGTGCTGGACGAGTTCCGCGTGCTCAACGAAGACGGCCTGCGCTACGCCGACGAATTCGTGCGCCACAAGATCCTCGATGCGATCGGCGACCTCTACCTGGCCGGTGGCCAGGTGCTGGGCGCTTACGAGGGCTTCAAATCCGGCCACGCGCTCAACAACAAGCTGGTGCGGGCGCTGATGGCCGACGCCACTGCCTGGGAATGGGTCAGCTTTGACTCGCCTGCCACCCCGGGTCCGGTCGAATACGCCACTCCGGCCTATGCCTGATTCCGTAGGCCGTTGAATTTAAAGATAAAAACGCCGCCACCCAAGGCGGCGTTGTTGTTTCCGGCGAAGACGACGCATTCAGTGCGCTTGAAAAGGCATCAAGGCCGGTTCGAGGTCACGGTTTTGTGAACCTGTTGGATCCGGAGCCTGAATTTAACGCTGTTTTAACAACAATCTAACGACAGGCCCTTGGATGGCCGCTAGGATGCGACCCGGCCCCCGAAATGTTTCACGCCGTGGTGACACGCGCGACGGGGAGCGGAGCCGGATGCTCCGTTGCCATCATGTTCGTTTCTTCGGTTTGGAAGGAACGTCCTGCAGGCAAGCCAAGGCGTCGCGTAGCCCTTTGTGCGTGGCGGCTGAAACTGCGTGGGGTCCATTCCGGTTGTCGAGCGCTGGGGAGCGCGTGGGAGTGGGAGACGCAGTCTTGATGGTCACCTTGGTGGCCTTCAGCCCGATGGAACGGGCCGCGTCGAGCAACTGGGCTTCGGCAAGCCGCAACTTGGCATGCCAGACCGGGGATTCGACGAGAAAAACGAGGTGTTCCCCGTCCACATTGGCCAGCCGGCAGCGGCTGCGCAGAGGGGGCGGCAACTGGGGGCGCAACTGTCGGTCCAGCGCGTCGAGCCACAGGGCACGCCGCAGCGGGTTCCCGCTTTTGTCCGCCATTACCGCATCCAGCGCCGGTTTCGGTGCCGACGCGGGGCGAACGCTGGATTTCGGCTCAGACATGAAAACTCACTGATGGCATTCAAAAAGATCGTAATCAAAACGCGTGAAGGACAGGCCAAATCGTCGCCGATCACGCGTTTGCGGTTCTATTTCGAGGACCGCCCCCGCGCCCTGCTGGGCAGCGTGCTCGGGGTAGGCTGCATTATCGGCCTTGCTGGCGGCATTGGCGTCAGCGCGCTGAATGATTCCCGGCTGCAGGCCAAGGTCGAGCGCCAGGATGCGGAGCTGGCCAAGGTCAAGCGCGATGCGCAGACCCAGGTCAACGCGCTGGCGGCACGCCTCGGCGAGCTGCAGGCGCAGGCTACCCGCCTGAACGCCCTTGGCGAACGGCTGACCCAGATGGGCAAGCTGGAAGACGGCGAGTTCGACTTCAACGAGACGCCTGGCCTCGGTGACGGCGATGCCGGCGGCCCGACCAGCGACATCCCGGTCAAGGACGTCAACGCCGACTTACAGGTGCTGGAGCAGCGTTTCGCTGCTTCAGGCCGCCAGTTGTCGGTGATGGAATCGCTGATGTTCGACCACCAGCTGCAGCAGAACGCCGTGCCGTCGCGCATGCCGATCCGCAACAGCTACGTGACCTCCGGCTTCGGCACCCGTGCCGACCCGTTCGGCCGCGGTGCCGCCACCCACAAGGGCATGGACTTCCACGCCAAGGTCGGTGACCCGGTGATGGCCGTGGCCGAAGGCGTGGTCAGCTTCGCCGGCGTGAAGGGCGGCTACGGCAACGTGGTCGATGTCGACCACGGTAATGGCTACGTCACCCGCTACGCGCACAATTCGCGCCTGGTGGTGAAGGCCGGTGACCTGGTCCGTGCCGGTCAGGAAGTGGCCAAGGCCGGTTCCACCGGTCGTTCGACCGGCGCCCACGTGCACTTCGAGGTGTGGGAGAACGGCAACGTGGTCAACCCGCGCAAGTTCCTCGGCGACGGCGGCAACACGCCGGTCGGCCGCGTCAGCCGCGGCTGATCCCGGGTCGTATCCCTTCCGCGCCGCGGGAGGGCTCTGACCCGATGCGGTTGATCTGGTAGTGCCGGCCGCTGGCCGGCAATCCGCGACGCTGCCGAAGATCATGAGGTTGCCGGCCAGCAGCCGGCACTACCCCTCGGGGTTGAAACCTCAGCCGCCCGTCCCAAGCTACAATGGGTGTTGCCATCGACAGGGCGCCAGGCGCCCTGTTTCGTTTGCGGCGGACGGATCCCAAGGGGGAGGCCGGGCGTCGTGTCCATCCAACCCGGTTCCTTCAATGATCAACAGCCTGCTTACCCGCGTATTTGGCAGTCGTAACGAACGACAGCTGCGCCAGCTCAACCGCATCGTCGCCAAGATCAATGCGCTGGAGCCGGAGATCGAGAAGCTTTCCGACGAGCAGCTTCAGGCCAAGACGCCGGAGTTCAAGCAGCGCATCGCCGATGGTGAAGCCCTGGACAAGGTGCTGCCGGAAGCCTTCGCGGTGTGCCGCGAAGCCGGCCGCCGCGTGCTGGGCATGCGCCATTACGATGTGCAGCTGATCGGCGGCATGGTGCTTCACCTGGGCAAGATCGCAGAAATGCGTACCGGTGAAGGCAAGACCCTGGTGGCGACCCTGCCGGTGTACCTCAACGCGCTGGAAGGCAAGGGCGTGCACGTGGTCACCGTGAACGACTACCTGGCCCGCCGCGACGCCGCGCAGATGGGCAAGCTGTACAACTGGCTGGGCCTGAGCGTGGGCGTGGTGTATCCGGGCATGCCGCACAGCGACAAGCGCGAAGCCTACGCTGCGGATATCACCTACGGCACCAACAACGAATTCGGTTTCGACTACCTGCGCGACAACATGGCGCTGTCCAAGGCCGACCGCTACCAGCGCGGCCTGCACTACGCCATCGTCGACGAAGTCGACTCCATCCTGATCGACGAAGCGCGTACCCCGCTGATCATCTCGGGCCCGGCCGACGATTCCCCGGAGCTGTATATCCGTGTCAACCGCGTCGTGCCGCACCTGGTCAAGCAGGAGAGCGAGGACGGCGAAGGTGATTTCTGGGTCGATGAGAAGGGCAAGCAGGTGCACCTGTCCGAAGCGGGCATGGAGCACGCCGAGCAGCTGTTGGTGGAAGCCGGCATCCTCAACGGCGAAACCGAAGGCCTGTACGCGGCGCAGAACCTGACCGTGGTCCACCATCTCAACGCCGCCCTGCGCGCGCACGCGATCTACCAGCGTGACGTGGACTACATCGTGCGCGACGGCGAAGTGGTCATCGTCGACGAGTTCACCGGTCGTACCCTGGCCGGCCGCCGCTGGTCCGATGGCCTGCACCAGGCGGTGGAAGCGAAGGAAGGCGTGCCGGTCCAGCGCGAGAACCAGACGCTGGCGAGCATCACCTTCCAGAACCTGTTCCGCATGTACAAGAAGCTGTCCGGCATGACCGGCACGGCCGATACCGAAGCCTTCGAGTTCCAGAGCATCTACGGCCTGGAAGTGGTGGTGATCCCGACCAACCGCCCGACCATCCGCAAGGACAGCCCGGACCAGGTGTTCCTCAACCGCAAGGGCAAGTTCAATGCGGTGCTGGCCGACATCGAAGAATGCGCCAAGCGCGGCCAGCCGGTGCTGGTCGGTACCACCTCGATTGAAACTTCCGAAATGCTGTCCGAGCACCTGAGCAAGGCCGGCGTGAAGCACGAAGTGCTCAATGCCAAGCAGCACGACCGCGAAGCGACCATCGTCGCCAACGCCGGCCGTCCGGGCGCGGTGACCATCGCCACCAACATGGCCGGCCGTGGTACCGACATCGTGCTGGGCGGTTCGTTGGAAGCAGAGCTCCACGCGCTGGGCGAGGACGCGACCGACGAGCAGAAAGCCGCAGTCAAGGCCGACTGGCAGAAGCGCCACGAGGCAGTGAAGGCGGCGGGCGGCCTGCACATCGTCGGCACCGAGCGCCATGAGTCGCGCCGTATCGACAACCAGTTGCGTGGCCGTTCGGGCCGCCAGGGTGACCCGGGTTCGTCCCGCTTCTACCTGTCGCTGGAAGACAACCTGATGCGTATCTTCGCCTCCGACTGGGTGCAGAAGGCCATGCGCATGATGGGCATGAAGGAAGACGACGTCATCGAAGACCGCCTGGTCAGCCGCCAGATCGAGAAGGCGCAGCGCAAGGTCGAGGCCCACAACTTCGACATCCGCAAGAACCTGCTGGACTTCGACGATGTCAACAACGACCAGCGCAAGGTGATCTACGCCCAGCGCGACGAGCTGCTGGACGCCGAATCGGTGAAGGACAACGTCGACGGCATCCGCGACGACGTGATCTTCGACGTGGTGGCCCGCTTCGTGCCGCCGAACTCGATCGACGAGCAGTGGGACCTGCGAGGCCTGGAAGCGACCCTCGAGTCGGACTTCGGCCTGCAGATGTCGCTGACCGACCTGGTCAAGGAACACGAGGAGCTGGACGCCGAAGCGATTGCCACCAAGGTGCAGGAACGAGTGAATCAGCACTTTGCCGAGAAGGAAGCCGGCGTGGGCGAAGAAACCATGCGCGCGCTGGAGAAGCACGTGATGCTGACCGTGCTGGACCAGAGCTGGAAGGAGCACTTGGCGCGCATGGATTACCTGCGCCAGGGCATCTACCTGCGTGGTTACGCGCAGAAGCAGCCCAAGCAGGAATACAAGAAGGAAGCCTTCGAGCTGTTCTCGGACATGCTGGAAAACGTCAAGCGCGAAGTGGTGACCCTGCTGTCGCGCGTGCGCATCCGCAGCGACGAGGAAGTGCAGGCGCTGGAAGCGGCCGAGCGCCAGCAGGCCGAAGCCCGCCTGAGCCAGTCGCAGTTCCAGCACCAGGACGTGGGCGGCTACAGCGCCGACGAGGAAGCCGCGCAGGTGCAGGCTGCCCAGCAGGGCGTGGCGCAGATGCAGCGCGACGAGCCGAAGATCGGCCGCAACGATCCGTGCCCGTGCGGCAGTGGCAAGAAGTACAAGCACTGCCACGGCCAGCTGAGCTGATGCCGAAGAGCCCCGCGAAAGCGGGGCTTTTCGTTTGTGGCAGGGGAGTTGCAGCGGATCCGTGATTGCGCCGGCCGCCCTGTTCTGGGCATGCTTCCCCCCATGCCTTCCCCCACCCGATCGATCCATGTCGTGGCCGCCGTCATCACCGACGCCCGTGGCCGCGTGCTGCTCAACCGCCGTACCGAGAACCGCGACATGGCCGGCCTGTGGGAGTTTCCCGGCGGCAAACGCGAATCCGGCGAGACCTCCGAACAGGCGCTGGTGCGCGAGCTGCGCGAGGAACTGGGCATCGAGGCCGATGTCGGCGAGTGGCTGATGGATGTGCCGCAGCGCTATCCGGACAAGCACCTGACCCTGGAGGTGCGCCACGTGCGCAGCTGGAAAGGGACACCGCGTGGGCGGGAGGGCCAGGCGATCACCTGGGTGGCGCCGGACAAGCTGGGCCGCTATTCAATGCCGCCGGCAGACCTGCCGGTGGTGGCCGCCCTGCGCCAGCCCGACAGCTACCTGATCACCCCGGCGCCGGCCGATGATGAGGGCGGCGTGCAGCAGTGGCATGAACAGCTGCAGCGCGTGGTGGCTGCGGGCCAGCAGCGCATCCAACTGCGGTTGCCGACGGCCCATCCGCAGCGGCAGGCGATGGTCGAGCAGGTCGTGCGTGCGCATCGCCGCAGCGGCGTGCAATGGTTGCTCAACCGCGATATCGAACTGGCGCGTGCGTTGGGCGTGGGCGTGCACCTGGGCAGCGAACAGCTGCTGCAGCTGTCGCAGCGCCCGCTAGCCCAAGGCCAGCTGGTGGCTGCATCCTGCCACGACCTGCAGCAACTGCAGGCGGCACAGCAGTTGGGCTGCGACTTCGCCGTGCTGGGCCCGGTGCAGGCCACGCCCAGCCATCCAGATGCCGTGCCGCTGGGTTGGGATGCCTTCGCCGCGGTGCGCGCGCAGGTGTCACTGCCCATCTATGCGCTGGGCGGCATGGGCCGCAGTCACATTGCCGAAGCGCGCCGCCATGGCGGCCAGGGCATCGCCGCCATTCGCGGGCTGTGGCTGGCGTAAAGCCGCGTCGGTCGCCGGGCATCGCCCGGCGCTACCCTGTGGAATGGAAGCAGTAGATCCACGCCATGCGTGGATGGATGCCCGCGATCACAACGTGATCCAGAAACACCCGTACTGCCGCCGTAATCCCACCACCGTCGAGGCACGCGCCACGCTGCCTGGCAGGGTCTGCTCCAGGCGCAGGCCGACCGGATGGCGAACAGCCGTCGGCTCAGGGGCGGATCCCTGCGCAGCAGGGCCCTGGCCCTCGTCAGTCACTGCGTCCTGGCCCTGTCCTGGATACACCGGCACGACGTCCACCAGCGGCCGCCGCACCAGCGATTCCAGTTGACCGAGGATTCGCTGCGCGCCCGCATCGGAGACCGCGCCCCACAGGTACAGCGAGGACAGCCGGTTCACATCATTGCTGACGATGCCATTGCGCAATGCGTCCACCAGTTCACTCAGCCGCCGCGGGCAGCGTGCCCCCAGGGTATCGCGCTGCAGGATGTTGCCGCTGGGCGCAGGCGGTGGCACCCGCGACCGCGCACCCACACTGTCGCAGGGTCGGTCGGTATACACGCTTTGGCCCTGCGCATCGGTGCAGCGGTTCAGGCGCGTGGACTGTGCGTGGGCGACGCTCGACAGCACGCACAGCGGCAGCAGCAACAGCAGGAAGGAAAGCCGGATCATGCCCGCAGGGTAACGCCGATCATGCTCGCGCGGCGTGCTTTCAGCCCTGCAGCAGCCTCAGCACCGAGGTGGTCGGCTTGGCCAGGTTCAGCGTGTAGAAGTGCAGGCCGGGCGCGCCGCCTTCGATCAGGCGCTGGCACAGCCGGGCCACCACTTCCGTGCCGAAGGCACGCACCGACTCCGCATCATCGCCATAGGCCTGCATCTTGCGACTGATCCAGCGCGGAATCTCCGCACCACACTGTTCGGAGAAGCGGCGCAGCTGGCTGAAGTTGGCGATCGGCATGATGCCCGGCGTGATCGGCACCTGCACGCCCAGCCGCCGCACTTCATCGACGAAATGGAAGTACGCGTCCGGATTGAAGAAATACTGGGTGATGGCGGCATCGGCACCGGCATCGATCTTGGCCTTGAAGTGCTTCAGGTCAGCCAGTGAATCGGAGGCCTGCGGATGCGTCTCCGGATACGCGCCCACTTCGATGTGGAACGCATCGCCGTGTTCGGCGCGGATGAAGGCGATCAGTTCGGCGGCATAGCGCATGTCGCCGGGAAAGCCCATGCCCGAGGGCAGGTCGCCACGCAGTGCGACCAGGCGGCGGCAGCCGATGGCGCGGTACAGCTTGAGCAGCTCGCGGATCTCCTGGCGGGTGCCGCCCACGCATGACAGGTGCGGCGCGGCATCGAAGCCATGGTGCTGGTTGAGATGGCGCACGGTCTCGGAGGTGTAGCTCAGGGTCGAGCCACCGGCGCCGAAGGTGCAGGACACGTACTCGGGGCCGTAGTCCTTCAGCTTGGTCGCAGCACGGTCCAGCTGGCTGCGCTGTTCGTCGGTCTTGGGCGGATAGAACTCGAAGCTGATGGCGGTCATGGCGCGGATGGCGGTGGTCGGTGCGAAGCAGTATATCTCTTCATCAAGATGGATTCTTGAAGATTGCGTGAGAGCCCGCCGTCCCCGGCCCGCGACCGTTCGCCCCGCCGTGCGGCCGCTGCTCCGAAATCGCAACCGGGGTGCCTCCGCCAGGCCCACGCTGCTCCCATCCCGGCACCACCCACCCAATGAAGGAGCAGACGATGAAGATCTTCCTGGCACTCTGGTACGCAATGAAGGCCCTGGCCCGGCTGGCGATGATCGGCATGGCGATGGCCGTGCTCGGTTCCGGCTCGGCGCATGCGGCGGCCGCCACCGGCACCGGCAAGGTGCAGATCGAGGTGGTCGGCAAGGGCCGTCCGCTGCTGATGATCCCCGGCCTGAACAGCAGCGCCGAGGTCTGGCGCGAGACCTGCCTGGCGCTGAAGGACGTGCAGTGCCACCTGGTGCAGCTGCCGGGCTTTGCCGACGCCGCGCCTGCCGACCCGCGCCCGGCCGAATTCCTGACGGCGATGCGCGGGCAGCTGCTGGCCTACCTGCACGACCAACAGCTGGGCCCGGTGGTGGTGATCGGCCACAGTCTTGGCGGCCTGCTGGGGCTGCAGGTGGCGCAGGCCGAGCCGAAGGCGGTCAGCGCACTGGTGGTGGTCGATGCATTGCCGTTCCTGCCGGCCGCGCGTGACCCGAACGCCACCGCAGGCAGCGTGCGGCCGATGGCCGACCAGCTGCGCAAGGGCATGCTGGCCGCTGATGCCGCGCAATGGCAGGCGCAGTTGAAGGCGGGCCTGCCAGGCATGACCCGCGATCCGCAGCGGCAGGCCGAACTGGGCCGCTGGGGCGAAAGCAGTGACCGCCAAACCACCGCCGATGCCATGCATGCGGTGATGACCACTGACCTGCGCGACAGCATCGCCTCGATCACCGCACCGACACTGGTGCTGGGCAGCTGGGCCGGCTACCAGCCGATGGGCGGCACCGAGGACAGCACGCGCGCGGTGTTCCAGGCGCAGTACGCGAAACTGCAGGGCGTGCAGATCGCGATGAGCGCGCAGGGTTTCCACTTCCTGATGTGGGATGATCCGCGCTGGCTGCAGGAGCAGGTGCAGCGTTTCCTCGCCGCGCACCCCTGACCCTTGTCCTCGCCGAGAGCCCGCATGGACGCCACCACCTCATCCCGCCGTTTCTGGACGCTCAATGCATTGGCATGGGCGGGTTATGCGATGTACGGGCTGTGGGCGGGGATGCGGATCGGCGGCGGCGTGGTGTTCAGCGGCATCGTGTTGATCACCGTCAGCGTGGCCGCCTGCCTGTGGCTGTGCAGCGGCATGCTGCGCGCGGTGGCGCTGCGCCAGCGCTGGTGGGAGGGGAGCCTGGGCAGCCTGGTGTTGAAATTGGCCGCCGGTGTGGTGGCCGGTGCCAGCGGCGCACAGGCGATGACGGCGGCGTTGCTGCTGCCGGCGCTGGCACTGGGCTGGGTGCAGCTGCCCGGTGGCCACGCGGATTACCGATGGTCTTCGCTGCTGGTGTACTGGATGAACACCGCGCTGTTCCTGCTGATGTGGACCGGCCTATGGGCCGGCCTGCACGGTCTGCGCCGGGCGCGCCACAGTGAACTGGCCCGGCTGCGAGCCGAAGCCGAGCGCAGCGCGCTGGAGCGCGATGCACTGCGTGCACGGCTCAACCCGCATTTCATGTTCAATGCGCTGAACAACCTGCGTGCGCTGATCCTGGAAGACCCGGAGCGTGCGCGCGACATGGTCACCCGCCTGTCGCGCACGCTGCGCCAGGCGCTGGCACACAACCGTAGCGAGCAGGTCACCCTGGCCGAGGAACTGGTGGTAGTGGACGACTACCTGGCCATCGAGGCAGTCCACTTCGAACAGCGCCTGCAGGTAAGCCAGCACATTGATGCCGATGCCATGCAGGCACAGCTGCCGGCGATGGCGCTGCAGCTGCTGGTGGAGAATGCGATCAAGCATGGCATCGCCAGCCGCCCGGGCGGCGGTGAGGTGCAGATCCGTGCCACGCTGGACAATGACGTGCTGCGCCTGCAGGTGGACAATCCGCTGGGCAGCGCCAACGAGCCCACCCATGGCCATGGGGTTGGCCTTGCCTACCTGCGTGCGCAGCTCGGCACGCAGGGGAGTTTCATGCTGCAGCCGGTCGGCGACCGCATGCAGGCCCTGCTGGAGATTCCGCAATGAGTGGCGTGCTGCGTGTGTTGATCGTTGATGATGCACGGCTGGCGCGGCAGGAGCTGCGCACGCTGTTGTCGGCGCTGCCATGGGTGCAGTGCGTGGGCGAGGCCGACGATGTGCCCGCTGCACGCGAGGCGATCGCCACACTGGCGCCAGACCTGGTGCTGCTGGATGTGCAGATGCCCTCCGGCAGCGGCTTCGATGTGCTGGATGGGCTGGAGACGGTGCCGGCGGTGGTCTTCGTTACCGCCTACGACACCTACGCGGTGCGCGCGTTCCAGGCCAACGCGCTGGACTATCTGGTGAAGCCGGTCGAGGCGCCGCGCTTGCTGGAAGCGTTGCAGCGGGCGCGCCAGCGCGAGGTGGTGGCGGGCGAGACGCCGGAGCCGCGCAGCACGCTGGGCGCGCAGGACCAGGTGTTCGTGCGCGAGGGCGAACGCTGCTGGTTCGTCGCGGTCTCGGAGATCCGTCGGCTGGTGGTGGATGGCAACTACACACGGCTATGGTTCCGCGACCAGAACGCCCTGCTGACCCGCAGCCTGAGCGCGCTGGAAGCACGCCTGCCGCAGGATCTGTTCTTTCGCGCCAACCGCAACACCCTGGTCAACCTGCGCCGTATTCGTGGCGTGACGCCCAGCATTGCAGATGGCTACGACCTGACGCTGGACGACGGCAGCGAGGTGGAGGTATCGCGGCGGCAGGCGCGTGAACTGCGTGAGCGGATGGCGTTGTAGGGGCTGCCAGCGGTTACCCTGTGCAGCAGAACTCCCGATCACACCTGCGCCATGTCCATCGTCCTCACCGATTTCGCCCGTCCCCGCCTGTTCCCGCGCGTGCCGCGCGGCAACACCATCCAGGACTGCACTGCCGAGCAGTTCGAGGCACATCTCAATGCGCAGGCGCCGCTGAAGGTGCTCGACGGCTACGCCCCGTTCTGCAAGCTGTTCGTCTACGAGAACTGGACCAGCACGCGCTGCCTGGCGGTGCCGGTCACCGAGGCCAACCGCCACCTGCTGCGCAGTGGTTACGAAGCGCGCAACCGCGAGGAATTGCCGGTGCTGGTGCGTTGGTTCGAGGGCGTGGAATCGCCGCGTGCGAACTACCTGGTGGTGATCCTGTACAGCGCCGAGCAGCTGGCCAGGGAAGGTTCGCCGATCGAGGCCGACTGGGGCATCGTCGGCTGCATCTACACCGCCGAACCGGAAGAGGTGCCAATGGCGCCGATCACGATGATGCGCAATGCGCTGGGCGTGGAGGAGGGCGGCTCCGGCGTGCCGCTGGACCGTGAGGCGTACCGGCGTTCTGTCGAGTTCTGGGAGAACAACGCGAACTGGCGGCCGTGAGCAATATTTGCCATCCACGCATCGCGTGAATGTGCGGACCGCAGTAGAGCCACGCCATGCGTGGCTGCTTGGCCTTCAGGCAGCTTTCCATTCCCACCACGGGTAATGGTACTCGCGGTCGATGGCCTGCCAATGCTGGCCGCATTGCGTGCAGGCAACGGTGTGGCAATCGCCCCAACCATCCTCGGCCTCCTGCAACGAGAGCAACTGCATCTGCCCTTGTTCGATCAGGCGACGCGGATCGAAGAACGGGTAGCCGGGGTTGAGCGCACACAGGCATCCCTTACGCGCCTGCCAGTAGCGTAGCCGTTGCAGGCCCGCCTTGAGGTGTGCCTGGTTGCTGATCAGCATGCCGCCCAGGGCGATGCCCTCGCAGCTGCGTTCGATCAGGTCGACATGCGTGGCCAACGCGTCCAACGATGAGGCACTGAACAGCCGTGCGACGCTACGTGCGGCATCGGTGATGCGCGTTGCGTCGCGCGACAGCAGGTCCTGCAACAGCCCATCGGCCTGTATATCGTCGAGACGGGGTATCCGCGCTGCAGACCAGGGCCAGCGCATCAGCGAGACTTGCCGATGGCAGCGTAGTGGCCGGCGGTGAGGCGCAGCAGGTCAGCCGGCGCCAGTTCCACTTCCAGGCCGCGGCGACCGGCGCTGACATGCAGCGCGGGCAATGCCTGAGCGCTGGCATCCAGGAAGGTGCGCAGGCGCTTCTTCTGCCCGAGCGGGCTGATGCCACCGACCAGGTAACCAGTCGTGCGCTGTGCGGCGTCGGCGGCGGCCATCTCGCATTTCTTGCAGCCGGCCGCTTCGGCCAGAGCCTTCAGGTTCAGCTGGCCGGCCACCGGTACGATCGCCACCAGCAGTTCGTGTGTCTCGGTGCTGGCCAGCAGGGTCTTGAACACCTGGGCCGGATCGAGGCCAAGCTTGTCGACGGCTTCGCCGCCGTACGATTCGGCGTGGGCGTCGTGCACGTAGCTGCGCACGGTGTGGGCGATCTTCTCGCGCTTGAGCAGGTTGATGGCCGGGGTCATGTAGGCATCGTAGCGCGCGCTGGTCGCGTTGCCTTGACCGAGGCTACTGCCGGAGAGCATCCATGCATGGCGTGGATCTACCGTGGGGACTGGATGCGGGGTGTACGGCCACACGCAAATGCAGAACGGGCGCCCGAAGGCGCCCGTTCCGTGTGTCGCATGCACCGGTAGTGCCGGCCGCTGGCCGGCACCCCGCAGGCATCAGTAGCGGTAGTGGTCCGGCTTGAACGGGCCTTCCACCGGCACGCCGATGTAGTCGGCCTGTTCCTGGCTCAGGGTGGTCAGCTTCACGCCGATCTTTTCCAGGTGCAGGCGCGCCACTTCCTCGTCCAGCTTCTTCGGCAGCAGGTACACCTTCTTCTCGTAGCTGTCCTTGTTCGCCCACAGGTCGATCTGCGCCAGGGTCTGGTTGGCGAAGCTGTTGGACATCACGAAGCTCGGGTGGCCGGTGGCGCAGCCCAGGTTCACCAGGCGGCCTTCGGCCAGCAGGAAGATCGCGTTGCCGTTCGGGAAGATGTACTTGTCCACCTGCGGCTTGATGTTGACGTGCTTGATACCCGGGTAGGACACCAGTGCGTCGACCTGGATCTCGTTGTCGAAGTGGCCGATGTTGCAGACGATGGCCTGGTCCTTCATCGCGCTCAGGTGCTCGATGCGGATGATGTCGCGGTTGCCGGTGGTGGTGACGTACAGGTCGGCACGGCCCAGGGTCGATTCGATGGTGTTGACTTCATAGCCTTCCATCGCCGCCTGCAGGGCGCAGATCGGGTCGATCTCGGTGACGATCACGCGCGCACCGTAGGCACGCAGCGAGGCAGCGCAGCCCTTGCCGACGTCGCCGTAGCCGCAGACCACGGCCACCTTGCCGGCCAGCATCACGTCCATCGCGCGCTTCAGGCCGTCGGCCAGCGACTCGCGGCAGCCGTACAGGTTGTCGAACTTGCTCTTGGTGACCGAGTCGTTGACGTTGATCGCCGGGATCAGCAGGGTGCCGGCCTGGGCCAGCTGGTACAGGCGGTGCACGCCGGTGGTGGTCTCCTCGGAGACACCCTTCCAGTCCTTGACCACGCGGCCCCAGTAACCGGGGCGCTCCTTGGCCACGCGCTTGAGCAGGTTCTTGATGACCTGTTCTTCGTGCGAGGCGGAGGCGGTGTTGACCCAGTCGCTGCCGTTTTCCAGCTCGTAGCCCTTGTGGATCAGCAGGGTCACGTCACCGCCGTCGTCCACCACCAGCTCCGGGCCGGTCAGGGTGCCATCGGCCAGGGTGAAGGTCAGCGCGTCCAGGGTGCAGTCCCAGTACTCTTCCAGGGTCTCGCCCTTCCAGGCGAACACCGGGGTGCCGGTGGCGGCGATCGCCGCGGCAGCGTGGTCCTGGGTCGAGAAGATGTTGCACGAGGCCCAGCGCACGTCGGCGCCGATGTCCTTCAGGGTCTCGATCAGCACGGCGGTCTGGATGGTCATGTGCAGCGAGCCGGTCACGCGCACGCCCTTCAGCGGCAGCTCGGCCTGGTACTTGCGGCGGATCGACATCAGGCCCGGCATTTCGTGCTCGGCGATGTCCAGTTCCTTGCGGCCCCAGTCGGCCAGCGTGATATCGCGGATCTTGTAGTCACCTTCGGTGGAGAAGGTCTTGGCAACAGCGTTCATTCGTGTGCTCCGGTTGTGGACGAGCGGGTGCTCGCATCTAGCCGGGCGCCGTTGTTACAAAGCCACCTTACCGAGCCTGGCCGGGCCTCGTGGGATCCGGTCGCAGCGCCCCTCGGCAGGGGAGAACCCCCATTATATCGCGGCCCCGGCATGACATCGGCATGACCCAACCATCGGCAGATGGGGCCGCGTGCACGGCCTGTTAAGGTCGGTGTTTTCACGCATCACACAGGTGGAACGATGAGCATGCACGCGCGCCGCACACGGCGCTGGACCGGCCTGGTCCTGTCGATGGGGCTGCTGGCGGTGGCCCCGCTGGCCTGGGCGGCCGCCTCGCAGCCAGCTCCGGCGCAGGCGCAGGGCGTCAATGGCTACGAACTGCCATCGGCCGCACTGCAGGCAGTGGTCGACGCCCCGCGCGCGCCGTCGCTGTTCCTGTCGCCGCGCCGCGACGTGGCCGCGATGATGCAGATGCCGTCGCTGCCTTCGATCCAGGTGGTGGCGCAGCCGGAGCTGAAGCTGGCTGGCCTGCGCATCAACCCGCGCACGTTCTCCGACAGCCGCTTCAGCTTCGGCGAGAAGCTGTGGCTGATGAACGTGGCCGACGGCAGGGAGCGGCAGATCAGCGGCCTGCCGGCCAAGCTGTCGATCGCCAGTGTGATGTGGTCGCCGGACCAGAAATGGCTGGCCTTCAACCAGGTCGATGCTGCCAGTGGCGCCAATGAACTGTGGCTGGTGGACGTGGCCGGCGGCAGCGCCCGCCGCCTGGTTGCCGGCCTGAACACGGTGATCGGCAGCGGCTACCAGTGGCTGCCGGACAGCCGCGGTCTGGTGGTGTTCACCCGCCCGGCCAACCTCGGTGCGGCCCCGCCCGCCGATGGCATTCCGACCGGCCCGGCCGTGCAGCAGACCAGCCAGGGCGGCGGCGTGGTGTCGATCCGTACCTACCAGGACCTGCTGAAGAACGAGGCCGACGCACGCCAGTTCGACTACTACGCCACTACCCAGCCAATGGAAGTCGGCCTGGATGGCAGCACCCGCGCGATCGGCGCGGCCGGCATCTTCATGGGCTTCTCGGTGTCGCCGGATGGCCGCTTCGTGCTGCGCCAGCCGGTGCAGCGCCCGTACTCCTACGTGGTGCCGGTGAGCAGTTTCCCGCGCCGCATTGAAGTGATCGACCGTGCCAGCGGCAAGCTGGTGCACACCGTGGCCGTGCGCCCGCTGGTGGAAGGCCTGCCGACCGGCAACGATGCCGAAGTGACCGGCGTGCGCGACATCAGCTGGCGCGGTGATGCCGACGCCACCCTGGTCTGGGCCGAAGTGCAGGACGGCGGCGACCCGAACAGGGACGCCAAGGTGCGCGATGCGGTGCTGATGCAGGCCGCGCCGTTCGACAAACCGCCGGTCACCCTGGCCCAGCTTGGCAGCCGCCTGGCCGGCATCAGCTGGGGCCGCGGTGACCTGGCCCTGCTGACCGAATCGTGGTGGAAGACCCGCAGGACCAAGACCTGGCTGATCGCCCCGGACAACGCCGGTGCCGAGCCGCGCCTGCTGTGGGATCGTGACGCGCAGGACCGCTATGCCGATCCGGGCCGGCCGCTGCTGACCAGTGACGAGCGGGGTCGTTCGCTGCTGCAGACCAGCCCCGATGGCAGCAGCCTGTACCTGGCCGGTGCCGGTGCTTCGCCGGAAGGCGACCGTCCGTTCGTGGACCGCTTCGACATCGCCACGGGCAAGGCAACGCGCCTGTTCCACTCGCAGGCGCCGAGCTATTCGCTGCCGGTGGCGTTGCTGGACGACCAGGCCAGCTCGCTGCTGCTGAGCCGCGAGAGCCCGGATGAGCCGGCCAACTTCTACGTGCAGTCGCTGGCCGATGCCGGTACTGCACCGCGCGCGCTGACCCATTTCGCGCACCCGCTGCCGCAGTTGAAGGGCGTGCAGAAGGAGCAGATCCGCTACAAGCGCAAGGATGGGGTCGACCTGACCGCGACCCTGCTGCTGCCGCCGGGCTACGACCCCAAGCGCGACGGCCCGCGCCCGCTGCTGATGTGGGCCTACCCGGGTGAGTTCAAGAGCGCGGCGGCGGCCAGCCAGGTGACCGATTCGCCGTACCGCTTCAATGCGGTCAGCTACTGGGGCCCGCAGGCGTTCCTGGCCAAGGGCTATGTGGTGCTGGCCAGCCCGTCGATGCCGATCATCGGTGAGGGCGACAAGGAGCCGAACGACACCTACATCGAACAGCTGGTGGCCAACGCGCAGGCAGCGGTGGATGAGGTGGTGCGTCGTGGCGTGACCGATCGCGATCACATCGCCATCGGCGGCCATTCCTACGGTGCGTTCATGACCGCCAACCTGCTGGCACACACCCGCCTGTTCAAGGCCGGCATCGCGCGCAGCGGTGCCTACAACCGCACGCTTACTCCGTTCGGTTTCCAGGCCGAGGAGCGCAACTACTGGCAGGCGCAGGACGTCTACCAGAAGATGGCGCCGTTCAATTACGCCGACAGGATCAAGGATCCGATCCTGTTCATCCACGGCGTGGACGACAACAACTCCGGCACCTTCCCGATCCAGAGCGAGCGCATGTTCGCCGCGGTGAAGGGCCTGGGCGGCACCGCGCGGCTGGTGATGCTGCCCAACGAATCGCATGCCTACCGCGCACGCGAATCGATCATGACCATGCTGGCCGAGAGCGAGCGCTGGCTGGAGCAGACCATTGGCCCGGCCGAGCAGGGCAAGGCGAAGAAGAAGCGCTGACCGGACCCGGTAGTGCCGGCCGCTGGCCGGCAACCTCATGGACTCACGCAAGCTGAGGTTGCCGGCCAGCGGCCGGCACTACCAGATGAAACCATTTTTGCGTCGCAGCACGCTGCCCGTTCTGGTTTAGGCTTGGGGTCTGGATCCGTTGACCGAGGCCTGTGCGTCGCCGATGAACGAGTACCGCAGCAGCATCGAGTTTGCTTCTCCCGATCTTCCGCTTCGCGATGACGTGCGCCGGCTCGGCGCACTGGTCGGTGACCTGCTGGTCGAGCAGGTATCAGCGGCTTTCCTCGACGAGGTCGAGGACGTGCGCACCCGCGCCATCGCCCGCCGCGAGAACCAGGCACCACTGTCGGAGCTGGTCGAAGGGCTGGCCGGGCGCACGCCGCAGCAGGCCGAGACCATGGTGCGGGCCTTCAGCACCTACTTCCAGGTGGTCAATATTGCCGAGCGCGTACATCGCATCCGCCGCCGCCGTGACTACCAGCGTGCCGGTACCGCAGGGGCGCAGCCTGACGGCCTGCAGGATGCGCTGCAGCAGCTGAAGGCGCAGGGCGTGACGCTGGACGAGCTGGCGCAATGGCTGCCGCGCATCGATATCGAACCGGTGTTTACCGCGCACCCGACCGAAGCGGTGCGCCGCGCGCTGCTGGAGAAAGAGCAGCTGATGGTGGCCAGCCTGGTCGACAACCTCGACGGCCAGCGCACGCCGGGGGAAGCGGCCGCCGATGCTGCGCGCTTCCGCATGGCGCTGACCGCGTCGTGGCAGACCACTGACTCTTCGCCGGTGCGGCCCACTGTCGATGACGAGCGCGAGCACGTCGGCTTCTATCTGGTGCAGGTGCTGTACCGCGTGATTCCGGTGCTGTACGAATCTCTGCAGCAGGCGCTGCGCGATACCTATGGTGAAGAGCTGCCACTGCCGCGCCTGCTGCGCTTCGGTACGTGGGTGGGCGGGGACATGGACGGCAACCCGAACGTGGATGCCCACACCATCCGCAGTACGCTGGATGCGCAGCGGCAGGCGGTACTGGCGCGCTACCAGAAGGAACTGCTGCAGCTGGCCAGCCTGCTCAGCCAGTCCACCGAGCGGGTGGGCGTGAGCGATGCGCTGCAGGCGCGCGTGGCGCACTACCAGCAGCTGCTGCCGCAGGTGCAGTCGCGCCCGCGCCATGCCGACATGCCCTACCGCCTGCTCAACGATCGCATGCGCGCGCGCCTGCAGGCCACGCTGGAAGACGGCGAGGGCGCTTACGCCGGCCCGGATGAACTGATCGACGACCTGCAGCTGATCCTCGACAGCCTGCGCGCGAACCGCGGCGAGCATGCCGGTGGCTTCGCCGTACAACGCCTGCTGTGGCGGGTGAAGACGTTCGGCTTCCATCTGGCGCGGTTGGACGTGCGCCAGGAATCGAGCGTGCATGCGCGCGCGCTGGCGGCGGTGCTGGGCGGCGACCCGGCGTGGGAGGGCCTGGATGCATTGGGCCGCGCGCGCCTGCTGGCACCGCATGCCAGCGGTGAGGTGCCGTTGCCGGAAGGCGACGACGAAGGCAACCGGCGGCTCGACGCCGTGTTCGCTGCATTGGCCGATGCCCGTGCGCGGCATGGCGGGGATGCACTGGGCAGCTACATCATCTCGATGGCACACGACCGCAGCGACGTGCTGGCGGTGCTGGCGCTGGCACGCCGTGGCGGCCTGGTGGAAGAGAACGGGTCAGTACCGCTGGATATCGCGCCGCTGTTCGAGACGGTGGATGACCTCAAGCGCGGTACGGCGACCCTGCAAGACCTGCTGGCCGACCCGGTGTACCGCGCGCACCTGCGTGCACGCGATGATGTTCAGATGGTGATGCTGGGCTATTCGGACAGCAGCAAGGATGGTGGCATTGCTGCTTCGCGTTGGGGCCTGCAGCGCGCGCAGGTGGAACTGCTGGAGGTGGCGGCCGAGGCCGGCATCCGCCTGACCTTCTTCCATGGCCGGGGCGGCTCGATCAGCCGTGGTGGTGGCAAGACCACCCACGCCGTGGATGCGTCGCCACGCGGCAGCATCGATGGCCGCCTGCGGGTGACCGAGCAGGGCGAGGTGATCCATCGCAAGTACGGCATCCGCGCGCTGGCCCTGCGCTCGCTGGAACAGGCCACCGGTGCAGTGCTGCGCGCCAGCCTGCGCCCGCGTGCCGCCGAGCCGCGCGAGGATGCGTGGCGGCCGGTGATGGACGCGGTGTCATCGGCCAGCAGCGAGGTGTATCGCGCCTTCGTTGGCCAGGCCGGCTTCATGGACTACTTCCGTACCGCCACACCCATCGACGTGATCGAGCGGATGACGCTGGGCTCGCGTCCTTCGCGCCGGCTCGGCCAGGATGCGGCACTGGGCAACCTGCGTGCGATTCCCTGGGTGTTTGCCTGGAGCCAAGCGCGTGCCGTCATTCCCGGCTGGTACGGCGTGGGCAGCGGCCTGCAGGCGGCGGTGGACGCTGGCCATGAAGAGACCCTGCGCGAAATGGCGCGTGACTGGCCGTTCTTCCGCACCTTCCTGGACGACATCGCGATGGTGCTGTCCAAGGGCGATATCACCATCGCCGAGCAGTTCTCGCTGTTGTCTGGCGACCTGCACGGGCGCTTCTTCCCGCAGGTACAGCGCGAACTGGAACTTACCCGGCACTGGCTGCTGGCGCTGATGGACCAGAAGACGCTGCTGGACCATGATGCGCGGCTGGCGCTGTCGATCCGCCTGCGCAATCCCTACGTCGATCCGATCAGCGTGCTGCAGGTGGATCTGCTGCAGCGCTGGCGGGGCAGCGGGCGCGAGGATGACGAGCTGCTGCGCGCGCTGGTGGCGTGCGTGAACGGCGTTTCGCAGGGGGTGCAGAACACGGGTTGAAATGCATCCGCCGGGCCATGCCCGGCGAATTCGCAACTACCTCATTCTTCCGGCGACGGAGGATTCGATGCCAGCAGTTCCAGGTGGCGCTGTTCCATTTCCTGGCGCAGTTGGCGGCGGATCAGCGCTGCGGCCTGGCGGCGCTTCTCGTCCGAGGTGACCGGCTGCAATGTTGGCACCGGCGTCGGCCGGCCTTCCTCATCCACGGCCACCATCGTGAAGAAACAGCTGTTGGCGTGGCGCACGCTGCGCTTGAGGATGTCTTCGGCCACCACCTTGATGCCGATCTCCATCGACGAGGTGCCGGTATGGTTCACCGAGGCCAGGAAGGTGACCAGCTCGCCCACCGCGATGGGCTGGCGGAACATCACCTGGTCCACCGACAGGGTGACCACATAGCTGCCGGCATAGCGGCTGGCGCAGGCGTAGGCCACCTGATCAAGCAGGCGCAGGATGGCGCCACCGTGGACCTTGCCGGAGAAATTGGCCATGTCCGGCAACATCAGCACGGTCATGGACAGCTGGTGGGTTTTCAGTTCGGTCGACATGGGCCGATTGTATCGGCAACCGGGTAGTGCCGGCCCCTGGCCGGCAACCGCGCGGTTGTTTCCAGAGGCCATGAAAAAGCCGGCCAGCGGCCGGCTCTAGCAGAAAGCAGAAGGGCCGCTTGCGCGGCCCTTCTGAAAGGTGAGCCGACGAACAGTCGGCTCTACCGGTCGGCTCTACCCGCAGGCGTTACTTCAGCTTCGCATCGGCGCGCAGGGCGGCGGCGCGGTCGGTCTTCTCCCAGGAGAAGGCCGTGGCGTTGACGGTCTCGCCTTCGCCGTTGAGGTAGCTGAACTCCTTCGGCTTGCGGCCGAAGTGGCCGTAGGCCGCAGTCTGCTGGTACATCGGGTGGATCAGGTCCAGCATCTTGATGATGCCGTACGGGCGCAGGTCGAAGTGCTTGCGGATCAGCTTCTCGATCTTGTCATCGCTGATCTTGCCGGTGCCGAAGGTGGTGACCGAGATCGAGGTCGGCTCGGCCACGCCGATGGCGTAGGAGACCTGCACTTCGCAGCGGTCGGCCAGGCCGGCAGCAACCACGTTCTTGGCGACGTAGCGGGCCGCGTAGGCCGCCGAACGGTCGACCTTGGACGGGTCCTTGCCGGAGAACGCGCCACCACCGTGACGGGCCCAGCCGCCGTAGGTGTCGACGATGATCTTGCGGCCGGTCAGGCCACAGTCGCCCACCGGGCCACCGATCTCGAACTTGCCGGTCGGGTTGATGTGGAACTTGGTGCCCTTGTGCAGCCACTTGGCCGGCAGCACCGGCTTGATGATTTCTTCGCGGACAGCCTCGATGAGGTCCTTCTGCTTGATGCCCGGGGCGTGCTGGGTCGACAGGACCACGGCGTCGATGGCCGAGACCACGCCGTTTTCATAGCGCAGGGTGACCTGGCTCTTGGCGTCCGGGCGCAGCCACGACAGCGGCGAGTTCTTCTTCTTGCGGATCTTGGCCTGCTGCTCGACCAGGCGGTGCGAAAGGTGGATCGCGGCCGGCATGTAGCTGTCGGTCTCGTTGGTGGCATAGCCGAACATCAGGCCCTGGTCGCCAGCGCCCATTTCTTCCGGCTTCTTGCGGTCCACGCCCTGGGCGATGTGCGGCGACTGCTTGCCGATCAGGTTCAGCACGCCGCAGGTGGCGCCGTCGAAGCCGACGTCGGAGCTGTCGTAGCCGATGTCCGTGATGACCTTGCGGGTCAGCGCTTCCAGGTCGATCCAGGCGCTGGTGGTGATTTCACCGGCCACGATGGCAACGCCGGTCTTGACCATGGTCTCGCAGGCCACGCGGGCACGCTGGTCCTGGGTCAGGATCGCGTCCAGCACCGCATCGGAGATCTGGTCGGCAACCTTGTCCGGATGGCCTTCAGAGACCGACTCGGAGGTGAAGAGATAGCTGGACATCAGGCGTAATATCCCTTGATTCGGATGGAAAGATGGGCGCGCATGATACACGGGGTGCGCCGCCTGTGCATTGTGAACCGGTACCGGTTGCCGGTGGTTAAGCCCGCGTAGGCCTGGCAAGGGCCGTCGTGACGGGATTGGGGCCCGGCCTCGAGGCCCAGTGTTCCACCAGCGTGACGACGGACGGGGCTGTCCAACCCCGGACCGCGCAGGCCGCGACCCTGCCGGGCCGGCCGTCATCGTTCTGCCCCGAAACCGCCATCTGGCTGCCGCCTGCCGGGCGCAGGCTGTCGGCCAATCCGGCCGCCGGGCATGAGTGGATCCGCCATGCAGGAACTCGAACAGCGTCTCCAGCAACGCTTCCCCGACTGGTTCCATGGCCGTCGTGGCCAGCTGGCACGGCCGCTGCTGCGCAGCGTCGGTCGCTGGTCGCGGTTGGACCAGATCGAGGCCTTCCTGAAGCGCAGTGCAGAGTTGCGCGGATTCGGCTTCGTCGCCGCCGCCCTGGAATTCGTCGATGGCCAGTACCAGGTGGATCCGGCCGCGCTGGCGAAGATCCCGGCCACCGGCCGCCTGCTGATTGTTGCCAATCATCCGTCCGGGGCGCTGGACGCGCTGGCGCTGCTGGACGCGGTCGGCCGCATCCGCCGTGACGTGCGAATCGTGGCGAACGATCTGTTGGGGGCTATCGCGCCACTGCAGGATCTGCTGTTGCCGGTGCGCATCCTTGGCGGCAAGGCCCAGCGCGGCAGTCTGCACGCGGTGGAGGAGGCGCTGGCCGCCGAGCAGTGCGTGATCGTGTTCCCGGCCGGCGAGGTCTCGCGCCTCTCGCTGCGAGGCATCCGCGATGGTCGCTGGCAGCGCGGGTTCGTGCGCTTTGCCCGCGCCGCCGGGGCGCCGGTGCTGCCAGTGCGGGTGGAAGCGCGCAACTCGGCGCTGTTCTACGGCGCATCAACCCTGTTCAAGCCGGCCGGCACCGCCCTGCTGGCACGCGAGATGTTCACCCGTCGTGGCCGCCCGCTGCGGCTGAGCATCGGGGAGCCGATGCGGCTGGGCGATGGCGGTGACCCGGGCGCACAGCTGCTGGCGGTACGCCGCGCGCTGTATGCGCTGGGCCGCAATGGCGCGGCCGGCAATGCCGCTGCCTGCGCAGGCCCTGAGCCGCTGGCCGCCCCGGTGCCCCCTTCGCAGGTTGCCGCAGGAATTGCCGCAGCGACCCAGCTGGGCCAGACCGCCGATGGCAAGCAGATTCTGCTGGCCACCTGTACTGCCGATTCGCCGCTGCTGCTGGAGCTGGGCCGCCTGCGCGAACTGACCTTCCGCCAGGTGGGCGAGGGCACCGGGCGCAGCCGTGACCTCGACAACTACGACCCGCAGTACGAGCACATCGTGATCTGGGACGCCGCCGCGCAGCGCATCGCCGGCGCGTACCGGATCATGCGCGGCGCCCACGCACTGGCCCGGCACGGCCTGTCCGGGCTCTACAGCGCGTCGCTGTTCCGCTATTCCGACGATGCCATCACCCACATCGCCGAGGGTCTGGAACTGGGCCGCAGCTTCGTGGTGCCCGACTACTGGGGCAGCCGCAGCCTGGACTATCTGTGGCAGGGCATCGGCGCCTACCTGCAGTGCCGGCCGGGCATCCGCTACCTGTTCGGCGCCGTGTCGATCAGCGCGGCGCTACCACGTGAAGCGCGCGAGCAGCTGGTGGCGTACTACCAGCGCTATTACAGCGGTACCGCTGGCCTGGCCGAATCGAACCGCCCGTTCCAGTACTTCGCCGCACCGCCCAGTTTCGGTGAGCTGGATGCAGGCGCCGCGTTCGAGGTGCTCAAGGCCAACCTGGCTGCGCTCGGTACCGGCGTACCCACGCTGTACCGCCAGTACACCGATCTGTGTGAACCCGGTGGTGCCCGCTTCCTCGCCTTCGGTGTCGACCCGGACTTCAGCGATTCGATCGACGGCCTGATCGAAGTGGACCTGTGTGCGATCCGGCCGAACAAGCGCAAACGCTACCTGCGCGACGCGGGGACGCCGGCATGAGCGCGCTGGCGAACCTGTCGCCGCACCGGCGCGCAGTGTTCGTCTCCGATGTGCATCTGGGTTCACGTCATTGCCATGCCACCGAGCTGGCACGGTTCCTCTTGCAGCTGCGTTGCGAACGGTTGTACCTGGTCGGCGACATCATCGACCTGTGGTGGATGGCGCATCGCCGGGCCAATTGGCGGCAGTCACACAGCGAAGTCATCCAGGCCCTGCACGCATTGCGCCGTGCGGGTACCGAGATCATCTACATCCCCGGCAACCACGATGCCTCGCTGCGCCAGGTCTGTGGGCTGATGCTGCCGGCGATGCAGGTGCGCCGCCGCGCCATCCACGTGACCGCCGATGGCCGCCGGCTGCTGGTCGCGCATGGGGACGAGTACGACGGCGTGACCCACTTCGGTGGCCTGCAGGAGAAATTCGGCGATTGGCTGTACTACCGCATCCTGACCGGCAACCAGGCGCTGAACGCGGTGCGGCGGCTGCTGGGCATGCGCTACTGGTCATTGTCTGAATTCCTGAAGAAGCGCAGCGGCGCCGCCGAACGCTACATCGAGCGCTTCGTGCAGGCCGGGCTGGACGATGTCCGCCGTCGCGGACTGGATGGCATCGTCTGTGGCCACATCCACCGAGCTGCGTTGATTGAACGCGATGGCCTGGTCTACGCGAACGACGGCGACTGGGTGGAAAGCCTGACCGCGCTGGCCGAAGACCATGATGGCGCGCTGCGTCTGCTGGACCACAACGGCCAGACGCTGGTGGAGCTGCCGGGCGCACGCATGTCGCAGGCGGCGTAACCCGCGTCTGTACCCTTGTAGAGCCGAGCCCATGCTCGGCTGCCGTTACACGCAATGAAGAGCAGCCGAGCATGGGCTCGGCTCTACATGCCCCGCCCGCAAGCCGCTAGCATCGGCCCATGGACTCCCTGACCCAGATCGTGCTCGGTGGCGCCGTCGCTGCTGCCATCGCCCCGCCCGGACATCGCCGCGCGGCCCTGCTGGCCGGTGCCGCGCTTGGCACCCTGCCGGACCTCGACGCCCTGTGGCTCGGTTTCACCGCAGCCGATCCGGTGGCGAACATGATCGAGCACCGCAGTTTCAGTCATTCGCTGCTGGTGCTGCCCTGGGTGGCCGCATTGATCTGGTGGCTGTTCAAGCGCTTCGGCAATGGCCGCGTCGCGCAGTCACCGCTGCGCTGGTTCTGGGCGATCCAACTGGCGCTGGTCACCCATCCGGTGCTGGATGCGTTCACCGTGTATGGCACCCAGTTGTGGTGGCCGCTGCGCCCGCATCCGACCATGGGATCCAGTGTCTTCATCATCGACCCGGGGTATACGGTGTGGCTTCTGCTGGGCTGCGTGCTGGCCTGGTTCGGCCGCGCCCGGCCTTGGGCGGGCAAGGTGCTGGGCGTGGCCCTGCTGCTCAGCAGTGGCTACCTGGGTTGGGGCCTGATCGCCAAGTCACAGGTCGACCGTGCCGCACAGCAGAGCCTGGCCGCGATGGGCCTGGGCGATGCGCCGCGCTTCTCGGTACCGATGCCGTTCAACACCCTGCTGTGGCGGGTGGTGGCGATGACGCCCAATGGCTACGTGGTGGGTGACCGCTCGCTGGTGGCCGACCACGGGCCGATGCGGTTCGAAGGCCATGCGTCCAACGTGCAGGCCTTGCGCGAAGCGGGGGGCATTCCGGCAGTGCAGCGCCTGCAGTGGTTCAACCGTGGCTTCATGCGTGCGCAGGTCGTGGACGGCCGGCTGGTGCTGAGCGACCTGCGCATGGGGCTGGAGCCGGACTACACCTTCAATTTCGTCGTGGCCGAGCAGGCCGACGGGCAGTGGCGGCCGATAACCCCCGAGCAGGTGCGAGCGGATTACCGCAGTCCCGCCGCGCGCGCCGACGCAGGTCGCCGGCTGGCGGCCGTGTGGCAGCGGATCTGGCATGCGCCCGTAGTCGGCGCTGTCGAGTAGATCCACGCCATGCGTGGATGAAGGGACATCGACGGTGGCAGCCACGCATGGCGTGGCTCTACTGCTTTGATCAGCGCCCGCAGCCGGTGCCGTTGAGTAGATCCACGCCATGCGCGGATGGCGGGTCATCGGCGGTGGCAGCCACGCATGGCGTGGCTCTACTGCGTCAGCCAGCGCCCGCAGCCGCGCACCCGTAGGTCCACGCCATGCGTGGATGTCGGGACCAGCGGCGGTGCTGCGTTGGCTCAATACACCGTCGCGCGGCCCTGCACGAACGAGTAGAAGAACACGGCGTTCGGGTCGTTCTGCACCAGGCGGAACTCGCGGCGCATGCCTTCCACGGTTTCCTCGTCCACCGAGCCGGCCTGCAGCAGCTGGTCGGCCGCCGACAGCAGCAGCTGCTCCCAGAACGCGATCATCGTCTTGCGGCGCGCCGGTTCACGGTTGTCCAGGTGGATGGTCTTGATCTCGGTGTGCACGTCGCGGAAGCCGCCGGCCAGCAGCAGGTTGCCCAGCTTGGCGCCGACGAACGGGTCGCCACCATGGTCGTACTGGAAATCGTTGAACGCCATCCAGTAGCGCCAGATGTGCGGCGAATACGGATCGAGCAGGAAAGAGGCGTTCATCACCTCGGTGATGTACACCGGCGAACCCGGTGCCAGCACGCGGCGCACTTCGCTGAGTACGCGCGCCGGTGACGGCACGTGTTCCAGCACCCAGCACAGGAACGCGGAGTCGAAGCTGCGGGCCTCGAACGGCAGCTCGCCGGCGTCGGCCTGCTGCAGGGTGTAGCGGTCGCTGCACCACGGCGTGCGCGCCAGGTTCTCGCGCGCGGTGGCCAGCTGCGTTTCGCTCAGGTCCACGCCGGTCACGTGCAGCTCGGGGAAGCGGCGCAGCAGAATCTCGGTCTGTGCACCAACGCCACTGCCGACTTCCAGCAGGCGCCGCGCGCCGCCGTAGTCGATCTGGCCGAAGATGCTCGATTCCAGCAGCCGGGCCTGGGTCATCAGGCGCTGCTGTTCGGTGCCGGAAAACCCGTGGAGGTAGGTGGGAGAGGAGATCGGCGGGGTCATGGAGGCGGGCTCTCGGAGTTCAATTCGGTCGAGCAGGCTCGACGTTGCGACGCGGCAGGGCGGTCAGGCGGCCGAAGGCAGCGCCGGTTCCCCGGCGATCAGGCGGTCGAAGTACTCGGTGGTCAGCGCGATCTGGCTCTGTGGGTCTTCGGCACGGTTGACCACGGCGCGGAAGGCGGCGTTCTCCGGCCGGTCCTTGGCATACCAGCCCAGGTGCTTGCGCGCGATGCGCACGCCCTGCGGCTCGCCATAGAACGCATGCAGCGCATGCAGGTGGCCGAGCAGGATGTCGCGCACTTCCGCCAACGACGGCGGTGGCAGTTCGTCGCCGGTGGCCAGGTAGTGCGCCACCTCGCGGAAGATCCATGGCCGGCCCTGTGCGGAGCGGCCGATCATCACCGCGTCCACGCCGGTTTCCTTCAGCACGTAGGCCGCCTTCTGCGGCGAATCGATATCGCCGTTGGCGATCACCGGAATGCGCAGTGCGGCCTTGATCTCGCCGATGGTGGCGTACTCGGCCTGGCCGGTGTAGTGCTGGTCGCGGGTGCGGCCGTGCACGGCCAGTGCAGCGATACCGCTGTCCTCGGCGATGCGCGCGATCAGCGGGCCATTGCGGTGGTCACAGTCCCAACCGGTGCGGATCTTCAGCGTGACCGGCACGTCCACCGCGTTGACCACGGCTTCGAGGATCCGCGCCACCAACTGCTCGTCGCGCATCAGCGCCGAGCCGGCCCAGGCGTTGCACACCTTCTTGGCCGGGCAGCCCATGTTGATGTCGATGATCTGCGCGCCGTGGTCGACGTTGTAGCGCGCGGCCTCGGCCAGCTGCTGCGGCTCGGTCCCGGCGATCTGCACGCTGATCGGTGCCGGTTCGCCGTCATGGTCCATGCGGTGGATCGACTTGCGCGTGGTCCAGAAGCGCGGGTCGCTGATGGTCATTTCCGAGGCGGCCAGGCCCGCGCCCAGCCGTTTGCACAGCAGGCGGAAGGGTTTGTCGGTGACGCCGGCCATGGGCGCCAGCACGACGTTCGGAGCAATGGTGTACGGGCCGATCTGCATGCGCCCATTGTAGGGCGCCGACAGCGACGCGGCCGTATCGGCTGCGCCCCGGTTCAGGCCGATCGGCACCGACCTCATGCCGTACCGGCATCAGCAGATGCTTGACGGTTGCTTCCGCCGCCCCCAAGGGCGGGCGAAGGTGGGCGGCTACCCCAGGCGCTGCCAGGCCTGGCGGGTACCCAGTGCGAAGGCCAGCCCCAGGCTGAGGCAGACCAGTGAACTGACCATCCAGAAGCGCCGGCCGTTGTAGCCGGGCCGCAGCAGCGCCAGCCCGAAGCCCATCGCGGCGCGCAGCAGCAACAGCAGGGCGATGCCCGACAGGACCAGACGACTGGCCGGCAGTGGCGAATGCCAGCCCGCAGCGGCCAGTGCGTACAGCGTCCAGGCCACCAGCACGGCCGTGATGCCGGCGGTCATCAGCGGTGGCCACCAATGCCCGGCCTGTGCCAGCCGGACCACGCGCTGGCCGGCACCGAAGTACCTGTACCACGCGGCGCCGAAGGCGATGCAGCCGATATGCAGCAGCGCCGCAGCGGCACAGCCGGCGGCCGCGACCAGCAACCAGGGGAATCCGTCCATGTCCTGCCCGTGCAAGGAAGCTGCGCGGATGGTGGGCGAGGGGCAGGATGTGGGCAATGCGACAGGCGGTCGCAGGGGCCGGGAAATGGGCAAAAGAAAGGCCCAGGTGCCTGTGCACCCGGGCCTTGTCATCCACGCGTGGCGTGGAATTACTTGGCTTCGGCGTCGGCCGGGGTGAAGCGCGGCATCGCCGCTGCAGCGCCTTCCTTCTCGGTCGAGCGACCGGCGAACTGGTTGGCAAAGCGCACGTGGCGGGCGAACGGTGCATCGGCCACCTGTGCCAGCGACGCAGCCAGCGCACCGTTGAAGGCATCACCGGCACCGGTGGTGTCGATGGCCTGCACCTGTTCGGCACCGACGCGGTAGTACGGCTGGGTGTCGCCGCGCAGGTTCTCGTCGGCGTGCGAGACGAACACGCCCACCGAACCCAGCGTCACCACCACGGTACCGTTGCCGACCAGCTTGCGGCACAGCGCGTGCAGGCTGGCGCCATCCAGCGCGGCGACGTCGTTGGCGTCCACGCGCTCACCGACATGGCGGCCGAGCAGGGCGGCGAACTCGGTCTCGTTCGGGGTGATCACATCGGCCAGCTTGAGCAGGCCGATGGTCGAGGGCGCGTCGGCCGGCGCGGTGTTGAGCACGGTGGTGACACCGGCCTCGCGGGCCGTGGCCAGCGCCGCTTCGATGGTCTGCACCGGCGATTCCAGCTGCACCAGCACCACCTTGGCACCGGCCAGCAGGGCCTGCTGCTGTTGCAGGAAATCGGTGCCCAGCGCGGCATTGGCGCCGGGGCCGATCACGATCGTGTTGCGGCCACGGGCATCGACGTAGATGCCGGCGGTGCCGGTCGGCTCGCTGCTGGCCTCGGCGATCAGCTCGAAGCCATCGTGCGCAGCCAGTTCGCGCGCAGTGGCGCCACCGGCGTCATCGCCCAACGCACACACGAAGTGGGTGTCCGCACCAGCGCGGCAGGCCGCCACGGCCTGGTTGAAGCCCTTGCCACCGGGGCCGGTGCTGTAGCGGCCGGCAATGGTCGCACCCGGTGCCGGCAGCGTTTCGCACCGCCACACGTGATCGACATTGAAGGAACCGACGACAACGACACTGCTGCTCATAGGAAATCTTTTCTCAACCAGGGGTTCAACTGAAGTGCGTCAGCACGCCGGCGATGGTCGCCGTCATGAAGGTGGCAATGGTACCGCCCAGCACCGCGCGCAGGCCGAACTTGGCCAGGTCGTGGCGGCGCTCCGGCGCCAGGCCACCGATACCGCCGATCTGGATCGCGATCGAGCTGAAGTTGGCGAAGCCGCACAGCGCGTAAGTGGCAATCAGGCGGCCTTCGGCGGACAGGCTCACGCCCGGGATCTGGCCGTTCACGATCTGCGACAGTTCGGTGTAGGCGACGAACTCGTTGATCACGACCTTCTGGCCGATCAGCGAGCCGACGGTGGTGGCGTCGGCCCACGGCGTGCCGATCACCCAGGCGATCGGGGCCAGCAGATAGCCGAAGATGGTCGACAGGTTGGTCGGCTTGCCGATGGCAGCGGCCAGGCCGGTCACTTCGCCCACCCAGGTCAGCGGCGCGTTCAGCAGCGCGATAAGGGCGATGAAGGCCAGCAGCATCGCGCCGATGTTCAGTGCCAGCTTCAGGCCGTCACCGGCGCCGGCAGCGGCGGCATCGATGATGTTGCTGGAGGTCTTTTCGACTTCCATCTTCACCGTGCCGCGGGTCAGCGGGGTGCCGGTTTCCGGAATCAGCAGCTTGGCCACGACCAGGGTGGCCGGGGCCGCCATGATGCTGGCCGCCAGCAGGTGCTTGGCGTAGAAAGCCTGCTGCGCCGGATCGCCGCCGCCCAGCATGCCCACGTAGGCCGCCAGCACGCCGCCGGCGATATGCGCCATGCCGCCGATCATCATGGTCAGCAGTTCGGACTGGGTCATCCTGGCGATGTACGGGCGAACGGTCAGCGGCGCCTCGGTCTGGCCGATGAAGACGCTGGCGCAGACGCTGGTGGTTTCCGCACCCGACACGCGCATCACCTTGGTGATCGACCAGGCCATCACGCGCACGATCGCCTGCATGACGTTGAGGTGGTACATCACCCCCATCAGCGCCGAGAAGAAGATGATGGTCGGCAGCACCTGGAAGGCGAAGATGAAACCGTAGTTCTTGGTGTCCATCAACGAGCCGAAGATGAAGCCCGAGCCCTCGTTGACGAAGCTGAGGATCTTGACGAAGCCCTTGCCCAGCGCATCGAACACGTCGCGCCCGCCCGGCACCAGGATCACCAGCGCCGCAAAGGCGATCTGCAGGGTGATACCGGTGGCAACCAGCTTCCAGTCAACTGCACGCTTGTTGTTGGAAAACAACCAGGTGATGCCGATCAGCACCGCCAACCCGAACAGGCCGAAGCCGATCCTGCCCAAACCTTCGACCATGTGAGTGACTCCCCTGGGGCGTCGCGAAAAACGGGAAGCCTAGTGCAGGGCAGGGGCCGGGGCAAGAAAAAGCAGCGTGCGCGCACCCAACGGTACCGATCGGGCCAGCAACGGCAAGGGCTTGCGGCCGGCGGCGGCAGGTAGAATGGAGTTCGATCCCGGCCCGGATGCGGGCCCGCAGCAGGAGATTCGCATGCAATACCGTCGCTTGGGCTCCACCGGCCTGCCGATTTCCGCCCTGTCCTTCGGCGCCTGGGTGACCTTCGGTGACCAGATCCCGCGCGACGAGGCCCGCAACCTGGTGGCGGCCGCCTGGGATCATGGCGTCAACTTCTTCGACAATGCCGAGGGCTATGCCAACGGCCGCGCCGAACAGGTGATGGGCGATGTGATCGCCGACCTGCGCCTGCCGCGCGACGGTTTCTGCGTCTCCAGCAAGGTATTCTTCGGCAGCGCCAAGGACCCACGGCCGACCCAGCGCGGCCTGTCGCGCAAGCATGTGACCGACGCCTGCCATGCGGCGCTCAAGCGCCTGCGGGTGGACTACCTGGACCTTTATTACTGCCATCGCCCGGATCCGGACGCGCCGGTCGCCGAGACCGTGCATGCCATGGACACCCTGGTGCGGCAGGGCAAGATCCTCTACTGGGGGACCTCGGAGTGGTCGGCCGTGCAGATCCAGCAGGCGCTGGACATCGCGCAGGCGCGCAACCTGCAGGGCCCGTCGATGGAGCAGCCGCAGTACAACCTGCTGCACCGCGAACGGGTCGAGGTCGAGTACGCGCCGCTGTATGCCGGCGCCGGACTGGGCACCACCATCTTCTCGCCGCTGGCCTCGGGCCTGCTCACCGGCAAGTACGACCAGGGCGTTCCGGCCGATGCGCGGCTGGGCCGGGAAGGCATGCAGTGGTTGCAGGACCTGGTGCTGGGTGCCGACGCCGAAGCCCGCCTGGCCCAGGTGCGCCGCTTCAGCGAGGTGGCACGCGCGCTGGGCCAGGCCCCGGCCACGCTGGCCATCGCCTGGTGCCTGCGCAACCCGAACGTCTCCAGCGTGATTCTCGGCGCCAGCCGGGTCAGCCAGCTGCTGCAGAACCTGCAGGCACTGGAAGCGCTGGAACAGGTCGACGCCACCGGCTGGGCGCAGGTCGACGCCGTCTTTGCCTGAACGCCGGGGTCGACCGGGCCTGGGCCTCGGTCGGGCCGGCTCGGGCCCGTGCCTCGGTAGAGTTGACTGTTGGTCGACTGCTGTTGCTCGAAGCAGTCGACCAACAGTCGACGCGTCGCCATTTGATTGATGCGATCTATCGAATCTGAAAATTCGATCATTAATCCAATCAATCAAGTTGAGAATGGTTGTTGATTGTCAACTGAGAATCATTATCATTTAACTCGTCCCTCGCACGAGTCCAGATGCTCATGAATGCTCAACCTGTACTGCTGCGCCCCGAAACGCTGACCCTCCGCGATCGTCCGGTCCGTGTCGTTCCGCCGGAAGAGGTCATCGACAGCGAAGCCCTGCTCAAGGGCCGTCGTGAAATCCTGATCCAGCACGGCGACCGTTTCTATCGCCTGCGGCACACCAGCAACGACAAGCTGATCCTGACCAAGTAATCGCGGTCTGGTCGCCCGCCTCCCTCCCTCCTGCCGGCAGCGCCGACAGGGTGGGCGACCCGTCCGCTCCCGCTCTCTCCCCCTCGGTCTACCGCGTGCACCTTCCGGGTGCGCCAGTAACCGGGGGTTCCCCTGCCTGACCGAACGAACCCGATGACCCGCCATACCGCCCTTTGCCTTGCTGTCTGGATGGCGCTGCCGCTGTCCGCCCACGCTGCTGCCACTGCTGCCCCCGATGCGCGCGAATTCGATCGGGTGCAGGTCACCGCCACCCGCACCGAGCGGGCGCTGAGCGACGTGGCGGCCACCGTGGATGTCATCGACCGTGAGCAGATGGACCGGCACCTGGTGCAGGACATCAAGGATCTGGTGCGCTACGAGCCGGGCCTGTCGGTCACCCGCAGCGCGACCCGCTTCGGCCTGGATGGTTTCCGCATCCGTGGCCTGGACGGCAACCGCGTGCGCATCCAGACCGACGGCATCGTCATGCCGACCCGGTTCGACATCGGTTCGTTCGCCAGTTCCAACCGCAACTTCACCGACCTCGATACGCTCAAGCGCGCCGAGATCGTGCGTGGACCGGCCAGCTCGCTGTACGGCTCCGATGCACTCGGTGGCGTGGTCGCGTTCGTGACCAAAGACCCGGCCGACTATCTCAAGGACGGCAAGAACAGCTACTTCGGCCTGAAGTTCGGCTACGACGGTGAGTGGAAGGGCCTGCTCGGCGGTGTCACGGCCGCCTTCGGTGGCGACCACTGGAGCGGCCTGGTCAACGTCAACCACCACCAGGGCCAGGAAACGGACAACAAGGGCACGGTTCGCAGCGACAACGACACCCGCACCGCGTCCAATCCGCAGGATCGCGACGGCCGCAGCCTGCTCAGCAAACTGGTCTATGCACCCAGCGAGGACCAGCGCTTCCGCCTGACCGTGGAAGGCAACGAAGACACCACCGATACCAATGTGCTGTCGGCGATCGCCAGCGTTGCACCGCGCCCCGGCGCGATGGCTGCGGCCACTGGCATGAAGTCCCACGACACCCAGAAGCGCAACCGCGTCTCCTTCGCCCACGAGATGGATGCGCTGGACCAGCCGTTCGCCGACAGCCTGCATTGGCAGGTGTACGCGCAGAACAGCGAAACCCGGCAGCAGACCGACGAGACCCGCACCGACGGCACCCGTCGCCACCGCGTGTTCTCCTTCGACCAGCATGCCTATGGCCTGCAGGCGCAGTTCAACAAGGCGTTCGCCACCGGCAGCGTCGAGCACGCATTGACCTACGGTTTCGAAGGCACCCGTACCGAGATCCGCCAGAAGCGCGACGGCTATCAGGTCAGCAAGGCTGGCGTGGTCAGCAACACGGTGCTGCCGGACACCTTCCCGGTGCGTGACTTCCCGATCAGCAAGACTACCGAGCTGGGCCTGTATGCACAGGATGAGATGCGCTTTGCCGATGGCAGGCTGTCGCTGGTGCCGGGCGTGCGCGTGGACCGCTACGAGCTGAAGCCGGAAGTGGACAGCATCTTCGCCGAAGACAACCCGACCACGGCCGTGGCGCAGCTGAAGAAGACCAGCGTGTCGCCGAAGCTGGGCATGGTCTGGCGCTTTACCGACGAATGGTCGCTGTTCGCCGGTTATGCGCGTGGCTTCCGTTCGCCGCCGTACAACGACGTCAACATCGGCCTGACCAATGTCGCCTTCCGCTATACCGCCATCGCCAATCCGGACCTGAAGCCCGAAACCAGCGACGGCTACGAACTGGGCCTGCGCTTCATCGCGCCGGCGGCGTACGTCAGCGTCAGCGGCTACTACAACGACTACAAGGATTTCATCCAGTCCAACGTCGATACCGGTCGCAACGCACAGGGTTTGACCGTGTTCCAGTCGCAGAACATCGCCGACGCGCGCATCTATGGCGCGGAAATGAAGGCCGGCATCGAGTTCGGCGAACTCAGCCCGGCGCTGAGGGGCTGGGCGCTGCGCAGTGCGTTGGCATGGTCGCGTGGTGACAACCGGACCGATGACGAACCGCTGGCCTCGGTCGATCCGCTGCGTGGCACGCTGGGCCTGATGTACGACGCCGATACCTGGGGCGTCGAACTGGCCGGTACCTTCGTGCAGCGCAAGAAGCGCCTGCCGCCGCCTGCGGCGCAGACCAATCCGAACGCACCGGCGCCGTTCGTCTACCAGCCGGCCGGCTACGGCGTGCTGGACCTGATGGCGCACTGGAACTTCGCGCCGGGTGCCACCTTCAATGTCGGCGTGTTCAACCTGGCCGACAAGCGCTACATCGAATGGTCGTCGATCACCCCGAGCCTGATCACCGATCGCGCACTGAGCGATCGGTTCAGCAGCCCGGGCCGCACCTTCTCCGCCAGCCTTGCCGTTTCCTGGTGATCTCATGAGCCGAGCCTTGTCCGCACGCAGGAATGACTCCATCGCCGCGCCGAACAGCGCGGCCTGGCCGACCCCGGCACAGCTGGCCACGCTCGGCACTGTGTTGTGCCTGTACCACGCCGACGGCAACGAGCTGGGCGGCTGGCGCCAGGCCGTACGCGTACACGCCTGCCAGGGCGTGGACAGCGAGGGCCTGCGCGAAAGCCTGTGCTTCCTTGATGGCCGCGGCCGCTGCGTGTGGCGCCTGTACCTGCTGCCCGACAGCGATTTCCTGGCCTGGGACCGTCTGGTCGCGCCGCTGCCGCCGGGACCGGAACACGACAGCGAGGCGAGCGTTGGCGAACGCCTGTGGCGGCGCCTGGCCGGCCATCTTGGCGGCCAGCGCTGGCGCCTGTGCGCGCTGCGCCTGCATGCCGCCGACGACGGACGCACGCTGGCCGCCAGTCTGTCGACCCTGTCCTCGCTGGGCGCGGCCACCGCGCGCCGCATCGCACGCCTGGAAGGTGCTGAAGGCGAGCTGGTGATCGACGACTGTTGCTGTGCCGACGCCGCCCGGCGTCCGGCGCCCCAGATCCCCGGCGACCTGCCGCTGATCCGCCTGTGACCCTCTCCTGATGGAACGCCCGTTGGCCACGGATGGCCCCTCAATGAATCTGCAACCCCGAAGGAAGATCCCGATGAAGCTCCAGACAGCCAGCGCCATGCTGCTGCTCGCCGCCAGCGGCGTGGCCAGCGCGCAGCCCTCCGATATCGCCCGCGACCACGACAGCATCCTTGCCATGCAGGGTGAGTACACCGTGGACTTCGCGTTCGACGAGACCGTGCTGCTGAAGCCGGGCTACGAGCGTGCACCGGCGATGCGCAGCGGCGGCAACGAGCTGGTGATCGTGGTCGAGGACACGCCGAAGCGCATCGTGCTGCAGCACCTGCTGCTGGATGAGAAGAGCGGCCACATCACCAAGCACTGGCGCCAGGACTGGGTCTACGAAGCGCCGAACCGTTTCGAGTTCAGCGCCGACCAGACCTGGCAGGTGCGCCGCATTCCCGCAGCGGTGAACCAGGGTGCCTGGACCCAGTGCGTGTACGAAGTGAGCGACGCACCGCGCTACTGCGGCACCGGCAAATGGACCTACACCAACAACGTGCCGAGCTGGACCAGCGACCTGAGCTGGCGCCCGTTGCCGCGCCGCGAGTACACCAAGCGCAGCGACTACAACGCGCTGGCTGTGGTCAACCGCCACACGCTCACGCCCAATGGCTGGACCCACGAGCAGTTCAACACCAAGGTGCAGCGCAACGCCGACGGCAGCCAGGTGGAGATCGCCCGCGAGTTCGGCTTCAACGACTACGTGAAGACCACCGAGGTCGACTTCACCCCGGCGCGTGACTACTGGAAGGCCACTGCCGGTTACTGGGCCAAGGTGCGCCAGCGTTGGGACGGTTTCCTCGGCCAGGCCCCGGGCGTGCACCTGAACACCAAGATCGACGGGATGGCGATGATCATTCCGCTGTTCACCCAGGCCGAAGACATCCAGTCTGGCAAGAAGGTGAAGGACAAGCAGATCGACGACGTGTTCGCCAAGTACGTGGAAAAGGCCCAGTAGAGCCACGCCATGCGTGGATGTGCTTGTTCCTTGAACACTGGCAACGCCGTCATGTGCACTTGGTAGGTGCCGAGCTTGCTCGGCACGCGCCCCGGTCCGGCGCCGCCTCAGGCCTCACGCAGCGCCAATGCCGGTGGCGTATGCAGGATCGCCCGCGTACCCCACCAGCCTGCCAGCAGGCTCAGCCCGATGCCGACCACGCCGCCGATCAGCAGGCCCGGCCACGGCGGCAGCAACGGCAGCTCGAACACCTTCTGCGAGACTGCCACGCCGATGACGGCCGCCGCGCCCACCGCGAGCAACGCGGCCAGCGTGCCCAATGCGCCGAACTCCACGAGCACCGCGCCACGCAGCTGGCGCCGGGTCGCGCCCAGCGTGCGCAGCACCGCGCTGTCGTAGCGGCGCTCGCCCGCCGTGGCCTGCAGTGCGGCCAGCAGCACCAGCACGCCGGCCAGCAGGCTGAACACCATCACCAGCTGCACCGCCTGCGCGACCCGCTCCATCACATCGCGCACCTGCGAGATCACCGCGTCCACGTCCAGCAGCGACAGGTTGGGCTGCGCGCGCACCAGCTCGCCCAGCCCGGCCGCCTTGCCGGCCGGCAGATGGAACGCCGACAGCAGGTTGTGCGGGGTATCGCCCACCGCATTCGGATTCAGCAGCACGAAGAAGTTCGGCCGGAAGGTGTTCCAGTCGGCCTTGCGCACACTGGTGACGGTGAACTCGCGCTCCTGCTCGCCTACGGAAATCGTAATGCGATCGCCCAGGTGCGCGCCGTAGCGCCGCGCCCAGCCGGTTTCCACCGAGGCTTCCGCCGCGGTGCTGCCGGCCTGCCAGAAGCGGCCTTCCAGCAGCGCATTGGCGGGCGGGAAGGTGCTGCGCCAGCTGAAGTTCAACGGCCGGTTCTCGTCGTCGTCCTCGCGGGGGCCGTTGCTCGTGCCGTTCCCTTCGGCGGCGGCCGGGTCCACGCGCAGCGGCGGCTTGCCGTTGATCGCGATCAGGCGGCCGGTCGCCATCGGCTCGATGCTGGCGTCGCCGGCGCCCAGTCCACGCAATGCGGCTAGCACACTGTCGCGTTGCTCGGGCTGGATGTTGATCAGGAAGTAGTTCGGCGTATCCGCGGGCAGGCGTTCGCGCCACTGCTGCAGCAGGCCGGGGCCGGTCACCGCCAGCAGCAACAGCGCGCACAACGACAGCGACAGCCCGACCAGCTGCATCACTGCCAGCATCCGGCGCCGGGTCAGCGCGGCCAGGCCGAGCCGCCAGTGGCCATGCAGGCGGGGCTGCAGGCCGCGCAGCAGCTGCAGCAGCACGAAGCCGACCGCACCGGCCGCCAGCGCCAGCGCGGCCAGGCCGCCGAGCACCCACAGCGCCAGTTTCAGGTCGCCGGTGACCTGCACCGCCAGCAGCAGGCTGGCCACCAGCGCCGCCACATAGGCCAGCAACGACGCCGGCGGCAGGGCGGCGAAGGAACGGTTGAGCACGCGCATCGGCGGTACCCCGCGCAGGCGCAGCAGCGGCGGCAGGCCGAAGCCGAACAGCAGCAGCAGGCCAATGCCCGCGCCGGTCAGTGCCGGCATCGCTTCCGGCAGCGGAAGGCGCTGCGGCACCAGGCTGCCCAGCACCTGCACCAGGCCTTCCTGCGCGGCCATGCCCAGGCCGATGCCGAGCGCGCAGGCCGGCACCGCCAGCATCAGCAGCTGCAGCGCCAGGCCCAGCAGGATGTCGCGCTGGCGCGCGCCCAGGCAGCGCAGGATCGCGACCTGGTCGATGCGGCGCAGCGCGAAGCGGTTGGCCGCCAGCGCGGTGGCCACACCGGCCAGCAGCACCGCCAGCAGCGCGCTCAGGCCGAGGAAGCGCCCGGCCAGATCGAATGCCTGGCGCACGCCGCGCTGGGTGTCGTCCACGCTCAGCAGGCGCAGGCCTTTCACCTGCGGCAGCAGCCACTCGCGCAGGGACGCGACCTGTCCTGCCGGTCCTGCAAACATCAGCCGGTAGTTGATGCGGCTGCCAGGGCCGAGCAGTCCGGTGCCCTCCACATCGGCGCGGTTGACCAGCAGGGTGGGGGAGAGCGTCAGCAGGTCGCCACCGGTATCCGGCTCGGCCTCGATGATGCCGGCGATGCGCAGCGTGCCAGCGCCGAACTCGAGATCATCGCCCGCCTTCAGCCCCAACCCCTGCAGCAGGCGTGGGTCGGCATAAGCCTGGCCCTTGGGCGGCATGCCGGCGTCTGCGATCAGCGCCCCGCCGGGCGTGGCCCGAACCCGCAGCGAGCCGCGCAGCGGATAGCCCGCCTGCACCGCCTTGATGCTGGCCATCTGGCTGGCATCGCCGTTGAACAGCACGCTGCCGAAGCTGGCGATGCGGGTGTAGGCCAGTCCACGCCGTTGCGCCTCGTCGGCGAATGCCTGCGGCGGGTCATCGCGCCCGGCGATGCCAAGGTCGCCGCCGAGCATTTCCGCCGCGCTGCCGGTCAGCGCCAGGTTGACCCGGTTCACCAGCGTGCCCACCGCGGTCATCACCGCCACGCCCAGCACCAGTGCGGCGAACACGGTCAGCAGGTCGCCGGCCAGCGCCTCGCGGCGCAGCGCGCGCCACGCATGCCGCAGCAGGTTCATGCCTGCGCCCCGCGCTCGACCGGCAGCAGGCGGCCATCATCGATGCGGTGGATGTACTGGCACCGCTGGGCCAGGCGCAGGTCGTGGGTGACCAGGACGAGGGTGGTGCCACTGCCGGCGTTGAGTTCGAACAGCAGGTCGCTGATGTGCTGGCCGGTGGCATGGTCGAGCGAGCCGGTCGGTTCGTCGGCGAACAGGATGCGCGGGCGGGTGACGAACGCACGCGCCAATGCCACGCGCTGCTGCTCGCCGCCCGACAACTGGCGCGGATAGTGGCGGGCCCGATGGGCCAGCCCGACCTGGGCCAGCACTTCATCGACCCGCGCACGGTCTTCGCGCCCGGCCAGTTCCAGTGGCAACGCGACGTTTTCGGCGGCGGTCAGCGCCGGTAGCAGGTGGAAGCTCTGGAACACGAAGCCAACCTCACGCGCGCGCAGCTGGGCCCGCGCTTCTTCATCGAGGTCGCCCAGGTCCTGGCCCGACAGCGCAATGCGGCCGCGGCTGGGCAGGTCCAGCCCGGCCAGCAGGCCGAGCAGGGTGGTCTTGCCCGAACCGGAGGCGCCGACGATGGCCGCGCTGGTGCCTTCATGGACGGTCAGGGTGATGTTGTCCAGTATGTGGACTTCACCCTCCGGGCCCTGCACGGATTTGCCGACCTGGTCGACGGCGATGGCGACGGGCGCGCTGCGGGGGGACAGGCTGTCGATGAGGAGACTCCAATGCGCAAGACGGGATGGAGCCGGCGAGCCGGCGCGATGGTGGTGCTGCTGCTAGGGTTCCTGCTGTTGCCGGGGCTGGCCTGTGCCAAAGGTCCGGCCCGCACCGTGCTGGTGCTCGGCGACAGCCTCAGTGCCGCCCACAATATCCCTGCCGACGCCGGCTGGGTCAGCCTGCTGCAACAGCGGGTCAGGCAGCAGTCGAAAACCCCGGCGCGCATCGTCAACGCCAGCATGAGCGGGGAGACCACCGCCGGCGCGCTGACCCGCCTGCCGGGCCTGCTGGCGAAGGAAAAGCCGACGGTGGTGGTGATCGCGCTGGGCGGCAATGACGCATTGCGTGGGCTGACCCCGGCGCAGGTGCAGGGCAACCTGGAAAAGATGGTGCAGGCCAGCCAGAAGGCCGGCGCGAAGGTATTGCTGCTGGGCATCGACGTACCGCCCAACTACGGGCCGGCCTATCGCCAGCGCCTGGCTGCGGCCTACAAGGCGCTGGCCACGCAGTACGAGGTGCCGCTGCTGCCCTTCCTGCTGGAAGGCGTGGCCCTGCAGCCGGGCATGATGCAGGCCGACGGCCTGCACCCGACCGCAGAGGCGCAGCCGAAGCTGCTGGACAACGTCTGGCCGCTGCTCAGGCCGCTCCTCTGAACCGTTTGTGTACCTCTTGACGGAACTTCACATCGCGTCCACCGTCGATCCGGCATGTTTCACAAAGCTGAAGTTAGAGGGAATCACATGCGTCAGACGAAGGAGACCTCCGGCTTGGTGCTGGTGGTCGAAGACAACCGCAACATCTCCGAGATGATCGGCGAATACCTGGAAGGTCGCGGCTTCGAAGTCGACTATGCACAGGACGGCCTGGATGGCTACCGCCTTGCGGCGGAGAACAGCTATGACGTCGTGGTGCTCGACTTGATGCTGCCGCGCCTGGATGGCATCGAAGTGTGCCGCCGCCTGCGCAACGATGCGCGCAAGTCCACCCCGGTGCTGATGCTCACGGCACGCGACACGCTGGACGACAAGCTCACCGGCCTCGGGTTCGGCGCCGATGACTACCTGACCAAGCCGTTCGCGATCCAGGAGCTGGAAGCCCGCCTGCGCGCGCTGATCCGCCGCGAACGTCGCCAGGTGGGTTCGGAGGTGCTGAAGGTCGCCGACCTGGTGCTCGATCCGGTCAGCATGCGGGCCACCCGTGCCGGTACCGAGCTGCAGCTGTCGCCGATCGGCCTGCGCCTGCTGACCATCCTGATGCGCGAATCGCCGCGCGTGGTCACCCGCCAGGAGATCGAACGCGAGATCTGGGGCAATGGCCTGCCGGACTCGGACACGCTGCGCAGCCATCTGTACAACCTGCGCAAGATCATCGACAAGCCGTTCGACCGTCCGCTGCTGCATACCGTGCAGAGCGCCGGCTACCGCATTGCCGATATCGCACAGCCGATGGCCTGATCGGGGCCGGGCCGGTGCAGCATCAGGCCCGGCCGGGCAACGACCCCGCATCGGGCACGGATGACCGGCCGGCGCTGCCGCCGGTCAGCGTCCGTGCACGACTACGGCGCAGCGCGCTGCCTATAATCGCAGCGCTCTGACCGGGACCCCGCAATGCCGCACGGCCTGCCGCGCAAGATCCGTATCGCCTTCATCCTGCAGGCAGTCCTCGCCAGCCTGGGCATCCTGCTCGGTGCCTGGCTGGTGTCGCTGGTCATCAAGCACAGCCTGGTCGGCGCCGCCCTGCGCGAGGAAGCGGCCTATTACTGGACGCTGCACGAGGCGTCGCCGGTGCAGCCGCCGCCCAACACCCAGAACATCCGCGGCTACCTGCTGGAAAGCGGGCAGTCGGCGCTGTCATTGCCGGCCAACCTGCGCAATCTGGAGCCCGGCTTCCACGAACTGCCTCAGGATGACCAGCTGGTGCTGGTCGATGTGCGCCCCGCCGGTCGCCTGTACCTGGTGTTCCTGCGTTCGCGTGCGGAGATGCTGGCGTTCTGGTTCGGCATCGTGCCGGTGCTGCTGACCCTGTTGGCGGTGTATGGCGCCAGCTGGGTGACCTATCGGGCTTCCAAGCGCCTGGTGTCGCCGGTGAACTGGCTGGCACGGCGCGTCTCGCGCTGGGACCCGGGCCACCCCGAAGCGGCCGATCTGGAGCCGAACAAGCTGCCGGCGGACATGCAGGGCGAGACCCGCCAGCTGGCGGCCGCACTGCATTCGCTGGCCAACCGGGTCAGCGCGCATGTGGCGCGCGAGCGCAATTTCACCCGCGACGCCAGCCATGAACTGCGCACACCGCTGACCGTCATCCGCGTCGCCAGCGACATGGCCCTTGGCGATGAAACCCTGCAGCCGCGCCTGCGCCGCAGCCTGCAGCGCATCCAGCGGGCTGGCCGCGACATGGAGGCGGTGATCGATGCGTTCCTGATCCTGGCCCGCGAGGCCGATGTCGAACCGCAGATCGAGCTGTTCGACGTCAACGACATCGTCCGCTACGAGGTGGACAATGCCAACGAACTGCTGGGGTCTCGCCCGGTGTCGGTGCACCTGCACAGCGACGGCCCGGTGCAGTTGCATGCGCCGCCGCGGGTGCTGCAGGTGGTGATCAGCAACCTGGTGCGCAATGCCTGCAGCTACACCGACGAGGGGCGCATCGACGTGCATGTGCACAACGACCGGGTGGTAGTGCGCGATACCGGTATCGGCATGTCTGCCGACGCCCTGTCGCGGGCCTTCGAACCGTTCTACCGCGCCGAGCCGAGCCGCCCGCAGGGCACCGGCCTGGGCCTGTCGATCGTGCGCCGGCTGTGCGACCGCTTCGGCTGGAAGGTCAGGCTGGCCAGCGAGCCAGGGGAGGGCACGGAGGCCACGGTCATCTTCCGCTGACGCGGCGCCTGCCGCCCGGTAGTTGCCGACCTTGGTCGGCGCTTTCAGCAGGATTCACGCCGGTGCCCCATGCCAACCAAGGTTGGTATCTACCGGAGGGCGTGCGCTGGCGCCCTCCGGCGCACGTCGGCTTCAGTTGCAGTTGACCTTCGGCGCCAGCGCCTTGGTCCAGATCGCATAGCCGGCCGGGGTCATGTGCAGCATGTCCTCGCGGAACAGCGTTGCATCCGGCTGGCCATCGGCGCCCAGCATCGGCGTGTAGATGTCGGTGAAGCCGGTGTTGGGCAGCGTGGCCAGGGCGGCCTTGATCAGCGTATTGGCCTCGTTGATCGCCGGCAGCAGATGCGCACGCGACGGGCTCGGCTTGATCGACAGGTACTCGACCCGGGTCTTCGGCAGGTCGCGATGCACGCGCTGCACGAAGGCAACCACATCGTCGCGCACCTGCACGGCGCTGCGGCCGCTGTTGAGGTCGTTGTCGCCCGCGTAGAAGAACACCTTGCACGGTGCATACGGCACCACGATGCGATCGGCATACCAGGTGCTGTCACGCACTTCCGAACCCCCGAAGCCGCGGTTGAACACCGGCTGGCCGGGGAAGTCGGTGGCCAGGCTCTCCCACATGCGGATCGAGGAGCTGCCGATGAACTCGATACCGCCACGCGGCGGCGGACTGGCCTGGTCGGCGCTGGCGAAGTGGGCCATGTCGCTGGCCCAGGCCACGTTGGAGACCTGTTCGGGTACCCGCGGTGACTTGGCCGGGCCCAGGGCCTGGGCAAGGGGGGCGGCGGTCAGCAGGCCCAGCATCAGCAGGCAGGTACGGCGATGGGACATCAGGCGCTCCGGCAGGGTAGGGACGACCATGATAGAAGCTGGGGCAGGTCGAAGCTTGCCCCTGGCAGTCCGTTCACCGGGCCGGTGCCGGGCGGCGGCGGGCGGCCTTGTGGCAAAATGGCGGCCATCTGCCTATTCCTGTGCGCCCATGATCCCCTGCCGTGCGTCTGAGCGGTCGCTGCGCCGCGTCCCTGTTGCTGGATGTTCGCCCCGTGGCTGATCAGTTCGGCCATCTGCCGCGCGGCCCGCGCCGCATCTTCCAGGCCGCCCGCTGGTCCTGGCAGGGCCTGCGCGCTGCCTGGCTGCACGAGTCGTCGTTCCGGCTGGAGGTCTACCTGCTGATCCTGCTGACGCCGCTCGCGATCTGGCTGGGCCAGACGCCGGTCGAACGCGCGCTGCTGATCGGCTCGATGCTGCTGGTGCTTGCGATGGAGCTGGCCAACTCGGCCATCGAAGCGGTGATCGAACGTTACGGCAGCGAGATCCATGAACTGGCCGGCCGCGCCAAGGACATGGGCTCGGCGGCGGTCTTCGTGCTGATGATGAACGTGCTGCTGTGCTGGGCGCTGGTCGTGGTTCCGCACGCGCTGGCCGGCAGCTACGGCTGAAACCCCATTCCCCCACTGCCTTGAAGAGTTTCCATGTCCTTTGAGTTCCTCGCCGACCCCAATGCCTGGGTAACCCTGTTCACGCTCAGCGCGCTGGAAATCGTGCTCGGCATCGACAACCTGGTGTTCATTTCCATCGCGGTCAGCAAGCTGCCGGAAGAGCGTCGCCCGTTCGCCCGCAAGCTCGGCATCGCGGTGGCCTGCATCACCCGCATCGCGCTGCTGGTGTCGCTGGCCTACCTGGCGCACATGGCGGCCAACCTGTTCACCGTGGCCGGCATGGGCATCTCCATCCGCGACCTGGTGCTGATCGTTGGTGGCCTGTTCCTGATCATCAAGGGCTGCATGGAGATCAAGGAGCTGATCAGCGGCGGCGAGGATGAAGATCCCAGCACCACCAAGGCCTCGGCCGTGTTCGGCTACGTGATCGCGCAGATCGCGGTGATCGACATCGTGTTCTCGCTGGACTCGGTGATCACCGCCGTCGGCATCGCCGACCACATCCCGGTGATGGTCGCCGCGATCCTGCTGTCGGTGATGGTGATGCTGCTGGCCGCCAACCCGCTGGGCCGCTTCATCGATGCCAACCCGACCGTGAAGATGCTGGCCCTGGCCTTCATCCTGATGATCGGTGCGGTGCTGATCCTGGACGGCCTGGACGTGCACGTGCCCAAGCCCTACATCTACGCCGCGATGGGCTTCTCGGTGCTGGTGGAGTGGCTGAATCTGCTGATGCGCCGCCGCGCCCGCGAGCACAACGTGCCGGGTGCCGGCAACTGGTAAGCGCGCCACAGGCGTGTGAGTCCCTCAGAACCCCCGGCATGCCGGGGGTTCTGCGTTGTGGGGGAGGTTGGCTCTGCAACGGCACTGCGGTTTTTGCACTTTTGGCTGCGTTCCGGCCTCCACTTGTGAATCAGGATCAACAGTGTTTTCCCGGGGCGAGGCTTAATCCGGCGCAGCAAAGCGCGCAGGCTACGCACTCTCGATTCCCGCCCCCCAGGACTCCCCCATGAATTCCAGAGCCGCCTTGCTGGCGCTTGCCGTTGGCGCCTTCGCCATCGGAACCACCGAGTTTGCCCCGATGGGCCTGTTGCCGGTCATCGCCGACGGCGTCGGCGTTGGCATCCCCACTGCGGGCATGCTGATCACCGCCTATGCCGTGGGCGTGATGCTGGGCGCGCCGGTGATGACCCTGCTGATGGGGCGTTTCGGCAAGCGCACCGCGCTGATGCTGCTGATGTCGATCTTCGTCGCCGGCAATCTGTTGTCTGCGCTGGCGCCGAACTACGGGATGCTGCTGCTGTCGCGCTTGGTCACCAGCCTCAACCACGGTGCCTTCTTCGGCATCGGTGCGGTGGTCGCTGCGAGCCTGGTGCCGAAGGAAAAGCAGGCTGCGGCCGTGGCCACCATGTTCATGGGCCTGACCATCGCCAACATCGGCGGCGTGCCGCTGGCGACCTGGGTCGGCCAGCAGCTGGGCTGGCGCCTGTCCTTCGCCGGTACTGCGGCGCTGGGCCTGGTCGCGATCACTACGTTGGGCTTCGCGCTGCCGGCATCTGCACCGGGGCCGCGCCCGGACGTGCGCCGCGAACTGAAGGCGATCCTGCAGCCGCCGGTGCTGCTGGCGATGGCCACCACCGTGCTCGGCGCCGGTGCCATGTTCACCCTCTATACCTACGTCGCACCGGTGCTGACCGAATTGACCGGCGCCTCCAATACCTTCATCGCGATCTCGCTGGCGCTGATCGGCATCGGCTTCACCTTCGGCAACGGCATCGGTGGGCGCATGGCCGACTGGTCGCTCGATGGCGCCACCCGTATCCTGCTGGCTGCCCTGGCGGTGCTGATGTTCGTGCTGCCGCTGGCTTTCATGAGCCACGCTACCGCGGCGCTGGGTGTACTGCTGTTCGGCGCGGCGACCTTCGCCCTTGTGCCGCCACTGCAGATCCGGGTGATGCAGGTGGCCAGCGAGGCGCCGGGCCTGGCGTCGTCGATCAACGTGGGTGCATTCAACCTGGGCAATGCGGTAGGTGCTGCGCTGGGTGGTGCGGTGATCAGCTCGGGACTGGGCTACGCCGCGATTCCGGTGGCCGGTGGCCTGCTGGCCGCGTCGGGCCTGCTGCTGGCATGGCTGGGGCGTCCGCGCACTGCGGTGGCTGAGGCTTGCTGAGGAGTGTTGGATTCCGGCAGGGCTTGCAGCCCTGCACCCGCTGAAGGCCAAGGCAACCGCCGAAGCAACATCAACCGCAACAGCCGGCGCTGGTTTTCTGAGGGTTGGGCGGGGCGGTGTGGTTTGGCAGGACACGCCGTGAACCCATCCATGGGGGCTCGATGGCGCCATCCATGGCGCCAACGGTCCTGCCAACCCACACCGCCCCACCTCCGACAGATTGCCGCGATCGGCCGGAACGGCGTCCCGCTCTGGTAGGTGTCGACCTTGGTCGACACGAATGCCTGAAGAACCGGCTTTTGCTTTTGATTTTTCTTTTGATCTTCCCGCGGTGCGCAGGAAATTGTCCGTGGCCGGGAGGGTGGGTCGGCTGGGGGCGTGAGCCGCATGGATGCGGCGACCGAGCTTACATGGACGTACTTGCAGCGGCCCCCAGCCGACCCACCCTCCCGGCCCACCCCGAGCTGGCTGGACCACACCGCGGAGGGGGCGGCGCCCGATGGCCGATCTTTCACCCCATCCGTGGCATGCTCGGTGCCCAGTCCACCCGGAACCTCCGCCATGCGCCTGTTCACCCGTGTCCTGCCCCTGATGCTGCTGGCCTCCCTGCTGTCCGGCTGCGGCTACAACGCCATCCAGCAGAAGGATGAGGCGGTCAAGGCCAGCTGGTCCGAAGTGCTCAACCAGTACAAGCGGCGCGCCGACCTGGTGCCCAACCTGGTGCAGACGGTGAAGGGCTTTGCCAGCCAGGAAGAGCGCGTGCTGACCGAAGTCACCAACGCCCGCTCGCGTGTCGGCCAGATCAACGTCAACGCCGATGACGAAGCCTCGCTCAAGCAGTTCCAGCAGGCCCAGGGCGAACTGGGTAGCGCGCTGTCGCGGCTGCTGGTGGTCACCGAGAACTACCCGGTGCTGAAGTCGGACCAGAACTTCCGCGACCTGCAGGCCCAGCTCGAAGGCACTGAAAACCGCATCACCGTCGCCCGTGGCCGCTACATCCAGCAGGTGCAGGACTACAACACCTATATCCGCTCGTTCCCGCAGGTGATCACCGCCAAGATCTTCGGCTACAAGACCAAGCCGAACTTCACCGTGGAAAACGAAGCGCAGATCTCCAACGCGCCGGCGGTCGATTTCGGCAGCGCGCCGCAGCAGCAGCCGGCACCGCAGCCGGGCCACTGACCCATGCGCCTGGCCACTGCGCTGCTGGCCCTGCTGCTATGGCTGCCGCTGGCATCGCACGCCCAGCAGCTGGCGCCGGTTCCGGCGCTGGATTCGCCGGTGGTCGACACCACCGGCACGCTGGATGCCGCGCAGAAGCAGGTGCTGGTACAGCAGGCGCTTGACCTTCAGCAGCGCAAGGGCAGCCAGCTGCAGGTGCTGGTGGTACCCACCACCCAGCCGGAAGACATCGCCCAGTACACCACGCGGGTCTTCGACCAGTGGCAGATCGGCCGCAAGGGCGTGGATGACGGGGTGCTGCTGGTGGTGGCCAAGGACGACCGGCGCGTGCGCATCGAGCCGGGCTACGGCCTGGAAGGCGCGATTCCCGATGCCATCGCCAACCGGGTCATCCAGGAGTACCTGGTGCCACGCTTCCGCAGTGGCGACTACGCCGGGGGCATCACCGATGCCACCGCGGTGCTGGTCAAGCTGATCGATGGCGAAACGCTGCCCGCACCGGTCAGTGGCCATCGTGGGCGCGAGCCGGGTGGCGGCGGCGATACCTGGTTTCTAGCGCTGTTCATCGGTGTATTCGCCGGCAGCATCCTGCGCGGCGTGTTTTCGCGCGTGCCACGCCCGCTGCGTGGCCTGCTCGGCGGTGCCGGCGCAGCCGTGGCGGCGTTCCTGTTCACCTCCACCCTGCTGGCCAGTGGCCTGGCAGGCGTGGTCGGCCTGATCGTGGCGATGCTCTCCGGGCATCCGGGGCGCTTCGCCGGTGGCGGAGGCTGGGGCGGTGGCAGCTGGGGCGGCGGGGGCGGTTTTGGCGGAGGCGGTGGATTCGGCGGCGGAGGCGGCTGGGGCGGCGGCGGTGGCCGTTCCGGTGGCGGTGGTGCTTCGGGAGGCTGGTGATGATCCAACGTCTGTTCCGCCATGTATGTTCGCCGTCGGTACGTCGCGCGTTCCCGCCAGCCACGCTGCAGGCGATCACCGAGGCCATCGCCGCCGGTGAGCAGCGCCACGGCGGTCAGGTGATGTTCGCTGTGGAGGCCGATCTGCCTCTGTCCGCGTTGTGGCACAAGGTCACCCCGAGGCAGGCCGCCGAGCATGCCTTCGCACGCCTGCGCACCTGGGATACCGCCCACAACAACGGCGTGCTGATCTACCTGCTGCTGGCCGACCATGCCATCGAGATCGTCGCCGACCGCGGCCTGCACGGCCGGGTCAGCCCGGCGCAGTGGCAGCGGGTCTGCACCCATCTGCGCGAGGGCCTGCGTGGTTCCCATCCGGTGGAAGCGCTGCAGGATGCCATCGACGAGGTTTCCAGCCTGATCGAAGGGCACTTCCCGGCCTCGACGCGGTCGAACGATGACGCGTTGCCGAACTCGCCCCAGCTTCTTGGTTGAGCCGGGGCGGCACTGGCCCGAGAATAGGCGTTCAACCGCAAGGCACCTTCCATGATCTATTTCCACGACATCGACCCCATCGCCCTCTCGCTGGGGCCGATCAAGGTGCATTGGTACGGCATCATGTACCTGCTGGGCTTCACCGCTGCCTGGCTGCTGGGACGCACGCGCATCGCCGCCGGTCGCCTGCCGGGCGTCGACGCCAACGGCTTCTCCGACCTGCTGTTCTACGCCATGCTCGGCGTGGTGCTGGGCGGGCGCATCGGCTACATGCTGTTCTACGCGCTGGGCGATTTCCTGCACAACCCGCTGCTGCTGTTCAAGGTATGGGATGGCGGCATGAGCTTCCACGGCGGCCTGCTGGGCGTGCTGGGCGCCTGCTGGTGGTGGTCGCGCAAGCACCGCCTGCACTTCTTCGACACCATGGATTTCATGGCGCCGCTGGTGCCGCTGGGCCTGGGTTTTGGTCGCATCGGCAACTTCATCGGCGCCGAGCTGTGGGGCAAGTACACCGACGGCACGTGGGGCGTGGTGTTCCCGTCGGGCCTGCCGGCGCCGCTGAACCAGCTGGACCACGCGACCCTGCAGGCGCAGTTCGCCACCGGCGCGCTGAACCAGTTCGCGCGCCATCCGTCGCAGTTGTATGAAGCCTTCCTGGAAGGCCTGGTGATGTTCGTGGTGCTGTGGGCCGTGTCGGCCAAGCCGCGCCACCGTTACCTGGTGGGCGGCCTGTTCGCGCTGATGTACGGCCTGTTCCGCTTCGCGGTGGAGTTCGTGCGCATGCCCGACAACGGCGTCTACGTGGCCTTCGACTGGCTGACCCGTGGCCAGATCCTCAGCCTGCCGCTGATCGCCTTCGGCCTGGTGCTGCTGGTGATGTCGCGCCGCGCACCGGTGCTGCAGCCGCAACCGGTGATGGCTGCGGAGGGCAAGGCATGAAGGCCTACCTGGATCTGCTTGCGCATGTGCTGGAACATGGCGCGGAGAAGAGTGATCGTACCGGCACAGGCACCCGCAGCGTGTTCGGCTGGCAGATGCGCTTCGACCTCAACAAAGGCTTCCCGCTGGTCACCACCAAGAAGCTGCACCTGCGCTCGATCATCCACGAGCTGCTGTGGTTCCTGAAGGGTGATACCAACATCGGCTACCTGAAGGACAACCAGGTACGTATCTGGGACGAGTGGGCCGATGAGAACGGCGACCTCGGCCCGGTCTACGGCAAGCAGTGGCGCAGCTGGGCCACCGCCGATGGCCGCGAGATCGACCAGATGCAGTGGCTGGTGGACGAGATCAAGCGCAACCCCGATTCGCGCCGGCTGGTGGTCAGCGCCTGGAACGTGGGCGAGCTTTCGCAGATGGCGCTGATGCCGTGCCACAACCTGTTCCAGTTCTACGTGGTGGACGGCAAGCTCAGCTGCCAGCTCTACCAGCGCAGCGGCGACATCTTCCTCGGCGTGCCGTTCAACATCGCCAGCTATGCGCTGCTGACCCACATGGTGGCGCAGGCCACCGGCCTGGGAGTGGGCGACTTCGTGCACACGCTGGGTGACGCGCACCTGTACTCGAACCACTTCGAGCAGGCCCGCGAGCAGCTGGCGCGCGAACCGCGCGCGCTGCCCAAGCTGTGGTTGAACCCGGAGGTGACCGACCTGTTCGGCTTCCAGTTCGACGACATCCGCATCGACGGTTACGATCCGCACCCGGCCATCAAGGCGCCGGTGGCGGTGTGAGTGCCATGAAGCTGTCGATGATCGTGGCGCTGGACCGCAACCGTGGCATCGGCCAGGGCAATGCCATGCCCTGGCACCTGCCGGATGATTTCAAGCACTTCAAGGCGCTCACCCTGGGCAAGCCGATCCTGATGGGGCGCAAGACGGCCGAGTCGATCGGCCGCGTGCTGCCGGGACGGACCAACCTGGTGCTGACCCGCAGCGGCCAGGTGCCGTTCGAGGGCATGCATGCGGTGGCGTCGCTGGACGAGGCCAAGGCGATTGCCGAAGGCGAGGGCGCCAGCGAGCTGTGCATCATCGGCGGCGGCGAGATCTTCCACCAGCTGCTGGACCAAGCCAGCGACCTGTACCTGACCTGGGTCGATGCCGAAGTGCGTGCCGATACCCATTTCCCCGAAGTCGACATGCAGGACTGGCGGGAAGTCAGCAGCGAGCCGCACCCGGCCGACGAACGCCACGTCTACGCGTTCCGCTTCGTGCATTACGTGCGCCGCTGATCGCGCAAATACCAACGAAAACACCGACGGGGATATCGACGGGGATATCGACGGGGTAGAGTCGACTGTTAGTCGACTGCTCTCGGCGGTCACCCGAAAAACCCGCGCTGCGCGCGATAGTCCACTGACAGTCGACTCTACCTGGGCTGTCGCTACGGCATCCGGTAATGCCCGATGATGGCGTGCTGAAACCGCGGGTCCTCTTCGCGCGTGCTGCGCCCAGCGGCGAAGACGCGCAACGGCTGCGATGGACCGTGGGCGGTGCTTCCACCGCCGGTGGTGGCCGGGCCCGGAGTGGGCAGCGGCACCCGTCCATGGTGCCGGGAACGATCAGGTCACGCCTGCGGCGGGGCCCCGTTGTTGCCAGGGCCTGCGGAGCCGCCCCCACCGCCGCCACGGCGACGACGACGGCGCGGGCCACGGTTGCCCGGGTTGGCGGCCGCGGCGTTGGCCCCGCCCGCGTCTCTGCCCTGCGCCGATGCAGCCGGGCGCTCGCGTGCTGGTCGCGCTGGCGTGCGTGCGTTGGGCACGGGTGCGGGGACATCGCGGCCCGGCACCTGCACCACGCGCAGTTCGTCGGTATCGAGCTGGATCGCGGTCAGCTTGCCGCCCCAGACTGCGCCGGTGTCGATGGCATGCACGCCCTGGGTGATGGTCAGGCCCAGCGCCGACCAGTGGCCGCAGACGATCTTCAGGTCGCGCTCGACCCGGCCTGGCACTTCGAACCAAGGGTACAGTCCCTGTTCCTGCGTGCCCGGCGTGCCCTTGTCCTCGATGCCGATGCGCCCGCGCGGGGTGCAGTAGCGCATACGGGTGAGCACATTGATGATCGCCCGTGAACGGTCGTAGCCGGACAGGTTCGGCGCCCAGCTCGGCTTGTCGCCGTACATGTTGCGGAACAGCTTGCGGTAGCCGGCACCGTGCAGTTGCGCCTCGACCTCGGCGGCATGCTTTTCGGCCATCTGCGTGGTCCACTTCGGCGCCAGGCCGGCGTGCACCATCATCCAGCCCAGCTCGCGGTCCACGTGCACCAGCTTCTGCAGGCGCAGCCAGTCCAGCAGTTCGTCGCGGTCCTCGGCCTGCACGATGCGCAGCAGGTCCGGGTTGACCTTGCGCTGTTCCTCTTCGGTGCGTGCACCGACGGCCAGCAGCGAAAGGTCATGGTTGCCCAGCACCACCACGCTGTGCCCGCGCAGCGAATGCACCAGCCGCAGCGTTTCCAGCGACTGGCCACCGCGGTTGACCAGGTCGCCGCAGAACCACAGGGTGTCCTGCGCCGGGTCGAAGCGGATCTTCTCCAGCAGCCGCTGGGTGACGTCATAGCAGCCCTGCAGGTCGCCGATCGCCCACACACTCATCGTCCGGCCTCCGTGTCAGTGCAGGGTACGCGGGATGGCCAGCACGAAAGGTGCGACCGGCGCGGCAAATTCGGTGCCGTCGTCGGCGACCATGTCGTAGTGGCCCTGCATGGTCCCGTGATCGGTCCCCAGCATGACACCGGACGTGTAATGGAAGTCTTCACCGGGACGCAGGCGTGGCTGCTCGCCGATCACCCCGTCGCCATCGACATGCTCGACGCGGCCGTTGGCATCGGTGATGCGCCAGTGGCGTGCGACCAGGCGCGCGGCAACACGCCCTTGGTTGTGGATGCGGATCGTGTAGGCGAACGCATAGCGTCCGTCTTCCGGCGCGGATTGATCGTCGAGGAAGCGCGGTGCGACTTCGACGGAAATGGCGTAAACGTCAGCGTCTTCCATACCGGCAGTGTAATCAGGAGGCATTGGCCAAAGCGATGAATTCAGCCACATCCAGCTGTTCGGCGCGGGCATCGGGGCGCACGCCGGCGACGACGAACTGCTCGGCCGTCACGACGTTGTTGAGCGCATTGCGCAGGGTCTTGCGGCGCTGCCCGAAGGCGGCCTTGACCACCTCGGCGAAACGGGCGTGGTCGTTGATGTTGATCGCGGCCGGGTCACGCGGCACCAGCCGTACCACGGCCGAATCGACCTTCGGCGGCGGCCGGAACGCGCCCGGCGGCACCACGAACAGCGAGGTCACCTGGCAATAGGCCTGCAGCATCACGCTGAGCCGGCCGTACACCTTGCTGCCGGGTCCGGCGGCCATGCGGTCGACCACTTCCTTCTGCAGCATGAAGTGCATGTCGCGGATCACCGCGGCATGTTCCAGTGCATGGAACAGGATCGGCGAGGAGATGTTGTAGGGCAGGTTGCCGACCAGGCGGATCGGCTGGCCGGCAGCCAGCTCGGTGAAGTCCACGCGCAGCACGTCGCGGTGGACGATGGTCAGCTCGCCCAGCGGCTCGGCGGCGGCGGTCAGCGGCGCGATCAGGTCGCGGTCGAACTCGATCACCGTCAGTTTCGGATGCACGCGCAGCAGCGGCAGGGTGATCGCACCCTGGCCGGGACCGATCTCGACCAGGCGATCGCCTTCTTTCGGATTGACCGCCATCACGATCTTGTCGATGTAGTGGCGATCGGCCAGGAAATGCTGGCCAAGCTGCTTCTTGGCCGGTGCGGTGAACACCGGGCCGGAGGGGGAATGCGGGGAATTCATGCGCTCAGTGTACGTTGCCGCGCAAGCTGCGCACACAGCGTCGTTGCCGCCTGCAGGCTGGAAGGATCGGCAATGCCGCGGCCGGCCAGGTCCAGCGCGGTGCCATGGTCTACCGCCACGCGCGGGTAGGGCAGGCCCAGGGTCAGGTTCACCGCCTGCTCGAAACCGGAGTACTTCAGCACCGGCAGCCCCTGGTCGTGGTACATCGCCAGCACGGTGTCGAAACCGGCCAGCTTGGCCGGCAGGAACGCGGTATCGGCCGGCAGCGGCCCGACCAGGTCCATGCCCTCCGCGCGCAGGCGCTGCAGCAGCGGGATGACCAGGTCCAGTTCCTCGCGGCCCAGATGGCCGTCTTCGCCGGCGTGCGGGTTCAGGCCGAGCACGGCGATGCGTGGCGCGGGCAGGCCGAACTCGCGGCACAGCGCGGCGTGCACGGTGCGAAGGGTGTGTTCCAGGCTGGGCGCGGTGATCGCATCGGCCACCTCGCGCAGCGGCAGGTGGGTGGTGGCCAGGGCCACGCGCACGATGGGGTTGGCCAGCATCATCACCACCTTCACCCCGGCCTGGTCGGCCAGCAGTTCGGTGGTGCCACTGTAGGCGATGCCGCCTTCGTTGATGACCGCCTTGTGCACCGGGCCGGTGACCACGCCGTGCAGTTCGCCGGACAGGCAGGCCTGGCCGGCAGCGAGCAGGGCGCCGATGACGGCCCCGGCATTGGCCGGGTCGGCCTGGCCGAAGTGGCTGGGCATGGCATTGGCCACCGCGCGCACACGCAGGTCGCCCGGGGCGCGGGCTTCGGCGTCCTCGGGCAGCAGCTGCAGGGGCAGGTTCAGCGCGACGGCGGCCGCGCGCAGGGTATCCGGGTCGGCGAAGGCCAGCAGCCGGCAATCTTCACGCGGCTGCTGGACGAGGCGGACACACAGCTCCGGGCCGATCCCGGCGGGCTCGCCCGGTACCAGAGCGAGCTCGGGGCGCATCGGTCAGGACTGCGGCGGCGTGGCGGTATTTTCCGCGCGGTCCCCGCTGCGGAAGCTGACATAGGCTTCGCCACGCAGTTCCTGCAGGAAGCGGTTGTACTCGTCTTCCAGCTTGCGGCGGCCGATGGTCTCGCGGATCTGGGCGCGCTGGTTGTCGTTGGTTACGTCGGTCTGGCGGGTGGCCACGCGCTGCACGATGTGCCAACCGGCATCGGTGCGGAACGGCTGGCTGACGCCGCCGTCCTGGATGCCGGCCACCTGCTGGCCGAACGCCGGACCGAACGCGTCGACCGGGAACCAGCCCAGATCGCCGCCCTGGCCCTTGCTGTTGTTGTCCTCGGAGGATTCCTTGGCCACGGTTTCGAAATCCGCGCCGCCGGCGATGCGGGCGCGCAGGGTATCGATCTTGGCCTTGGCGGCAGCGTCGGTCTGGTGATCGTCCACGCGCACCAGGATGTGGCGGCCGTGGTATTCGGTGACCGTGTGCGCGCCACCGCTGGCGGCGCTGGCATCACGCACTTCCACCAGCTTCAGCAACTGGAAGCCGCTGGGGCCGCGGATCGGGCCGACCACTTCGCCCGGCTTCATCTTTTCCATCAGCTGGGCAAAGGCCTGCGGGATTTCATCCAGGCTGCGCCAGCCCAGATCGCCGCCTTCCAGCGCGTTCGGGCTGTCCGAATAACGCACGGCGGCAGCGTTGAAGTCCAGCTCACCCTTGTCCAGCAGGGCCTTCACGCCCTCGGCCTTCTTCTGGCCGGTGGCGATCTGGTCGGCGTTGGAGCCGTCGGGCAGGGCGATCAGGATGTGTGCCAGGTGGTACTGGTTGCCCACCGTGGCCTGCTGCTTCAGCGCGGCGTCCACTTCACCCTCGCTGACGCTGATGCGGCTCTGCGCGAAGCTCTGGCGCAGGCGCTGCACAGTGATTTCATCGCGCACTGAAGCACGGAAATCGTTGAAATCGATGCCGTCGTGGGCCAGGCGCTGGCGCAGTGCATCCAGGTCCGAGCCGTTCTGCTGGGCGATGGCATTCATCGCCTGGTTCAGCTCCTGGTCGCTGACGCGGATGCCGCTGCCTTGGGCGCGGGCGACCTGCAGCTTGACCAGCACCAGTCGCTCGAGCACCTGGCGGCTGAGCACGTCTTCCGGCGGCAGCTGGTTTTCACGGCCCGCGTACTGCGCCTTGATGTTGGCGATCGCACGCTGGAGCTCGCTCTGCAGGATCACGTCCTCGTCGACGACGGCGGCGATGCGGTCCAACGGCTGCGCCTCCTGCGCGAGCACCTGCAGAGGGGCGGACACGCTGGACACCGCCAGCAGGGAGGCGAGAAGAACGGGGAAGCGCTTGGTCATGGGATCTGATTCGGATCGTAGTCATCGCGGGTCACCCCGGTGTTGCTGGGCGGCACGAGATAGAGGTCGTCGCGGTTGTAGCCGAGGATAGCACGGCGCAGGGTGCGGTCCGTGTCCTGGCCGATGGAGCTCAGGCCCTTCAGGACGAACTCCACCTGGATGGAATTGTTCATCTCGCCCTCGCGATTGCGGACGTAGCGGCGGCCGACCACGCGCACGGCCAGGCAGCAGCTGTCCCACTGCACGCCGCCGATGATTTCCAGCGGCTCCTTGTCCTGCAGCGAGTAGTAATAGCGACCGACCAGGCTCCAGCGCGCATTCAGCGGGTACAGGAACGACAGGTCAGCCTGCTCCAGCAGGGTGCGGTCATGCTTGTTGGCCGTCGCCGGGGCGCCGGCGTTGATGCGGTAGCGGTAGCTCAGGTTGATCACGCCATCGTTGGGCATCAGGTAGCGGGCGCGGACGCTGGCCAGATCCTCGCGCTTGTACTTCGGGTCCCACTGGTAGGTGGCGCCCAGGGTCCAGCGGTCGTTGATCATGTAGTTGCCGTCGGCGATCCACGCCGACTTGCCCTTCTCTACCGGCGCGCCGCCCGGCGTGACGGTCACCCGCGACTCGTCGAAGTACTGGATCTGGCCGATCGAGGCCGAGAACCGCTCCTTGCCGGTGGTCTGGTCGATGAAACGGGTACTCAGTGCCAAGGTCAGCTGGTTGGCATCGTTCTGGCGGTCGGCGCCGGTGTAGCGCGAATCGCGGAACAGCTGGCCCCAGCTGAAGGTGAAGTCACGGGTGTCGAAGATCGGCAGTTCGTCCTGGTTGCGGTACGGCGTGCGCAGGTAGAACAGGCGCGGTTCCAGTGTCTGCAGGAAGGACTTGCCGCGGATGCTGGTCTCGCGGTCGAAGAACAGGCCGGCGTCGATGCTGCCGATCGGCAGGCTGCGGCTGGGCGACGTGTTGCCCCGCAGCTGTTCCGGCGTGGCCGTGGTCGGGTCGATGCCCTGCGAGCGCAGGATCTGGGCCTGGATGCCTCTCACACCATCCACCAGGCCACGGTCCAGCTGATAGGCGGTGTAGCGGTAGGCCAGGGTCGGGGTCACATACCAGGCCGCACCACTGATCGGGAACGATACGTAGGGCTTCACATCCAGCCGCGAACCGCCACTGACACCGACGCCGTCGGTCCATCGGTACCCGTTGCGCGTGTACTGCAGATCCTCGCCGGCGCTGGCGTCGTACTTGAAGTTGACGTCGTCGTGGGTGAAGCGCACGGCCTCGGCGTAGATGCCGGTTTCCAGCCACGGCAGGACCGGCTTGTCCCAGTTGAAGTACAGGCGCGGCTGGCGGTTGTAGGGCAGCGCGCTCTCGTTGAGGGTGTAGTCGGTCAGTTGCCAGCGGTCGGCCATGATCCCGGCCGTCCAGTTCTGGCCGGTGCCGTACAGGCCAATGGTGCTCTGCAGGTTGGAGGCGGTCACGCCCACCAGGCGGTTGGCGAAGTCCTCGACATAGCGCTCGTCGCTCACCCAGGCCAGGTTGGCGCGGGCCTGCCAGTGGCTGGTCACGTTGTGGTAGCCGTCGAACATCACCCGGCCGCGGTCGCGGTCACGCAGCCTGTCGCTGGGCATGTAGCTGGTCAGCACCTCGCCACGGCCGCCGTTGTAGAGGTAGCGGAACTCGTTGTCGAGCAGCAGGCCGCGCCGGCTCATGTAGCGCGGGGTCAACGTGTCGTCGTAGTTCGGCGCCAGATTGAAGTAGATCGGCTGCGCGTAGTCGAAACCGTTGCGGCCGGACATGCCCAGCTGCGGGAACAGCAGGCCGGTCTTGCGGCGGTCATCGATCGGGAACTTGAAGTACGGCGCCCACAGCACCGGCACCTTGCCGATCCGCAGCACGGCGTTGCGGGCGGTGCCGAAGCCCTCGTCGTTGTCCACTTCGATCTGCGGCGCCGACAGCTTCCACACCGGCTGTGACGGGTCGCAGGTGGTGTAGGTGGAGCGGTGCATCTGGCCGACCGCGCCCTGCAGGTCGACCGACTCGGCATCGCCGTTGCCGCGGCGCGACACCAGCTGGTACTTGATGTCGGTGATCTTGTGGGTGTCGCTTTCCTGGTTGCCTTCGGCGCGCTTGGCGACCATCCGGATCGATCCGTCCTGGTAGCGGACATTGCCGTCGGCGATGTAGTTGCCGGTCTCGGTGTCGAAACTGAGCTTGTCGGTACCGACGAACTGGTCGCCCCGGCGCAGCGCCACGTTGCCCTCGTACTGCGGCACGGTGGTGGTACCCAGCAGCTGGTCGCCTTCGATGTCGGTCGGCTGGTTCTCGCGGGCGGCCGCAGCGGCAGCCTTGTCCTGGCCCGGGACCGGCGTGGGGGCGTCGGTGAACGCGGGAATGACGTCGGTGGCCGGGCACAGGCCCCAGTTGAGCGGCTTATCATCAGCCATTGCCGGAAGGCTGATGGCGATGCTCAGAGGCAGGGGAAGCAGGCGGAGGGCTCGGCGCACGCGGTTCGGATTCGGGCGAAAACGGACGGTAGCTTGCCCCATCCCTTGCATAGGGGCAATGAAGGACGCCGGAGCCTGCCGGTTCGGGTTCATCCGGCGGAGGTGCCGGCGGATGGCGTAAGCAGGGCCTGGACATGGGCCACGCTGCACTCGGCCAGGGCCTGTAGGTCATAGCCGCCCTCCAGCATCGACACCACCCGGCCAGCCGCGTGGCGGCGTGCCAGCGCGTGCAGCTCACCGGTGATCCAGGCGAAATCGTCGGTCTCCAGCATCAGATCCGCCTGTGGATCACGCAGGTGGGCATCGAAGCCGGCCGAGATCAGCAGCAGCTGCGGGCGGAAGTCGTCGATGGCAGGCAGCATTTCGTCGGCCCAGACGTTGCGAAAGCGGAAGCCGCCGCTTCCCGGCGGCAGCAGGATGTTCATCAGGTTGCCGGCACCGCGGTCGCGGCGCAGGCCGGAATTGGGGAACAGCCCGGCCTGGTGGGTGCTGTAGTACGAAACCCGGGCGTCATGCTGGAAGATGTCCTGGGTGCCATTGCCGTGGTGCACGTCGAAATCGACCACCGCGATCCGTTCCAGGCCATGGCGGTCGCGGGCATGGGCGGCGGCGATGGCGATGTTGTTCAGCAGGCAGAAGCCCATGGCGGTGCTGCTGGTGGCGTGGTGGCCCGGTGGGCGTACCGCGCAGAAGGCCAGAGGGTCCTCGCCCAGCATCACCGCATCGACTGCGGCGACGCCGGCACCGGCGGCGTGCACGGCGGCGCTGGCCGAGCCCGGCGAGGTCCAGGTGTCCATGTCCAGCTGGCGCAGCGGTGCGGTCTGCGGCTGCAGCACGAAGTCGAGCAGGGCGCTGTCGTGGACCCGGGTCAGTTCGCCGAACTTTGCCGGCGGTGCCTCGCGCCAGTCCAGCTGGCCGGGGAAGGCGGTGTGCAGCGCGTCCAGCACCTGCTGCAGCCGTTGCGGGCATTCGGGATGGCCGGGACCGGGGTCATGCAGCAGGCAGGACGGGTGGGAATAGACCAGCATCGTGCCTACTCAGCGCTGGCGCTGCTGTGGCTGCCACAGCGCTTCGCCATGGCCGTCGGCGCGGGCCAGCACCCGGGCCAGCACGAACAGCAGGTCCGACAGCCGGTTGAGGTATTGCAGCGCCTCGCTGCGGACGGCCTCGTGGCGGGCCAGGGTGACCGTCTCGCGCTCGGCGCGGCGGACGATGGTGCGGGCCAGATGGCAGCGCGCGGCAGCTTCGCCGCCGGCCGGCAGGATGAATTCCTTCAGCATCGGGAGGTTGGCGTTGTAATGGTCCAGCTGCTGCTCCAGGGCCGAGACGTCGGCGGCATGGATCGCGGCGTGGCCGGGAATGCACAGCTCGGCGCCCAGATCGAACAGCTGGTGCTGCAGATGCACCACCAGCGCGCGTACATCCTCGGGCAGGGGCGCGGCCAGCAGCAGGCCGAGCGCGGCGTTGGCCTCGTCGACGGTACCGAAGGACGCCACGCGGGCGTCATCCTTGGCCACGCGTTGGCCGTCGCCAAGGCCGGTACTGCCGTCGTCGCCGGTGCGGGTGTAAATGCGCGAGAGGCGATGACCCATGGCGCGCGGCTCAGTGGCGGATGTCGCGGCGGGCCTGCTGGAGCTTCAACACCTGCTCCACGGCCAGCTGCAGGGCAGCGGCCAGCGCCACATAGATCGCCGTAGTGCGCAGGTAGGGCCCGAACCACTGCGCGTAGTTCTGTGCCCAGCCGGCCAGGGTCGGCTCGGCCACGTTACGGCTGGTCCAGTAGAAACCGCCCTGCGCCAGCAGGTGGCAGACCGCCACCGAGGCCACCAGCAGCAACGCACCCTTGGCCAGCACCGGCCAGCGTGCGCCCTGGTAATTGCGGCCCAGCAGCATGCCGCCGGCCCACAACGAGAAGTAGGCCGGCAGCAGCAGCCAGTAACCCGGCGACACGCAGTAGTGCTGCCAGAAATCCAGTCCGCTGCTGCGGATCACGATCCAGTCCACCAGCACCGCGAATACCATCAGCAGCGGAAACGCCCAGCGTGTCCACATGGCCAGATAGAAGCCACCGATGAAGAACACCGCCCAGGAGGCATCGGGGATCGCCGCGAAGTGGTTGACCCGGGTCGCCGCCAGCAACAGCACGAGGACGGACAGTACGAAGGCGCGGTTGGCGGTGGCGGACATGGCAGCGGGCCCGGAGCGGATTCAGGTTTCATTCTAGCCCGCCGCGCCGGTTGGCGCAGGCGCCGCCCGTTCGGCGTACAGTCGGGACGAGCGCGTATCATGAACACATGAGTGAACGACATGACGTGCTGATTGTCGGTGGTGGCCTGGTGGGTGCCAGCCTGGCCATCGCCCTGGACCGGCTGGGCCGCGACGTGGGCCTGCTCGAGGCCAGCCCGGCCGGCGGGCTGCCTGCGGTGTTCGACCAGCGCAATCTCAGTTTCGCCGCTGCCACCGTCAACGCCCTGACCGCGCTGGGGGTGATGCAGAAGCTGGCGATGGCCCCGGGCCCGATACGCCGCATCCATGTCAGCCGTGCCGGCGATTTCGGCCGCGTGCAGCTCGAAGCGGCCGATTACGACCGGCCCTGGTTCGGCCAGGTGGTGGTCGCGCGCGATTTCGGCCAGGCGCTGGAAGCGCGCCTGCAGGAACTGCCGCGGCTGCGGCGTTACCGGCCGACGCGGTTCCTGGGCCTGGGCGAGGTGGTCGGCGGCTACCGCCAGGTGCGGGTGGCCGACGACGCTGGCGAGCGCGTATTGTTGGCACAACTGGTGATCGGTGCCGATGGCACCACCAGTGGAGTGCGCGACGCGCTGGGCATCGAGGTCGATCGCCACGATTTCCAGCAGACCCTGTTCGTCGCCCGGGTGCGCAGCCAGCGCGCACCGGATGGCACCGCCTGGGAGCGGTTCACCGATACCGGCCCGACTGCGCTGCTGCCGCGTGGCGATCGTCACTTCGGCACCGTGCACGGCGTTGCGCGCGACCAGGCCGATGCGGTGATGGCGCTGGACGATGCGGCCTGGCTGCAACGCCTGCAGGACGCGATCGGCTGGCGCGCAGGCCGGCTGCTCGAATCCGGCCCGCGCAGTGCTTATCCGCTCATCCAGGTGCTGGCGCGCGCGCTGGCCGGAGAGCGCGCGGTGCTGCTTGGCAATGCCGCGCAGACCATCCATCCGCTGGGTGCGCAGGGCTTCAACCTGGGCCTGCGCGATGCGCTGACCCTGGCCGAACTGCTGGAGAATGCGCATGAGGATGCCGGCAGTGATGCATTGCTGCAGGCCTATGTTGCACGCCGCGAGGAAGACCGCCGGCAGACGGTGGCGTTCTCCGGCGGCCTGGCACGGCTGACCAGCAACCCGGCGCCACTGATGCGGCCGCTGCGCAGCCTCGGTCTGGTGGCCGCACAACGCGCCTCGGTGCAGTCGATGCTGGTCGGTGGTGCGATGGGCTTCCGTGGCGAAGTACCGCGGCTGTGCCGTGGAGAAACCGCATGAGCCGCCGCGCGCGCCTGGATGTGGCCATCGTCGGCGGTGGCGTGGTCGGTGCCGCGTGCGCGCTGGCGCTGGCCGATGCCGGCCTGTCGGTGGCGTTGGTGGAAGGTCGTGAGCCCGCGCCGTGGCAGGTTGCGCAGCCGGACCTGCGCGTGTTCGCCTTTGCCGCCGACAACGTGCAGCTGTTGAACCGCCTCGGCGTGTGGCCGGCGATCGCCCAAGCCCGTGCCTGGCCCTACCGGCGCATGCAGGTGTGGGATGCGGCCGGTGGCGAAGATCTGCTGTTCGATGCCGATCGCTTCGGCCGTCGTGAACTGGGCTACATCGTCGAGAACGGCCTGCTGCAGGACCGCCTGTGGGCGGCGTTGCCGGCGGCGGGCGTGCAGCTGCATTGCCCGGCACGGGTGGACGCGCTGGAGCAGGACGAGGACGGCGTGCGCCTGCGCCTGGATGACGGTCGTCGCCTGGAAGCGGCGTTGGCGGTAGCCGCCGACGGCGCCGAATCGACCCTGCGCCAACTGGCCGGGATCGAGGTTGAAAAGCATGACTACCACCAGCGTGGCGTGGTGGCCTACGTGGACAGCGATCTTCCCAACCAGGCCACCGCCTCGCAGCGTTTCCTGCCGAGCGGACCGCTGGCGCTGCTGCCGGTGGCCGAGCGCCGCAGCTCGATCGTCTGGACCCTGCCCGAGGACGAGGCGGCTCGCGTGCTGGCGTTGGACGAGGACAGCTTCAACCGCGAACTGACCCGCGCCTTCGCGGCGCGCCTGGGTGAGCTGCGACTGGCATCACCGCGTGCAGCATTCCCGCTGCGCCGCCAGCTGGCCCGTCACTACGTCGCCGGCCGCGTGCTGGCGCTGGGCGATGCCGCGCATGTGGTGCACCCGCTGGCCGGGCAGGGCGTGAACCTGGGGTTGCGCGATGTCGCTGCCCTGCAGCAGTGGCTGGCGCCGTCGGCCGAGCGCCGCGGCCAGCCGCGGCTGTCGCCGCAGCGCCTGCAGCGCTGGGCACGCGAACGGCGCAGCGACAACCACATCGCCGCCTACAGCTTCGATGCGATCAACCGCCTGTTTTCCAACGACGAAATGCACCTGACCCTGGCCCGCGGCCGCGCGCTGGGCTGCGTCGGCAAATGGCCGCCGCTGGTGCAGGCATTCTGGAAGCGCGCCGCCGGGGTGTAGCAGAATGCAAACCGCTCTGGTGGGTGCCCCACGTCAGTAGATCCACGCCATGCGTGGATGAAGATCGCGGGTGGATTCAATCCACCAGCCAGCCGGCCAGGTCTGCACGATCCAGCTTGCCGCGACGCTTCACATCCAACGCATTGAACTCATCGGCCAGCGCCGGATTCGCCTGCGCTTCCTCGCGGCTGATGAAACCATCGCCGTTCACATCCAGCGCAGCGAAGTGGATGCGGTACTGGCCAACCACGCTGCTTGGTTCCAGCGAGCGCACGGTCACCTGTGCCTCGCCGGCCTGCTGCGGAATCTCGACGCTGCCGCTGACCCGGCCCGCATCCAGCGGTTGCTGGCGGATCGCGCCGCCGGTGGGGCCCAGCGGCTGGCTCTGCGCAGGGGTGTGCGGCAGCTGCTGGGCAATGGCAGGTGCGGCTGCCAGCAGGGTGATCAACATGGCGAGCGAGTGGTATCGCATGGTTCCCTTCCTCGGTAGCGCCGGGCCCATGCCCGGCGGGCATGTTCCTCAGCGCAGCGGCGAGGCCAATACCGTGATCTCCTCACGGTCGTGATAGAGCTGCTTGGCGCGTACCACCAGCGGCGTGCCGGCCTGGTCCTGGAACAGGTCCAGGCACAGGCGGGTTTCGTCCCAGCGCTTCTTCATCGGCAGCTTCAGATTGAAGATGGCGTGCCTGCACCACCCTTCGCGGAACCAGGTGGCCATGCGTTCGGCCACGCGGCGCGGCTGCTCGACCATGTCGCAGACCATCCAGTCCAGCGGCTGTTCGGGGTGCCAGTGGAAACCATCGGCGCGCAGGTGCTCGACCAGGCCGGTGTCCAGCACATGCTGGCGCAACGGGCCGTTGTCGATGCTCAGAACGTGCATGTGCTGGCGTGTCAGCACCCAGGTCCAGCCGCCGGGGGCGGCGCCCAGGTCGGCCGCACGCATGCCGGGTTTGGCCAGCGCTTCACGCTCCTCCGGCATCAGTAGGGTCAGCAGGGCTTCGTCCAGCTTCAGCGCCGAACGCGAAGGCGCTTCGGGCAGCAGCTTCAGGCGCGGGATGCCCAGTGCCCACGGCGCGCTGTCGGCCGGGTCGGCCACGCAGACGAAGGCATGGGTGCCGTCGACGAACACCACGTGCAGGCGCGGCAGGCGGTTGTTCGGCTTGTCAGTCAGCTTGCCGGCCTTGCGCAGCGCCGGGCGCAGCGCGTTGCCAAAGGCTCGCGCCAGCCCGGACAGCGGCTTGCCAGCGTCCGAATCGGGGTGCTCCACCCATAGGTCGCCGAAGCGCGGCGCATCGGCCAGCACCTCCAGCATCGGGGTGATGCGATCGCTCGGGTCCAGCTGCGGCAGCTCGGCCAGCACGACCAGCTTCTGCCGCGCGAAGATCAGCTCGCGCCAGCGCAGGCGCGGCGCCAGCGCGGCGGCTTCGTCGCACATGAAAAGCACGTAGCCGTCATTGCGCTGGGTACGCGCATAACCTGCGAAACCGGCTTCACCGGCGCGGAACTGCAGCTCGCCGGCCAGCTCGGGCTCGAAGCCCTGCCGGCACAGGCACAGCAGGCCGATGCCGGTCTCAGTAACGGGCGCCATCGCTTTCCCCATAGGCGCGCAGCACGCTGCGCGCGGCGTCGCGGTTCAGGCCCTGTACCACTTCGATGCCACGCTTGTTGAGTTCGCCCACCCAGTCGGCCGGCAGCGGGCCTTCGTCGAACGGCGTCAGTTCCTCGACGTCGGCCGCACTGGCACCGATCAGCAGCCGGTCGATGCCGGCCCAGACGGTGGCGCCGTAGCACTGGCAGCAGGGCTGCGAGCTGGTGGCCAGGGTGACCGGCGACAGCACCGCGTTCAGGCGCGGGGTCTGCAGGCGCTGCTGGGCCAGCATGTAGGCCATGTTCTCGGCGTGCGCCAGCGAAGTCGCGTGCGGCATCACCCGGTTCACGCCAGCGGCGATGACCTTGTCGTCCGGGCCGAACACCACCGCACCGAACGGGCCGCCACTGGCGTGCTCGACGTTCAGCCGCGACAGCTCGATCGCCAGCGCGACCTTGGCCTCGTCGCCCGGATATCGACGATCCAGGTCGATCTGGTCGTGGATCCAGGCGGGAAGGGTCAGGTGGACTTGCGCGTACAGCATCGCGGGGGTGCCTCGTGTGGGATGGAAAAAAGTGCGGTTGCTTGGGGAACCGGCGCGCAGTGTAGCCGCACCGGCCTGTATCGGGTGTGGGCGTGGGTCAGCCTGGCGAGCCGGTGCGGACCACCACGTACTGCTTGCGGAATTCCAGCCCTGCCTGCGGCCAGCTGGCCGCGTAGGCGCGCAGCAGGGGCAGGGCGGCGGCGAAGTCGTGGCCGTTGACCCGGCAATCGGCCTCGCACAGGCCATCGGCATCGCGCGAGGCGAACAGGCGGATGGCCAGGAAAGAACGCGTCTTCAGCAGCGCATCGAATGCATCGATGCTGCGCGTGAACAGGCAGCAGGGGCAGGAGCCATGATCGTCTTCGCTGCAGGTGGAGGCATCCACTTCCTGTGCACGGTAGTGCGCCAACGGCCCCAGCACCACGGTGCGCTCGTGTTCCTCGCCATTATCACCGGCCGGATAGGTCAGGCCCATCATCGGCAGGCCCTGTGCGTCTCGGGCGCCGATCGCGGTCTGCAGGGTCACCAGGTCCACCCGGGCCCAGGCCTGGAAGCCGGACAGCAGCGATGCCTGCTCATCGGCACCATTTGCGTGCTGGTACTCGAACAGGCCATCGGCGAACAACTGCGGATGCTGGCTTTCAATGACGGTGGAGGTCTGCCAACCACCGTTGTCGCGCGCGTGTGCGGCCATTGCATGCGGGGTCAGGCGCAGGCCGCTGTCCAGCAGCAGCGCGTTGCCGTCGACGCGGCTGGCGGTGCCGGCGTCCTGAAGGACCTGCTGCAGCAGCGGGAGGAGGGCAGCGGAGGTCGTGGTCATGTCAGGCCTGGCGGTGGATGGGGTGGAACATCCAGGCAGGGCCTGGAAAATCTAATGGTCGAGCGCGTCGAGCTCGGCGCGATATCGCTGCGCGTCGGATTGCTGCTGCGGATCGTTGCCGTGATCGCGCAGCCAGGTTTCCAGCTCGCGGCGATAGTCCGCGCGGAACTCGGCATTGCCCGGGCTGAAATGCAGCTTGCGTGCCGCCACCTCCACCCGCTCGCGCGCGCTGGCCCGGGCCTGGGCGACGCCGTGCGGGGATTCATTGGTGAGGATGACGAAGTTGCGTGGGAAGCCCGGCGTGTACTTGACCACGAACGGCTGGTCGCGCGCCGGGATACGGATGGCGTTTTCCAGCGGCCACAGCGAAGCGGTGTTGGTGTGGAACACCACGTCCACGTCGCGGCCCTCGGCGGTACGCAGCACCCCTTCGTAGCGCCAGATGTACTGTTCGTTGAGCGTGGAGCTGGTTCGCTCGGCCTTGACGATCACCGCTTCACCGCGCTCGCCCACCATGTTGAGGAAGGTGGCGTTGAGGAAGTGGCCGAGGAACATGTTGAGCATCGCCAGCGGGAACACCACGATGGCGTAGCCCGGAAAGCGCCGCCACCACGAGACCAGCCCGGCCAGCACCATCGCTGCAAAGAACGTCAGCAGCGGATGCTGCGAGATGAACCAGAACAGGACGGAGAGGGCGGTGATCATTGTCGATGGCGTGCGGGCGCCATGCTGGCGCCCGCGCAGGTCCTCAGGCCGACCAGGTATCGCGCAGGGGCACGCTGCGGTTGAACACCGGCTTGGCTTCGGTGTGGTCGCGGCGGTCGGCGACGAAGTAGCCGGTACGTTCGAACTGGAACGACTGCTCCGGCGCGGCGCTGGCCGCGGCCGGCTCGACATAGCCGGTGACGGTGCGGCGCGATTCCGGATTGAGGTAATCGCGGTAGGTCTTGCCTTCCGATTCATCATCCGGGTTCGGCACCGAGAACAGGCGGTCGTACAGGCGGATCTCGGCCGGCACGCCATGCACGGCGCTGACCCAGTGGATGGTGCCCTTGACCTTGCGGTTGGCGCCTTCCATGCCCGGGCGCGATTCCGGATCCAGCCAGCCGCGCAGTTCGGTGATGGTGCCGTCGGCATCCTTGATCACTTCATCGCAGCGGATGATGCCGGCGCCGCGCAATCGCACTTCGCCGCCCGGCACCAGGCGCTTCCAGCCCTTCGGCGGCACTTCGGCGAAGTCCTCGCGGTCGATCCACACTTCGCGGGCGAACGGAACTTCACGGCTGCCGAAGCTCTCGTCCTTCGGGTGGTTGCTGAAGGTCAGCAGTTCTTCGTGGCCTTCCGGCAGGTTGGTCAGCACCAGCTTGACCGGATCGACCACCGCCATGCGGCGCGGGGCGGCGCTGTCGAGGTCCTCGCGCAGTGCGCCTTCCAGCACGCTGAAGTCGATCAGCGAATTCTGCTTGCTGATGCCCACGCGCTCGGCAAACAGGCGCATCGCAGACGGGGTATAACCACGGCGGCGCAGGCCCTGCAAGGTCGGCATGCGCGGGTCGTCCCAGCCGTCCACCAGCTGTTCGGTGACCAGCGCCATCAGCTTGCGCTTGCTCATCACCGTGTAGTTGATGTTCAGGCGCGAGAACTCGATCTGGCGCGGCTTGGCCGCTTCGCGCGGCAGGCCGGCATCGACCAGCGGCTGGGTCAGCGCATCGTCATGGGCAAAGTCGACGTTGTCCACGCACCAGTCGTACAGCGGGCGGTGGTCTTCGAACTCCAGCGTGCACAGCGAGTGGGTGATGCCCTCGATCGAATCACCCAGCGCGTGGGCGAAGTCGTACATCGGGTAGATCGGCCACGCGCTGCCGGTGTTCTGGTGCTCGACGTGCTTGATGCGGTACAGCGCCGGATCGCGCAGGTTGATGTTGCCGCTGGCCATGTCGATCTTCGCGCGCAGGGTGCGCGCGCCATCCGGGAATTCACCGGCGCGCATGCGGCGGAACAGGTCGAGGTTCTCTTCGACGCTGCGGTCGCGCCACGGCGACGGACGGCCCGGCTCGGTCAGGGTGCCGCGGTAGGCGCGCACTTCCTCGGCCGACAGGTCGCAGACATAGGCCTTGCCCTGTTCGATCAGCTTCTCGGCGGCCAGGTAATAGGCCTGGAAGTAGTCTGAAGCATGGCGCAGCTCGTTCCACTCAAAGCCCAGCCAGCGCACGTCGTCCTGGATCGCCGCCACGTACTCCGGATCTTCCTTGGCCGGGTTGGTGTCGTCGAAGCGCAGGTTGCAGACGCCGCTGAACTCGCCGGCGATGCCGAAGTTCAGGCAGATCGACTTGGCATGGCCGATGTGCAGGTAGCCGTTCGGCTCCGGCGGGAAGCGGGTCTTGATCGCCTGGTGCTTTCCGCTGGCCAGGTCCTCGCGCACGATCTGGCGGATGAAATCGCGCTTTTCGTGGCTGTCGGCGGGGGTCTCGGGGCTGGCGGGGGTGTGCTCGGACATGAGTCTGGGGCGAAAAAAGGGCAGAAAGACCAACAGTCTAGCGCGTACCGGGCGGGGTTGCCCGGTCCGGATCGGTAGCGCCGGGCCACGCCCGGCGAGCGCGGCGGCAACCCGCCGGGCATTGCCCGGCGCTACCGGGACGGGGCGGGCGTATGCTGGAACCCTGTCCCACGGAGCCGCCGCATGCACATCGTGTACAAGGCCGACAACCTGTTCGACGCCCACCTGGTCAAGCACGCGCTGGAAGACGCCGGCATTCCCGCTTTTGTATTTGGCGAGTCATTGCTGGGCGGCATGGGCGAGCTGCCGCTGTTTGGTGTGCTGCGGGTCGGTATACCCGATGCGGCACGCCCGCAGGCCGAGGACATCGTGGCCGCGCTGGACTTGGGCCACGCGCCGGACGCCCCCATTTCAGATGCAGACGACATAGCCGGCCTTCCGGCGTAGGAGCGCATCATGTTGGGAATTGGCCAGGGCATCCTCGGCATCGGGGCCTTCAAGCAGCGCCTGCCGCGCCCGGAAGAGGCGCTACCGGGACGCGAGCAGCCGTTGCCGCTGCACAGCAACCAGCACTTCGTGAACAGCCATCCGCTGAAGGACCGTTTCGCCGGCCTGCAGCAGATCCGCTTCGCGCTGGGCTGTTTCTGGGGCGCCGAGCGCAAGTTCTGGACCGAGCCGGGCGTGTACAGCACGTCGGTCGGCTATGCAGGTGGCATCACGCCGAACCCGACCTATGAAGAGGTCTGCTCGGGCCTGACCGGCCACACCGAAGTGGTGCAGGTGGTGTTCGACCCGGCGGTGGTGAGCCTGGAACGGCTGCTGCAGCTGTTCTGGGAAAGCCATGACCCGACGCAGGGCATGCGCCAGGGAAACGACACCGGCACCCAGTACCGTTCGGCGATCCATGCCACCGACGAGGGCCAGTACAAGGCCGCGCTGGCCAGTCGCGAGGCCTACCAGGCGCAGCTGGATGCGGCCGGCTACGGCCCGATCACCACCGAGATCGTGTACCCGGCACCGGCGTACTACTACGCCGAGGACTACCACCAGCAGTACCTGGCGAAGAATCCGAACGGCTATTGCGGCATCGGCGGCACCGGCGTGAGCTGCCCGATCGGATTGGATGTGGAGGCGCCGCGCTGACGCGCGGTGGTCCGCCTGCGGCGGGCAACGTCAACAGCTGAAAGCCAAAGCCAAAGCCAAAGCCAAAGCCAAAGCGGCTCTGGGTTGCTGCTTGTTGGGTGGGGCGGTGTGGGTTGGCAGGACACGCCGTGAACCCGTCCCTGGGGGCTCGATGGCGCCATCCATGGCGCCAACGGTCCTGCCAACCCACACCGCCCCACCCCCGACAGTTTCCCGGTGACGGTAAGAAAGAGCATTGGGTTACTGACGAACTGATGGAAAACAAAAAGGACGCGGCGTTCGCCGCGTCCTTTTTGTTTGGTTCTGCATTGCCCTTGTAGAGCCGAGCCATGCTCGGCTCCGAGCAAGCGAAGCGCGCGACCCGCTGTTGCTCTTCTTTCTTTCTTCCGTGGCGGGCGGCCGCAGGAAACTGTCGAAGGCAGGGTGGGTAGGCCGTGCAGGGGCGTGAGCCGCATGGGCCCGAGGCATGCCTCGGGCGGGTTGGGCAGGACGCCCAACCCCGGTCTTGCCGTGTGCGCAGGACAGCGCACACGAGCAAGCGGCGACCGAGCTTACAGGGACGTACTTGCAGCGTCCCCTGCACGGCCTACCCACCCTGCCAACCACATGACCCGCTCTTCGCGACCAAGCCCCCCGCCACGAGGGGCTCAGCCGTTGGCCGGAATCACAGTGCCGCGCGGATCCGCTCGCGCAGTGCTTCCAGATCCTTGGCAAACGCCTCGATGCCGGTCGCCAGCTTCTCGGTGGCCATCGGATCGGCCGCCAGATCCGCCGTGAACTTCGCCGCATCGATCGGCGTCACCGCCGTGCCATCGGCCGCACCGGCCACCAGCTTGCGCGGCAGCTCGCCGTGGTCGGCGTCCAGCTTCTCCAGCAGGTCCGGCGAGATCGTCAAGCGGTCGCAGCCGGCCAGTGCTTCGATCTGCGCGGTCGAACGGAACGAGGCGCCCATCACCACCGTCGGCGAACCGCGACGCTTGAATTCGGCGTACACGCCGCGCACGAACTTCACGCCCGGGTCTTCGTCGATGGTGGCCGGGGTCTGGCCGTTGGCCACGTACCAGTCGAGGATGCGGCCGACGAACGGCGAGATCAGGAACGCGCCGGCTTCGCTGCAGGCCAGCGCCTGGGTCGGGTTGAAGATCAGCGTCAGGTTGCAGTCGATGCCTTCGGCCTGCAGGATGCGCGCGGCTTCCACGCCTTCCCAGGTCGCGGCGATCTTGATCAGGATTTTCTCGCGCGGCACGCCGGCGTCGGCGTACATCTGGATGAACTGGCGGGCCTTGGCCACGGTGGCCGCGGTGTCGTGAGCCAGGTCGGCATCCACCTCGGTGGATACCCGGCCCGGCACCAGCGTGCTCAGCAGCGCGCCGACGCCGATGGTCAGGCGGTCGGCCACCGCGTGCACCACGGCTTCGCGGTCGCCACCCTGCTGGCGGCCCCAGGCCAGTTCGCGTTCGATCAGCTCGGCGTAGACCGGCAGGTCCAGAGCCTTCTTCACCAGGGTCGGGTTGGTGGTGCAGTCCACCGGCTGCAGGCGCTTGATGGCCTCGTAGTCACCGGTATCGGCGACGACCACGGACAGTTCACGCAGCTGGGACAGTTTGGACGGGGTACTCATTGCGGCTCCTGGTGCAAGGGAATCGAATCGCGCGCGGTGCGCAGCGGTAATCAGGGGCGGTCGTTATGGACCGCGGTCACGCGCAGGCGCAGCTTCCGGCCACCGGGCGCGTTCCAGTCGATGCTCTGGCCGATCGAAAGGCCGAGCAGGGCACTGCCGACCGGGGCCAGCACGGAGACCTTGCCTTCATCGACGTTGGCTTCGCGGGGGAAGACCAGGGTCAGGACGTGCTTTTCGCCCGACACTTCATCTTCGCATTCCACGCGCGAATGCATCATGACGATGCCTTCGGGAATCTGGTCCGGTGCCATCACGGTGGCCCGGTTGAGTTCTTCAGCAAGCGCGAGCGCGGCAGGCGTCTGGCTCAGCGCGGGGGATTCGAGCATGGCGTCCAGGCGGTCCATGTCGAAAGTAGAAACGGTGATCGACGGCGGCAGGCCGCTGGCGGTACTCATGGTGAAGCTCCTTGGTTGAAAGCCATGCAAAAGGCGGCACCTGCTGGCGCCGCCTGTCTGTATTGTGGGGACAAATGCGGCCGGAATCGACTCCTGCCGATTCCGGGCCGATGCTGCAGGGGTTCAGCCGTTCAGCGCCGGGCCGGGCAGGGATGCCGCATCGGACGTGGCGTTCAGCGCATCCAAGGTGAACAGCGCCTGCGGCAGGCGCTTGAACTGGTCGGCCAGCTCCATCAGGAAGTCGTTCATGGCCGAGCTGCGACGCCAGATCATGGCGATGCGGCGGCTGGGACGGCCCTCGCCGGTGAAATCGAGCAGGCGGATGTTGTTCGAGCGCGGCACCGGCGGCTGCACCGACAGACTTGGCAGCAGGGTGATGCCGACGTCGGCGGCGACCATCTGCCGCAGGGTTTCCAGGCTGGTGGCGCGGAATTCGGACTTCTCATTGGCGCCGAACAGGCGGCACACTTCCAGCGCCTGGTCGCGCAGGCAATGCCCGTCTTCCAGCAGCAGCAGCTTCTGCGTCGCCAGTTCCTGCACGTCCAGATGTTCACGACGGGCCAACGGGTGGCGCCCGGAGACGGCCAGCAGGAACGGCTCCTCGAACAGGAACTCGGCATGCAGCTGGTCGTCCACCACCGGCAGCGCCAGCAACGCAGCATCCAGCTTGCCTTCGCGCAGGCGGTCCAGCAGCACGTCGCTCTTTTCCTCGACCAGCAGCAGTTCCAGCTCCGGGAAGCGCTCGCGGATGCGCGGGATCACATGCGGCAGCAGGTACGGGCCGAGGGTCGGGAAGATGCCCAGGCGCACCGTGCCGGCTTCCGGATCGCGGCTGCGTCGCGCGGCTTCCTTCAGCTGTTCCACTTCGGACACGATCACCCGCGCCCGTGCTGCTGCTTCCTGGCCCGCCGGGGTCAGCATCACCTTGCGCGGTGCGCGTTCCACCAGGGGCAGGCCGAGCTCTTCCTCCAGCTTGCGGATCTGCGTGGACAACGTCGGCTGGCTGACAAAGCAGGACGCGGCAGCCCGGCCGAAATGCTTGTGGTCGGCCAGGGCTACCAGGTACTTCAGATCACGTAGGTTCATCCTTACACCCCAGGGGTAACGGACCGGCTGACGGCGTGGTTACCCGACAGGCAGACAATGTTCCCGGTGATCTGGGAACGGTGGATCAGGCCGCTTCAGCAACGGCACCGCTGCTGTTGCTCACCGACGAGCGGATCAGGTGGTCGAACGCGCTCAGTGCGGCGGTGGAACCGGCGCCCATGGCGATGATGATCTGCTTGTAGGGCACCGTCGTGCAATCGCCAGCAGCGAACACGCCCGGCAGGTTGGTCTGGCCGCGGTCATCGATGACGATCTCGCCACGCGGCGAAAGCGCCACCACATCCTTCAGCCACTCGGTGTTGGGCAGCAGGCCGATCTGCACGAAGATGCCTTCCAGCTCGACGCGGTGGGCATCGCCGCCGATGCGGTCCTTGTACACCAGGCCGGTGACCTTGCTGCCGTCGCCCAGCACTTCGGTGGTCTGTGCGCTGGTCAGCACCGTCACGTTGGCCAGGCTGCGCAGCTTCTTCTGCAGCACTTCGTCGGCACGCAGGCTGGAATCGAACTCCAGAAGGGTTACATGCGACACGATGCCGGCCAGATCGATGGCCGCTTCCACGCCGGAATTGCCGCCGCCGATCACCGCCACGCGCTTGCCCTTGAACAGTGGGCCATCGCAGTGCGGGCAGTAGGCCACGCCCTTGTTGCGGTACTGGTCTTCGCCCGGCACGTTCATCTGCCGCCAGCGTGCGCCGGTGGACAGGATCACCGAACGCGACTTCAGCACCGCACCGTTCTCCAGCTGCACCTGCACCAGGCCGTCTTCGCCGGCCGGCACCAGCGCACTTGCGCGCTGCAGGTTCATGATGTCCACCTCGTACTCGCGCACGTGCTGTTCCAGCGCCGTGGCCAGCTTCGGGCCTTCAGTCTCCTTCACCGAAATGAAGTTCTCGATGGCCATGGTGTCCAGCACCTGGCCACCGAAACGCTCGGCGGCGATGCCGGTGCGGATGCCCTTGCGTGCGGCGTAGATCGCCGCTGCGGCGCCAGCCGGGCCACCACCGACCACCAGTACGTCGAAAGCATCCTTGGCGGCGATCTTCTCGGCATCGCGCTTGCTGGCGTTGGTGTCCAGCTTGGCCACGATCTGCTCCAGGGTCATGCGGCCCTGGTCGAACACTTCACCGTTGAGGTACACGGTCGGCACCGACATGATCTCGCGCTTCTCGACTTCGTCCTGGAACAGGGCGCCATCGATGGCCACGTGCTGGATGCGCGGGTTGAGCACCGCGGCCAGGTTCAGCGCCTGCACCACGTCCGGGCAGTTCTGGCAGGACAGCGAGAAGTAGGTTTCGAACCTGTACTCGCCTTCCAGGTTCTGCACCTGCTCGATCAGCTCGGCGGTGGCCTTGGACGGGTGGCCGCCGACCTGCAGCAGGGCGAGCACCAGCGAGGTGAACTCGTGGCCCATCGGCAGGCCGGCGAAGGTCAGGTGGATGTCCTGGCCCGGGGTGCCCAGGTCGAAGGACGGCACGCGGCCCTGCCCATCGCGCAGCACCTGCAGCGAGATCTTGTCCGACAGGCTCTCCAGGGTCTGCAGCAGGTCCAGCATTTCCTGCGACTTGGCGCCATCGTCGGCGTGCGCGGTGATCTGGATCGGGCGGGTCACGCGTTCCAGATAGGTCTTCAGCTGCGACTGCAGGTTGGCGTCCAACATCGGGTCATCTCCTGGCTTCAGGCAAACAGGGGGCGTGGCACCGCTATAGAAGGTAGCGGACCAGCTGGGGGTAGGGGTGAACCCAAGACAGCGACCGTGGAAGGGGCTGGCTGGCCAAGGCGGGCGAGCGTTGGCTGTCTTGGGTTCACCCCCACGCCGGCGGGGTGACCGGCACGGGGATGAAGGGCGCGCCGCGGCGTGGGGCCACGGCAGGCCGGTACTGCCTTAGATCTTGCCGACCAAGTCCAGCGACGGGGTCAGGGTCTTCTCGCCTTCCTTCCACTTGGCCGGGCACACCTGGTTCGGGTTGGCGGCGGTGAACTGGGCAGCCTTCAGCTTGCGCAGGGTTTCGGAAACGTCACGGGCGATCTCGTTGGAGTGGATCTCCAGGGTCTTGATCACGCCTTCCGGATTGATGATGAAGGTGCCGCGCAGGGCCAGGCCTTCTTCCGGAATGTGCACGCCGAAGGCGTTGGTCAGCTGGTGGGTCGGGTCGCCGACCAGCGGGAACTGGGCCTTGCCGACGGCCGGCGAGGTCTCATGCCACACCTTGTGCGAGAAGTGGGTATCGGTGGTGACGATGTAAACCTCGGCACCGGCCTTCTTGAACTCGGCGTAATGGTCAGCTGCGTCTTCGATCTCGGTCGGGCAGTTGAAGGTGAAGGCGGCCGGCATGAAGATCAGGACGGACCACTGGCCCTTCAGGCTGGCGTCGGAAACCTTGATGAACTCGCCGTTGTGGTAGGCGTTGGCTTCGAACGGCTGGATCTGGGTATTGATGAGGGACATCATTTTTCCTCTTGGTGAAGGGGAGTGGGTGAATCGACAGGAGCTAGGTTACCCATTCGCTCGCGATAAGAACAATCCATTGATTGCATCTATTCGATAGATGGAGTCTATCGAAGAACCCTTAGCAGGCACTGAACCTGGCCATCGCCATCCTGCAATTGCCTGTGTGACAAGGGAAATCTCGCCAGGCCGCTGCTTGGGGCCGATAGTCCCTCCTTATCCCGCCCGGCGGAACCTGAACGGATTCCGGTTTTGTAGAGCCGAGCCTGTGCTCGGCTGCTCCAGAAGCAGCCGAGCACAGGCTCGGCTCTACAATTGCAGCATGTCCTTTCAAGCCCAACCCACCCTGCGTCAGGTCGTAGCCGACGCCAGTGCTCGCTTGGGCAGCATCGACGCCCGCCACGAGGCGGAACTGCTGCTGCTGCATGTACTGGACCGCCCGCGCAGCTGGCTGTTCGCGCACGCCACCGATCCGCTGGCCGCCAATGACCAGGCCGCCTTCGAGGCGTTGCTGGCCCGCCGCGTGGCCGGTGAGCCGGTGGCCTACCTGACCGGCCGTCGCGGATTCTGGACGCTGGACCTGGAGGTCGACCCGGCCACGCTGATCCCGCGTCCAGAAACCGAGCTGCTGGTCGAGCTGGCGCTGGAGCGCCTGCCGCCAGACCAGTCGCTGCAGCTGGCCGACCTGGGCACCGGCAGTGGTGCGATTGCACTGGCACTGGCCAGCGAACGGCCGCAGGCGCAGGTGCTGGCCACCGACGCCAGCCCGGGCGCGCTGGCCGTGGCCGCGCGCAATGCCGCCCGCCATGATCTGCGCAACGTCCACTTCGCCGAAGGCGGGCACGACTGGTATGCGCCGCTGCAGGGCGCGCGTTTTGATCTGATTGCCAGTAACCCGCCGTACATCGCCAGCGACGATCCGCATCTGGAGCAGGGTGACCTGCGCTTCGAGCCGGCCACCGCACTGGCCTCGGGTCCGGATGGCCTGGATGACATCCGCCGTATCGTCGACGGTGGCCAGGCCCACCTGCGGACCGAGGGCTGGCTGTTGATCGAGCACGGTTGGGACCAGGGCGCGGCGATCCGTGCGCTGTTCGACGCGGCGGGATTTGTCGAGGTGCAGACCGCACAGGACCTGGAGCAGCGCGACCGCATCACCCTGGGCCGGCGTCCGGCCTAGAATGGAGGTTCTCCTGCCCCGGCAGGGCATCACCCTGGAGCTGCAAGCATGCGTACGCTGTACCCCGCCATCACCCCCTACGACGTCGGCACCCTGAAGGTCGACGACCGCCACACGCTGTACTTCGAGCAGTGCGGCAACCCGGACGGCAAGCCGGTGGTGATGCTGCATGGTGGCCCGGGTGGCGGCTGCAGCGACAAGATGCGCCAGTTCCACGACCCGTCGAAGTACCGCATCATCCTGTTCGACCAGCGCGGCGCTGGTCGCTCCACCCCGCACGCGGATCTGGTGGACAACACCACCTGGGACCTCGTTGCCGATATCGAGAAGCTGCGCGAGCACCTGAAGGTCGATCGCTGGCAGGTGTTCGGCGGCAGCTGGGGTTCGACCCTGGCCCTGGCCTATGCCGAAACCCATCCGCAGCGCGTGACCGAACTGGTCCTGCGCGGCATCTTCATGCTGCGTCGCTGGGAGCTGGAGTGGTTCTACCAGGAAGGTGCCAACCGCCTGTTCCCGGATGCGTGGGAGCATTACCTCAAGCCGATCCCGTCGGTGGAACGCCATGACCTGATCTCGGCCTTCCACCGCCGCCTGACCAGCGAAGACGAAGCCACCCGCCTGGAAGCGGCCAAGGCGTGGGCAGTGTGGGAAGGTGCGACCAGCTTCCTGCATGTCGATGATGACTTCATCAACAGCCACGAAGACCCGCATTTTGCGCTGGCGTTTGCCCGCATCGAGAACCACTACTTCGTCAACGGCGGCTTCTTCGAGGTGGAAGACCAGTTGCTGCGCGACGCGCACCGCATCGCCGACATCCCGGGCGTGATCGTGCACGGCCGCTATGACGTGGTCTGCCCGCTGGCCAACGCCTGGGACCTGACCAAGGTATGGCCGAAGGCAAAGCTGGAAATCACCCCGGCGTCGGGCCATTCGGCGTTCGAGGCCGAGAACGTGGACGCGCTGGTGCGCGCGACCGATAGCTTCGCCTGATCGGTAGTGCCGGCCGCTGGCCGGCAATGCTTCACCATCAGTGCCGGGCATCGCCCGGCGCTACCGGCCTCATCCACGCATGGCGTGGATCTACTGTGCGTTGCGGCGCTACCGACCAGTAGAGCCAGGCCATGCCTGGCTGCTCCTTCGTGAAACCCTCATCCACGCATGGCGTGGATTTACCAGTCCCCGGCCAGCAACGCGTCGGCCAGCGCCTGCAGCTTCGGCGAATGCTGGCGCGACGGCGGGTAGATCAGTGACAGCGCGCGGCTGCGTCCCTCGAACGGCTGCAGCACGCGCTGCAGGCGGCCGTCGGCCAACGCATCGGCCACCGCGAAATCCATCACCTGCACGATGCCGATGCCGGCGATGGCCGCTTCCACCAGCGGATCGCCGCTGTCGAACACCATTCGCGTCGGCGGCGTGAACTCGCGCAGTTGCCCGTCCTGCAGGAACTGCCAGTCCACCAGCCGGCCACTGCGCAGGTTGCGCACGGCCAGGCACGCGTGGCCCTGCAACGCCGCCACATCGTCCGGTGCGCCACAGCGGGCCAGGTAGCCGGGGCTGGCCACCGTCACCCAGCGCAGCGGCCGCAGTGGCCGCGCGACGATGCGCTGGTCGGCGATGACGCCGGTGCGCAGCGCGGCATCGAAGCCTTCCTCGACCAGATCGACCAGGCGGTCGTTGAGCACGGCTTCCACCTGCAGATGCGGGTGCTGCTGCAGCATCGGCCCCAGCAGCGGTACCAGCACCTTGCGCCCGAACATCGAGGGCGCACTGATCTTCAGAGTGCCCGAGGGTGTGCACGGACGGTCGGCCAACTGGCGTTCGGCGTCCTCGAGACCGCACAGCAGCGGAGCGACCTGATCGACGAACTGACGACCATCCGGGGTCAGTGCCACGTTGCGGGTGTTTCGCTGCAGCAGCTTCACCCCCAGCGTGGCCTCCAGCCGACTGATCGCGCGCGACAGGCCTGACTGGCTCAGGCCCAGCTGCCCGGCGGCGACGGTGAAACTGCGTGCTTCGGCCACCTGCACCAGCATGCGCACGGCATTGAGGTCCATCGAGGTTCCATTCATGCTGAAAATCATGACAGATATGGCTGGTAGGGGGTTTATTGATTCGGTCGCATCAATGAGACTGCGCTCCCCCACAGCACCGGACCGTCGATGCCTCCCCTCAAGTACCCGCGCTGGGCGCTGGCCCTGCTGGCCACCGCCCAGCTGATCATCGCCCTGGATGCCACCATCATCTTCGTCGCCCTGCACGACATGGGGCGCGCGCTGCAGATCAACGCACAGCAGCTGCAATGGGTCGTCAGTGCCTACACCGTGGCCTTCGGCGGCAGCCTGCTGCTGGGTGGCCGTGCCGCCGACCTGATCGGCCGTCGCCGCTTCTACCGGCTGGGCATGCTGCTGTTCGCACTGGCGTCGCTGCTCGGCGCGCTGGCGCCGAACGCCACCCTGCTGATCATCGCGCGTGCGGCGCAGGGCATCGGCGCGGCACTGCTGTTCCCGGCCACGCTGGCGCTGATCAACACGTTGTATGCGGAAGGTCCGGTGCGCAACCGCGCACTTGCGATCTGGAGCATGGCCAGCGCGGTGGGCCTGGCGCTGGGCACGCTGCTCGGTGGCGTGCTGACCCAGGCGTTCGGCTGGCCGGCGGTGCTGGCAGTGATCGTGCCACTGGCCACCACCTGCGCGGTCGCTGCGGGCGCGTGGTTGCCGGCCGATGGCCCGCGTCTGCAGGGCCGTTCCTTCGATCTGGCCGGTTGCCTCACCGTCACTGCCGGCGGCAGTCTGCTGGTCACTACCCTCGTGCAAGGGCCGGAGTGGGGCTGGACTGCGCCGGCCACGCTGGGCTGCCTGCTGCTGTCGGTGCTGCTGCTGGTGGCGTTCGTGCAGATCGAACAGCGCAGCCGCGATCCGCTGATGCAGTTCGCGTTGCTGCGGCTGCCCGGACTGCGCGCGGCACTGGGCCTGACCTTCGCCTTCATGAGCAGCTATGGGGTGCAGTACTACTTCATGGCGCTGTACTTCCAGGACGGCTACGGCTGGGGCCCGCTGCAGGCCGGCCTGGCATTCCTGCCGGCGACGGCGGTGTGCACGGTCGGCATCCAGCTGGCGGAGTGGGCGCTGAAGCGCTGGAGTGCACGCAAGGTGCTGGTGCTCGGCCAGCTGGCCGGTGCCGTTGGCATCGCCTGGGTCGCAGCAACACTCCCGCACGCCTCGAACTTCTGGCCGCTGCTGCCCGGCGTGGTAGTGCTGAGCATCGGCCAGGGCATGACCTGGACCTCGATGTGGATCGTGGCCGGGCAGGGCGTGCCGTCCGCACAGCAGGGTGTTGCATCTGGCATGGCGGCGACCGCGCAGCAGATCGGTGGTGCGCTGGGCCTGGCGGTGCTGGTGATGGTGGCCAATGCGCATGCGGGTGCAGCCGGTTCGCCGAGTGCACTGGCCGGGCTGGTGCGCGCCGAATACGGTGCCGCCTTGTTTTCACTGTTCGGCGTGGTGATCGCGCTGGGCCTGCGCCCGGCGCCGGCCGAATCGGCCGCCACCGTCTGCCAGGCCAACGAGGCATGATTGAAGGCGCTGCCGTGGGTGGATGTGCCGCGCCTGTGGCAGTGCCGGCCGCTGGCCGGCAAACACATTGATCCAACTACCCTGAGGTTTCCGGCCAGCGGCCGGCACTACCGATCCGGAATGGATCCACGCGCATTCAACCCAGCGCCAGCAACTGCGGCTGCAACGCGCTGAAGATCCGCGCCAGCCGCTCTGCCCACGCCTGCTGCCCGGCGGCATCGGCGATCAGGTCCTGGCGGATCTCCAGTTCCACGTGCACCAGCCCACGGCCTTCGCCATGCACCGGTACCGCGTAGTCGCTGGTACTGCTGACCGAATACGGTTCGTTGTCACCCACCACCAGGTCGCCTTCATCGCGCAGTGCCTGCAGCAGGGCATGCGCACAGCGCGTGTCCTGGTGGTACAGCACGCCGGCGTGCCACGGTCGCTGCGCGCCGTTCATCACAGGGGTGAAGCTGTGCATCATCACCAGCAGGGTGGGGCGGCCGGCGGCGCGCCGCGCGTCCAGTTCCGCATCGATGCGGGCGTGGTACGGTGCGTGGATCGCATCGATGCGCTGCTGCCGCTGTGCCGCCGACAGCCCGGCATTGCCCGGCACCACGGTGTGGTCACTCACTTCCGGAATCAGCGTCGGCGAGGCCAGCGGTCGGTTGCAGTCGATCAGCAGCCGCGAGTAGGTCTGTTCGATCGCCCAGGCATCCAGCCGTTCGGCCAGTGCACGAGTGGTGCCGGCAATGCCGATGTCCCAGCCGATATGGCGGTCCAGTTCGGCCTGCGGCAAGCCCAGGCCTGCGAGGGCACGCGGCACCTGCTGGCCGGCGTGGTCGGCCAGCAGCAGGTACGGCGACGCACCCTGCGGCCGGTGGAGGGTGTAGATCGCCGGGTCGTCGGCGCCGAGCAGCGCCGGCAGCGCATGCAGGTCGGCGTCAGCCACGCGGGCGTCCGTCCAGGTGATGCTCGATCATCCACAGCCCGGCCCAGAGCTTGGCGTCCAGCTCGTAGCCTTCGCCCATCTTCTGCACCAGCCAGGCCGCTGCCTCACTGCGCGGAATCTCGTGGACGATGATGTCCTCGCTGTCGTCGCCACCCCCTTCGCCGATCCGGCGCAGGCCGGTGGCGCGCACGAAGGCGATCTTCTCGCTGCTGGCGCCGGAAGAGGTCGGGCCGATCAGCAGCACTTCGGCGTGATCGGCGGTCCAGCCGGTTTCTTCCTCGAGCTCGCGCACGGCCGAGACTTCAATCGATTCGCCGGCGTGGATGTCGCCGACCAGGCCGGCCGGCATCTCGATGGTGGGGGCCTGCAGCGGTACACGGAACTGTTCGACGAACAGCACCTTGTCCTCCGGGGTGACGGCGATGATGATCGCCGCCAGGCCGCCGGCGTGGGTGCGTTCGCTGTATTCCCAGGTACCGCGCACGACCATGCGCTGGTACTTGCCTTCATAGACGACACGCGGGGCTTCGGTATTGCGCTGGCTCATGCGGGCTCGCTGTGGGTGGGAAGAGGGTCGGCCACGCCAGCGGCATCGAACAGCCGGCGGCGGGTCATCGGGCCGAATCGAAGGGTCTGGCACAGGCCACCGAGCAGTTCCGGGTCGGCCGCCTGGCGCAGCAGGCCGGGTTGGCTGCCTTCCAGCGGCGCGTCCAGCGCGATGGTGGTCAGCTGGCGCCAGAGCCGGGCGTGCTCGCGCTGCTCGCGCAGGCGCACCGCCATCTGGGCGGCGCCGCGCAGGCGCAGGAACGGCACTTCGTCCAGGCGTTCGTACAGTGCATCCATGCTGCCGAAATGGGCCAGCAGCACGGCGGCGGACTTGCTGCCCACGCCACTGATACCGGGAATGTTGTCCACCGCATCGCCGCACAGCGCCAGGTAGTCGGCAATCTGGTGCGCGTGCACGCCGTGCCGCGCCTTCACCCCGGCCACGTTCCAGCGCTGGTTGCGCGCATAGTCCCACTGCTCGTCATGGTCGGCCAGCAGCTGCGACAGGTCCTTGTCGGCGGAGATGATCACGCCGCGATGGCTGCTGCGGTGAACGTGCAGGGCGCTGCCGATCAGGTCGTCGGCCTCGTATTCGTGGTGCGCCAGCACCGCCAGGCCCAACGCCGCGCATAACGCCTTGCAGTGCACGAACTGCCGCTTGAGTGCTTCCGGTGCCGGATCACGGTTGGCCTTGTAGGCCGGGTACAGGCGGTGGCGGAAGCCGCTGTCCAGCGCTTCATCGAAGGCGATGGCGATGTGCTGCGGGCGCTCGCGCTCGAGCAGGTCCAGCAGGAAGCGGGCGAAACCGTGCACGGCATTGGTCGGCCAGCCCTGCGCGTCCTGGAACTGGTCCGGCAGCGAGTGCCAGGCGCGGAACACGTAGATGCTGGCATCGACCAGGTACAGCGAAGGCGGCGCTGCCGGCAGGCTCATGCCGGCGGCGTCCAGTCGCGCAGCAGCGCGGCCGGGTCCGGACGCTCGCGCTCGGGTACGGCGGCCTTCGGCGTACCGATATGGATGAAACCGGCGACGCTCTCGCTCTCGCCCTCGGCCAGGCCCAGGTAGGCGTGCACGGCGGGGTCGAAGGCCATCCAGGCGGTCAGCCACTGCGCGCCGAAGCCCAGCGCCTGTGCGGCCTGCAGCAGGGCGAAGCAGACGCAGCCGGCGGTCATCAGCTGCTCCTGTTCGGGGACCTTCGGGTCCGGGCGCGGGCTGGCCACCACCACGATCACCAGCGGGGCATGACTGAAACGCTGGCGGTCCTTCTCGAATACCGCCTCGCCGGCATGCGGGTCGCGCTGGCGGCTGCGCTCGGCCAGGAAGTTGCCCAGAGTGTGACGTGCATCGCCGGCGATCTTCAGGAAGCGGAACGGTACCCGCTTGCCGTGGTCGGGCACGCGTACGGCCGAGGCCAGCATGCGCTGCAGGGTTGCCGGGTCCGGGCCGGGCTCGCCCAATTGCCGCGAGGGCACCGAGCGGCGGGCATCCAGGGCAAGCAGGGCAGTGGGGTCGGGCATGGAGTCTGAACCGGTCATCACGGGCATTTGATTATAGTCGGGGTGGTCGAAGACGCCGTCTGGGTCGCGTCCAGCCCCTGAATACCAAACTGTGATGAACATCATGCCACTGGCGGGAAAGGGACGGCCGCCTGCTCTCGCCTCGTGGGCCTTGCACGGCTTACGATATCCATCTTGCCGGGCCGCCGGTCATGAGGTTTGAAGTGAGGACTGTTTCACTGTCCGTGACGGGCTGGCCGGCCTACCATCGACGTACCGGTACATGGGGTGTGCCGGCCGCCGCGATGTCCATGCTGACTGTCGTACCAGAGAAGGTGGGGAGCCTTCCCGAATGATGAGCGCGCCCACACCGATGGGATCGCCGGGTCGTGACCCGGTCCAGTTGCAGCGTGCCCGGGACATGGTCCTGCCCGCGCTGTGCCAGGTTTTCGGGGCCGCACTGGCGCGTTTCGACGACGCACTGTTCGACCGCGCCGGCAATGCCGGTTCGTCGCAGCTGCTGTTCCTGGATGCGATGCGTGAACTGCGCCGCCGCCGCGAGGACATCGCCGGTGCCTTCGCCGGCCATCTGCAGCGGGCTTGGGACGCGCTCGCCAGCGGCGAGCCGCTGTCGGCCGAGGCGACCCTGTCCGGTCCTGCCGAAGATGGCCTGAGCCTGCTGGCCGAACATGTACTGGAATCGCGGCTGGCGGTGCGCAATTTCGCCACCGTGCTGCTGCGCGACTTCAAGCCGGTGCTGGCGCGGCTGGACCGGCGCCTGGGCCGCCTGATCGGCGGCGCCGAGCTGGATGCCGACCACAACCCGGTCAGCCCCGAACACCTGGGCGTGGCCATCCACGAGGCCTTTGCCGGCTGCGAGCTGGCGCCGGAAGTGCACCTGGTGCTGATCAAGCTGTGCGAGCGCGACCTGCGCGCGCCGGTGGGCCGCATCTACGAGAAGCTGGACGAGCAGCTGGCCGCCGCTGGCGTGATGTCGCAGGTGGGGGCCCCGCGGCGTCCATTGTCGGCCGCGCCCGACCCGCGCATGGCGGCGGGGGCGGATGATCTGGTCGAGCCGCGCCACGCGGCGGGCTTGGAATCCGAGTTCAGCGATGATGAGCAGGCCGCGCCGGCCTGGGCGCAGCGCTTCGCCGCGCGCTGGTCCGAGCGCCGTGGCCACATGCAGCAGCATCTCGGGGGCGACGATGCCGGCAACGGCGAGGCGTATGCCGGCCAGCAGGGCATGCTGCTGGAGGCCCTGCATGAGCTGCTGCAGCAGACCCGTCACGTTCGCGAGGATGCCACCTCGGCCGCGCAGGTCGCGGTCGGCCAGCATCGCCCGTTGAGCCAGCGCGAGATGATGTCGGTGCTGTCACTGCTGCAGGCCACGCCCAGCGCCACCCTGCGCGCGGCCATCGGCGAGGACGGCGAATCCCTGGCGCAGCGGTTGAAGAGTGAAGTACTGTCCAGCGCGACCCGGCTGGGCGTCGATCCGGGCCAGACCCGGCTGGACCCGCAGGACGAGGATGCGATCGACCTGGTGGGCATGCTGTTCGACGTGATGCTGGACGAGCGCGAACTGGAAGGCCGCTCGCGCGAGCTGATCGGCCGCCTGGTGGTGCCCTTCGTCAAGGTGGCGATGCTCGACCGCCGGATGTTCGTGCAGAAGACCCATCCGGCGCGCAAGCTGCTCAACTCGCTGGCGGAGGCCTGCGAGGGCAACACCGGCGAGAGCCAGGCCGAGCGCATGCTGATGGCCAAGGTCGAGGAGATCATCGAACGGCTGGTGGCCGAGTTCAACGAGAACCTGGCGATCTTCCTGACCTTGGAAGAGGAATTCCGCGAGTTCCTGGTGCAGCATCGCCGCCGCGTGGAAATCGCCGAGCGCCGTGCCGCCGAAACGCAGCGCGGCCAGGAAAAACTGGAAATGGCCCGCACCCGCGCCGGCGCCGAGCTGGACCGCCGTATCGGCGATGCCAGCCTGCCGCCGGCCATTGCCGAATTCCTGCGCCAGCCGTGGCAGCACCACCTGACCCTGGCGCTGCTGCGCGAGGGCGAAGAAGGCGCCTCGGTGGCCGAGGCATTGAGCCTGGGCGACGGCTTGCTGGAGGAAGTGGCCGAGGCGCGCCGCCAGATCGTCGGCAAGCCATGGCTGCAGGCCTGGCAGCCGGCGCTGGCCAAGGTGTTCGGCAGCGTTGGCGTGCACGGTGATGCCGCCACCGGCGCCATTGATGCCCTGCATGACACCTTGCAGGGCATTGCCGAATCGCGGCCGGAGCTGCAGCGCGCGCTGCCGGAGCTGCCGCAGGTCGCGTTGCCGGTACCGCCGGTGGCTGAATCGCCAGCGGTCGAGCTCGGCGGGCAGATCGACGCCGACGATTTCGACAACGCCGATGCCGACCGCTTCCGCCGCATGGAAATCGGCAACTGGCTGGATTTCGTCGACAAGGACGGCAAGGTCCAGGCCGGCAAGCTGTCCTGGGTCAGCCCGATTTCCTCGCGTCTGTTGTTCGTCAACCGTCGTGGCGTGCGCTTCTGCGTGGCCTCGCCGGAAGAACTGGCGGTGATGGTGCGGCTGGGCCGCCTGCGTGCCCACGTTGACGATGGCGCCTTCGACAGCGCGATGCAGGGTGTGATCGATCGGCTGGACCCGGGCAGCGCAACGCTGCACTGAGCCGTGGCCGCCTGCTAGGATCGGGAAAACTCACCGATCAGCGGGGACCTGCATGGCCGTGGCGTTGCTGGGGATCAAGGAGACCGCGCCGGGCGAACGGCGCGTGGCGCTGACGCCGGAAACCGCGCGCAAGCTCGGGGCCATGGGCATTGCCGTCTGGTATGAGGCGGGCGCCGGCCTGGCCGCCGGCTTCACCGATGCGGCCTATGACGATGCCGGCGCACGCGTCTTTGATGCAGGGTGCTGGGCCGAGATCGATATCCTGCTGTGCGTGCAGGCACCTGCGGCGGCAGTGCTGGAGCAGCTCAAGCCCGGGGCCAGCGTGGTCGGCCTGTTGACCCCGGCCAGTGATCCGGCGCTGGCGGCGCTGGCGGACAGCGACCGCCTGTACCTGTTCCCGCTGCAGCAGCTGCCGCGCACCACCCGTGCGCAGGCGATGGATGTACTCAGCTCGCAGGCCGGCATGGCCGGCTACAAGGCGGCGCTGATCGCCGCCGAGCGCGCGCCGCGCTTCTTCCCGATGTTGACCACTGCCGCCGGTACCGTGCGCCCGGCCAAGGTGCTGGTCATCGGCGCCGGCGTGGCGGGCCTGCAGGCCATCGCCACCGCACGCCGTCTCGGTGCACAGGTGGAAGGCTTCGACGTGCGCCCTGAAACCCGCGAGCAGATCCAGTCACTGGGTGCACGCTTCCTCGATCTTGGCGTGAGTGCGGCCGGCGAGGGCGGGTACGCGCGGGCGCTGACCGATGACGAGCGCGCCGAGCAGCAGCGTCGGCTGTCCGACCACCTGCGTGGCGTGGACGTGGTGATCTGCACGGCCGCCGTACCGGGTCGCCCGGCGCCGACGATCGTGACTGCCGCGATGGTGGAAGGCATGGCCACCGGCAGCGTGATTGTCGATCTGGCCGCCGAGAGCGGCGGCAACTGTGCACTGACCCGGCCGGGGCAGTGCATCGAGCACCAGGGCGTGACCATCGATGGCCCGCTGGGCCTGGCCAGTCGCGGTGCGACGCAGGCCAGCGAGATGTATGCGCGCAACCTGCTCAACTTCGTTGCGCTGTTCGTGCGCGAAGGCCAGCTCGGGTTCGACTGGGACGACGAGCTGCTGGCGAAGACCCGCTGGCAGGCGTGAATGACAAGGGATCTGACCCCGAACGTGCGGCGGGTCATCCCGGGGTCGGATCCCGTTGCATCAGCAAAGGGCTCTGACCCCGTCCCCGGGGCCTTACCGCGGCTTCGCCGGCGGCGGGTTGTCGCGCACCCAGTCCTTGCGCTGCTCCGGCGTCATCTGCGACCAGCGCTCGCGCAGCGCGTCGCGCTGTGCCGGCGGCATGTCGCGCATCTGCCCGAACAGGGCGCGTGCCTGCTCGCGCTGTTCCGGGCTCATGTGCTCGAAGCGGCGCAGGCCGCGGCGGGCCTTGTCGCGTTCCTCCGGGCTCATCGATTGCCAGCGCTGCCCATGCGAGAGCATGCGCTGGCGCTGGCCCGCATCGGCACTGTTCCAGCGGTCGCGCAGCGGCGCCAGCAGGGACTCACGCTGGGATTCGCTCAGCTGCTCCCACGCAGGCAGCGTGGCGCCCGGCGCAGGGCGTGCAGCAGGCGCGGGCGCTGCGCTCTGCGCCAGCGCCGGGACGGCCGGCAGCAGCGACAGGGTCAACAGCAGCGGCAGGGTAGGCACTCGGGACATGATTCACTCCATCGCCAGGTCGGTATCGCCCAGCCACAGGTACAGATCGGGATTCTCGTCGTACAGCGCGCTGTTGTCTTCCACCGCCGCCGTCGGCGCTACGGTCGCGGGCCCGGAATGCAGGCCCAGGCCGCTGAACTGCACGCCGACAGCCAGCGCCACCACCAGCGAACAGGCGCTGGCCAGCCACCAGCGCCCGCGCCCGCGGTGGATGGCCGTGGCGCCGTGGCGCGCCTGGCGCAGCCGGGCCAACGTTGCGGGCGACAGCGCCTGCAGCGACTGCGCATGCAGGCTGCGCAGGGTGTCGTCGGAAGGCAGGGAGCGTTTCACGGGTGGATCTCCAGATAATCCTGCAGCGCCTGCCGGGCGCGTGCCAGATGGGTTTTTACCGCGCCTTCGCTGCAGCCCATGGCGCGGGCAGTGGTGGCCCCGTCCAGGTCCTGCAGCACGCGCAGGGTGAAGGCCTCGCGCTGGCGGGCGGGCAGGCGGCGCAACGCGTCCACCAGCTGCTGGTACTGCTGGCGCTGTTCATGCGCCTGTGCCGGGTCGGGGCCGGGATCGGCCCAGTCGATCCCGCCGCCTTCCGCGTCCTGGTTGTCGCGCCAGAACGGCAGGCGGAAGCGGCGCCGGCGCTGCACGTCGATCACGCGCCGGCGCAGGATGCTCCAGAACAGCGGCGCCCATTCGGCCGCCGGCTTGTCGGCGTAGTCCAGCATGCGCATCAGCGCGTCCTGCACCGCATCCATGGCGTCTTCGCGCTGGCGCAGGCCGGCCTCGGCGAAGCGGAACGCACGCGGGCCGACGCTGGCCAGGAACGCCTCCAGCGATGCCGGCGGCGCATCGGTCTCGGCGCTCGGGGGGACGGGGCTGCTCACCAGCACAGGGTACGGTTCCTCGCTCGGGGTCACCATCGACAACGCGTGAGCGCCGCTTCGGTTGACGCCGGGTGCACGCGGGGTTCAGCCCATGGTTATGATGGGACGACGAAGACAGAGCAGGAGCGTTGCCAGTGAGTGACGGGTTCGTGGCGCTGTACATCTTCATGCTGGCGGCCATCGCCGGCCACGTGATCATTTCGCGGGTGCCGGTGATCCTGCATACCCCGCTGATGTCGGGCTCCAACTTCATCCACGGCATCGTGCTGATCGGCGCGATGGTGGTGCTGGGGCATGCGCAGACGCCGCTGGAGAAAGCCCTGGGCTTCCTCGCCGTGGTGCTCGGTGCCGGCAACGCCGCCGGTGGCTACGTGGTCACCGCGCGCATGCTGGAAATGTTCAAGCCGAGCGCGCCCAAGGGCGGCAAGGACGAACCGAAGGAGCCGCAGGCTTGAACATCAGCACCGTCGAACTGCTCGATTGGCTGGTCAAGGCCAGCTACCTCGCTGCCGCCACGCTGTTCCTTCTGGGCCTGCAGCGCATGGCCTCGCCGCTGAGCGCGCGCAGCGGCATCCGCTGGGCCGGGCTGGGCATGCTGCTGGCCACCGCAGCCACGTTCTTCCTGCCCGAACTGCATAACGTGCCGTTGATCCTGGTGGCACTGCTGCTGGGCGCGGGCCTGGCCTGGTGGTCGGCCGGCAAGGTTGCCATCACCGACATGCCGCAGATGGTGGCGCTGTACAACGGCATGGGTGGTGGCTCGGCGGCGGCGATCGGTGCGGTGGAACTGCTGCGCTATGCCTTCCTGGCCCACCGCGATACCAGCCACTGGAGCGCGCAGGCGCTGGCCGACCTGGCCGCGCGCCAGCCGTCGGGCACGATGCTGCTGCTGGCGGTGGTCGGCGCGGCGATCGGTGCGGTGTCGTTGTCCGGTTCGGTGATCGCCTGGGCCAAGCTGGATGGACGCCTGGACAAGCGCGTGACCTGGCCGGGCCAGCAGGTGATGAACCTGCTGGTGGCCCTGGCGGTGGTGGTGCTGGCGATCATCGCTGCCAGTACGCTCAGCACCTGGGCGATCGTCGCCTTCTTCGTGCTGGCGCTGGCACTGGGCGTGCTGATGACGTTGCCGATCGGTGGCGCCGACATGCCGGTGGTGATCTCGCTGTACAACGCGTTCACCGGCCTGGCGGTGTCGTTCGAAGGCTACGTGCTGGGCAACGAGGCATTGATCATCGCGGGCATGATGGTCGGCGCCGCCGGCATCCTGCTGACCCGGCTGATGGCGAAGGCGATGAACCGGCCGATCCGCAATGTGTTGTTCTCCAACTTCGGTGGTGGCGCCGGCGGGGAAGCGCAGGCGATCAGCGGTGCGCAGAAGCCGATTGAAGCGTCGGATGTCGCGGCGATGATGGCCTACGCAGAACGCGTGGTGATCGTGCCTGGTTACGGCATGGCCGTGGCGCAGGCCCAGCACAAGATCTGGGAACTGGCGCAGCGGCTGGGCCAGCGCGGGGTGAAGGTGAAGTTCGCCATCCATCCGGTGGCCGGGCGCATGCCCGGGCACATGAACGTGCTGCTGGCCGAAGCGGGTGTGCCCTACGACCTGATCGCCGACATGGACGACATCAACCCGGAGTTCGCCAACATCGACGTGGTGCTGGTGATCGGTGCCAACGACGTGGTCAATCCGGTGGCACGCACCGACCCGGCCAGCCCGATCTACGGCATGCCGGTGCTGGACGTGGTCAATGCGCGCAACGTGGTGGTGATCAAGCGCGGCAAGGGCACCGGTTTTGCGGGCATCGAGAATGCGCTGTTCTACGCCGACAACGCCCGCATGCTGTACGGCGATGGTGCCGAAGCGGCAGCCTCGCTGGTCAGCGAGTTGAAGGCGCTCGACGGCGGGCATTGAGGCCCGGCTGCATCCGTGGGTGCGGACCTTGGTCCGCACGCTTCTGCCGGCCAGCGGCCGGCACTACCATCCCATCCACGCATGGCGTGGATCTACCTGCATATCCCCGGCGGACGTGGCAACCGGCGTGCTCAGCGCGCCAGCCAGGCGCCCACGGCCACGCCCAGCGCCAGCCACAGCCATTCCACCGCGCCATTGGCGAGGGCGATCAGGGTCCAGGCCAGGTGCGGGCCCATCCGCAGGGTCGCGTCCCACAGGTCCAGCCCGATCGAGCCGCCCATCCAGGCGCTGGCGATGGTCCAGTTGGCGACGGCGGTCACCAGCAGGGTGCCCAGCACGACCAGTGCAATTCGCAACCGGCCAGGGCCCAGCGTACCCATGCGCAGCATGAACACCAGTTCCAGGGCGGTCACGACCGCCATCCAGCCGACCTGCCGGCCGGTCATCAGCGCCAGCACCATCCAGGCGAGGGGAGCAACAAGCAGGCCCAGCAACAGCATGATGGGCCAGAGCCAGGTCACGGTCCTGGCACGCGCGGCATTGGAGGACATCGAAGCTCCCTGAAGATCACCCACAGGATACTGTGGTTTGCCGCAGTGCACCGGCGGCGGCAGGGCGGCTGGGCTAGAATGCCGTCTTGCGTGGCCCCGGCCACGGCCCCATATCGGTCCCCATGTATTCCCGTAGCAGCGAACCTGTCCACTTCGAACGTGATTGCGAGGCCGTGATGGTCCCGCAGGGCGACACCGTGACCCTGCCCGCCGGCAGCTATGGGTACATCACCCAGGCGCTGGGCGGCAGTTATTCGGTGTTCGTCGAGGGCAACCTGTTCCGCATCGCCGGCAAGGACGGCGACGCCATCGGCAAGGAAGCGCCGGCACCGCTGGAACTGCCGGCCGACGCCACCGATGAACAGGTGGAACAGCTGGTATGGCAGCAGCTGCGCACCTGCTTCGACCCCGAAATTCCGGTGAACATCGTCGAACTGGGCTTGGTCTACGAGGTCGAGATCAAGCACCTGGACGAAGGCAAGCGCGAGATCGATGTGAAGATGACCCTGACCGCACCGGGTTGCGGCATGGGCGAGATCCTGGTCGACGACGTGCGCAGCAAGCTCGAAATGATCCCGACGGTGGCCGAGGCCGACGTCGACCTGGTGTTCGACCCGCCGTGGAACCAGCACATGATGTCCGAGGCGGCCCGGCTCGAGACCGGCATGCTTTGACCCACGGCCCGCAGTGACGCGGGCCCGGCAATACCCGCAACCAGAACAGGAAATCTCCGGTGTCCCAGTCCATTCCCAGCTTCGCCGTCACCCGTTCGGACCACCCGCGCAGCGCTGAAGAGCGCGCCAAGATCCTGGAGAAGCCGGGCTTCGGCCTGCACTTCACCGACCACATGGTGGAAGTACGCTGGGACAAGGACACCGGCTGGCACAACGCCAACGTGCGTGCCTACGGTCCGCTGCAGCTGGACCCGGCCGCGGCCGTGCTGCACTACGGCCAGGAGATCTTCGAAGGCATCAAGGCCTACCGCCATGCTGACGGCTCGATCTGGACCTTCCGCCCGGATGCCAACGGCCGTCGCCTGCAGCGTTCGGCGCAGCGCCTGGCGCTGCCGGAACTGCCGGTGGAGATCTTTGTCGAATCGCTGAAGCAGCTGATCGCCGTCGACAGCGACTGGGTGCCGTCGGCCGACGAGTCGAGCCTGTACTTCCGCCCGTTCATGATCGGCGATGAAGCCTTCCTCGGCGTGCGCGGTGCGCACAAGGCCGGCTACTACGTCATCGCCAGCCCGGCCGGCCCGTACTTCGCCAAGGGCGTTGCCCCGGTGTCGATCTGGCTGTCCACCGAATACGCGCGTGCGGCCAAGGGCGGCACCGGTGCTGCCAAGTGCGGTGGCAACTACGCCGCCTCGCTGTTGCCGCAGCAGAAGGCGCAGGCGCAGGGTTGCTCGCAGGTGCTGTTCCTCGACCCGGTCGAGGGCAAGTACCTGGAAGAACTGGGCGGCATGAACGTGTTCCTGGTCTACAAGGACGGCACGCTGGTCACTCCGGAACTGTCCGGCAGCATCCTGGAGGGCATTACCCGCGAGAGCATCCTGCAGCTGGCCCGCGACCGCGGCATGAAGGTCGAAGAACGCAAGGTCAGCATCGACGAGTGGAAGGACGGCGTCGCCTCCGGTGCGATCAGCGAAGTGTTTGCCTGTGGCACCGCCGCGGTGGTCACCCCGATCGGCCAGCTGAAGGGCGAGGGCTTCTCGGTGGGCGACATCAACGCCCCGGCCGGCGAAGTGACCATGTCGCTGCGCAAGGAACTGACCGACATCCAGTACGGCCGCCTGCCGGACCGCCACAACTGGCTGGTCAAGCTGGGCTGATCGCCCACGCTCAACTGGAGAGCCGAGCCTACGCTTGGCGGCGCTGTTCCTGGAAAGCCCGTCCCTGTGACGGGCTTTCTGCGTTGTGGGGCCTCCAGATCGCTGCAGAGGACTGCTTGACGCAAATAGGTTTGCGGTGCAAACTATATTCAAGTGGCCCCGATGGAGCGTGTCATGCAGCAGCCGTCCGTCATTGATCCTTCCTCGCGCCTGCAGGCGTTGACCCGTGAATACTCGCGTTACTCGCGCAGTGCCGGTGGCCTGTCGGCGATCGCGGGTGGTGTCGCCTGTCTGGCCTCCTTCATTGCGGGCGCGCTGTTGCCGACCACGCTGGCACTGCGCGTCGCACTGATCGCCGTCCCTGTGCTGTGGATCGTCGGCAAGCAATGGCTGGCGCGCCGCTACTACCAGCGGCTGGGCCAGGTCGAGGAGCAGGTGACGCCGGCCGAGCGCAACTTCCAGCGCTTCTTCATCGCCTTCACCGCCTTGGTGAGCGTGCTGGTGATCGGCAGCGTGCTGCCCAGGCTGGCGCCGATGGGCGAGTTGCCCTGGGATCTGCGCGCCATCGGCTACCTGGCCGTGGTGGCGCTGCTGCCCTGGGTAGTGTGGCGCTGGCTGCGTACACCGCTGGAGTTCATCGTGGGTGTGTTCCTGCTGTGCCAGGCCGCGCTGGCCTTCACCGGGCAGACCTACGATTTCGGGCTGAGCACTGCGGTGTTCCCACTGGCGTCCATTGCGCTGATCGTGGTCGGCTGGCGTGACCACCAGCGGTTCCACCGCCTGCAGGCGGAAATGCGCGCGTTCATGGCCGGACGGACGTTCGTCGAATGACCCGCTTGCCTGATTCGCGCGCGCTGCTCCAGCTCGACCGCCTGATCCACGAACCGGCGCGCCTGCTGATCCTGTCGATCCTGGCCGGCGCCCAGTCTGCCGAGTTCGGCTTTGTCGAACATCTCAGCGGGCTGAGCAAGGGCAACCTGTCCAGCCATCTGAGCAAGCTGGAGGCAGCCGGCCTGGTCGCCATCGAAAAGTCGTTCCGCGGCAAGCGCCCGCTGACCACCCTGCAGTTGACGCCACTGGGGCGCACCGCCCTGGCCGAGTACCGCACGCAGCTGGCGGCGATCGTCGCCGGCATTCCCGATCCGGATCGAAAGGACGCTTGACATGACATTGCTCCCGCGCCTGTTTGCAGTTCTGGTTGTTTCCTTCTCTGCCCTCACCGGTGCCGCCGCGGCCACAGATCCGCGCCAGCAGGGAGCCACGCTGACCACGCAGTTCTATGAGGGCCACATCGACGCCCTGTGGGAACGGATGACACCACAGATGCGGGCGGGGCTGCAGTCCCCGCAGAACCTGGTGGCGCTGCGCGAGCAGGTGCTGGCAGGCTGGGGCGCAGAAACCGAGCTGGTCAGCGAGAAGGTCGAGAAGGCTGAGGGATACGACACCTATCTGCGGCAGGCGCGCTTCGCCAAGAGCCAGGCCATCATCCAGGTGCTGTGGGCCATCGACGCTGACGGGCGGATCGGCGGCTTCTACATCCGCCCGCTACAGACCACGCCTCCGCAGGCCGCGGCGAGCGGGTTCCTTGACTACCAGACCCGCACACGGCTGCAACTGCCGTTCAAAGATGAATTCTTCGTGTTCTGGGGCGGCCGCAGTGTCGAACAGAACTACCATGCGGCCCACGCCGGCCAGCGCTTCGCGATGGACCTGCTGGTGGTCCGCGATGGCCGTTCCCATGGTGGAGAGGGTCAGCGCAACGAGGACTATTTCTGCTTTGGCCGGCCAATCCTCGCGCCGGCCGACGGCACGGTGGTGGAGGTGGTCGAGGGCGTCGCCGACAACGTGCCAGGCCAGATGAACGCTGCCCAGCTCACCGGCAACCGCGTCATCCTCGATCACGGCAATGACGAGTACTCGGTGCTGGCGCACCTGCGCCAGGGCAGCGTGCGCGTTGCACAGGGGCAGGTCGTCCGCAGCGGCACGCACCTCGGTGACTGTGGGAACAGCGGCAATTCCTCCGAACCGCACCTGCACTACCAGCTGCAGGCCGGGCCTGCGTTCGGGGTCAGCGCGGCGCTGCCGGCCCAGTTCTCCGGCTATGTGGCCGACGGCAAGCCGGTCGCGCGCGGCGAACCGGTCAAGGGGCAGCACATCCGGCCTGGCGGCGCTGCACACATCGAATAGTCCCTGCACTCGAACGGGGCAGCACGAGGGCCGCGCCGATGCTGCGCGGCCATCGGCGTGGAAGTGCACGCCGATGTCGGCAAAGTCATCGGCGGACAGGACAACGCCCAGTCAGGTGCGTGCAGGGCGTGAGAAAGTCCTTCACCTTCACAAACCCTCGACCCGAAAAGTCTCATATCAGACATTTCATCTTGCTGAAAAGACGCTGAAAATCTTGTGGTGTCCGCTTTTGGTCATTAGCGTCATGTGCACGGCGGATCGATAGGGGGATCCGCTGGCCCGCCGGACTTCGAACCTCGCCAATGCAAGCCAGCCCAGGGTTCGGGCCGGTGCTTCTGCCGATTCCGGCATTCACACCACAAGAAAGGGAAATACGATGTCCCAGGTAACGCAACCGCGTGTGCGTCGAGTGTGGGTGGTCCTTGGTGCGTCCGTTCTGTCATCGCTGCTGCTGGCCACGCCTGCGCTGGCCGGCGATGTCCAGCTCAGCGGCCTGCAGTCCGCGCCGACCCACCAGCGTTTCATCGTGAAGTACCGCGACGGCAGCGCGCCGGTGGCCAACACCACCGCACTGGCCTCTTCACTGAAGAATGCCGCCGCCGGCCTGGCCAGCAGCCAGGGCCGCGCACTGGGCCTGCAGCAGGTCCGCAAGCTGGCCGTCGGCCCGACCCTGGTCAGGACCGATCGCCCGCTCGACCAGGCTGAATCCGAGCTGCTGATGCGCAAGCTGGCCGCCGATCCGAACGTGGAGTACGTCGAAGTCGACCAGATCATGCGCGCGACGCTGACCCCGAACGACACCCGCTTCAGCGAACAGTGGGGCTTCGGTACCTCCAATGCGTCGATCAACGTGCAGCCGGCCTGGGACAAGTCGACCGGCACCGGCGTGGTCGTGGCGGTGATCGACACCGGCATCACCAACCACCCCGATCTCAACGCCAACATCCTGCCCGGCTACGACTTCATCAGCGACGCCGCGATGGCGCGCGATGGTGGCGGTCGCGACAACAACCCGAACGATGAAGGCGACTGGTACGGCGCCAACGAGTGCGGCTCGGGCATCCCGGCCTCCAACTCCAGCTGGCACGGTACCCACGTCGCCGGCACCGTGGCGGCAGTGACCAACAACAGCACCGGCGTGGCCGGTACCGCGTTCAACGCCAAGGTTGTGCCGGTGCGCGTGCTCGGCAAGTGCGGCGGTTACACCTCCGACATCGCCGACGCGATCGTATGGGCCTCCGGCGGCACCGTCAGTGGCGTGCCGGCCAATGCCAACCCGGCTGAAGTCATCAACCTCTCGCTGGGTGGTGGCGGCAGTTGCTCCACCACCTACCAGAATGCGATCAATGGCGCTGTCGGCCGTGGCACCACCGTGGTGGTCGCCGCCGGCAACAGCAACACCAACGTGTCCTCGTCGGTGCCGGCCAACTGCCCGAACGTGATTGCCGTGGCGGCCACAACCTCGGCCGGTGCGCGTGCCAGCTTCTCCAACTACGGCACCGGCATCGACATCTCGGCACCGGGCCAGAGCATCCTGTCCACGCTCAACACCGGCACCACCACGCCGGGCAGCGCCAGCTACGCGTCGTACAACGGCACCTCGATGGCGGCGCCGCATGTGGCCGGCGTGGTTGCGCTGATGCAATCGGTCGCGCCAAGCCCGCTTAGCCCGGCGCAGGTCGAGAGCATCATCAAGAGCACCGCACGCCCGCTGCCGGGGTCATGCTCGGGTGGCTGCGGTGCCGGCATCATCGACGCCAACGCTGCGGTGTCCGCGGCCATCAACGGGGGCGGCACTCCGAATCCGGGCGGCAACGTCCTGCAGAACAATGTGCCGGTCACCGGCCTGTCGGCCAGCAGTGGTTCATCGCTCAGCTACACCGTCAATGTCCCGGCCGGCAGCAGCCAGCTGCGCGTGGCGATCAGCGGCGGCACCGGTGACGCCGACCTCTACATCCGCCAGGGCAGCGCGCCGACCGACACGGTGTACACCTGCCGTCCGTACCTGAGCGGCAACAGCGAGACCTGCACGGTGAACAGTCCGGCCGCCGGTACCTGGTATGTGCGGGTGAAGGCGTACAGCACTTTCTCGGGCGTGACCCTCAACGCCCAGTACTGAGCCCAAGTCCCTCTCCATGGGCACGCCCCGGCCTAGGCCGGGGCGTTCTTGCATGGGGCCGGCGGTGGTACGTGCCGCCGCGCCATGGTGGGTGCCGACCTTGGTCGGCACGCTGTTCCTCAGACCGATTCGAAGCGGTTCGCGGCCACGTTCTTGCGCACGTGCTGCGGGTCGAAGATCCGCCCGTTCATCGCGATGTACACGCCGCTCGGCAGCGACTGCACCGCACCGATCGCACAGCCGATGTTGAACTCCGCATCCGAGCCGCGGAAGCGTGCCGGGCTCAGTGCACCGGTCATCACGATGGTCTTGTCCGGAATCGTCGCCAGCACCTTGCCGGTCTGGACCATCGAGTCGGTGCCGTGGGTCACCAGCACGTGCCGGGTCGGCTGCGCGGCGATGGTGGCGCGGATCAGCTCGCGGTCCTCATCGTTGATGTGCAGCGAATCCTTGCGCAGGATCGGAATCACGTTGAAGCGGAACGTCACGCCCAGCTCGCGCAGGATCATGCCGATCTGCGGATCGCCGATCTGGTAGTCCGACTTGTCGTCGAAGTAGATCTTGTCGATCGTGCCACCGGTGGTGACGACCAGGAGCTCTTCCATCATGTGCATGCGCGAAACCAGGACAGGTGCAGCGGCGCGGGGCCGGGAGCACAGATGATACGGCCCGGCGGGCGCAGCGTCAGCGTCGCTTGCCGAAGCGGGCGCGCAGCCCTGGCAGGCTGGCGCTGAAGATCACCAGCAGGGCCAGTGTGATTTCGATCAGCGCCAGCCAGCGCGTCTGCGGGTGGCTCCAGGCGCTCATCACGCCGTGGCTGAACCAGCCCAGGGCCAGTACCGAGGCCCAGAAACCCGTCCTGCGCCATCCCAGGCGCAGCGCAATGGCCAGCGCGAGCGGTGGCGCGGTAAACACCAGCTGGGTGGCCAGCCAGTGCTTGTCATTGATGAACCAGCCGGCGAACAGCGCAGCCAGCCCCATCAGGGCCAGCAGCAGGACCGTGCGCTGCCCGGTGCTCATCGGGCCAACCGCTGCGCGATGTCGGCCACCCGGCGGCCAAGCGCGCGCGCAAGCACGGCTTCATCGTCGGTCGGCTGCGGGTCGTCGGCGGCACCGGCCACGTGGCTGGCGCCATACGGCGTGCCGCCACTGGTGGTGTGGCTCAGCGCCGGCTCGGTGAACGGGATGCCGACGATCACGCAGCCATGGTGCAGCAGTGGTACCTGCATCGACAGCAGGGTCGATTCCTGGCCGCCATGCATCGAAGCAGTCGAGGTGAACACCCCGGCCGGCTTGCCCGACAGGGTGCCGTTGACCCATTCGGCGCCGAGCCCGTCGAGGAAATGCTTCACCGGCGCGGCCATGTTGCCGAAGCGGGTCGGGCTGCCGAGCAGCAGGCCCTGGCATTCGGCCAGGTCCTGCGCGCTCACGTAGGGGGCGCCATCGTCGGGCACCGGCGGCTGTGCGGTCTGGGTCACCGCAGCCACCGGCGGCACCGTGCGCAGGCGCGCGCTCATGCCAGGCACTTCGCCGACGCCCCGCGCGATCTGGCGCGCCAGCCGTGCCACCGAACCGCCCCGGCTGTAGTACAGCACCAGAATCTCGCCCATCGTGCCCGCTTCTCCTCGTCGTGTGGCCACCAGTATGGCTATCCTGCCAGCATTCCGCATCGGGTACCCTTTCGCCGATGGAACCTTTGGATACGCTCAACCTGTGGATGGAGCGCGCGCGGGATCGCGCACGGGCCATCAGTTTCGGCCGCTTCCTGTGGCATCGCTTCCTCGACGACCGCCTGTTCCAGGCAGCGGCGGCGCTGGCCTATACCACGGTGTTCGCGCTGGTGCCGCTGGCCATCGTGGTGTTCGGCGTGCTCTCGGCCTTCCCCGTTTTCGACCGCTGGAGCGACCAGCTCAGCGACTACGTCTTCTCCAACTTCGTGCCCAACGCCGCGCGCGCGGCCGAGGGCTACCTGCGGCAGTTCTCGGCCAGCGCCGGCCAGCTCACCGCCGCCGGCTTCATCGCGCTGGTGGTATCGCTGCTGATCACCCTCAACAGCGTGGAAGAGACCTTCAACCAGATCTGGCGGGTTGGCTCCACCCGGCCCAAGCTGACCCGCTTCCTGGTCTACTGGACCGTGCTGACCCTGGGCGCGATGCTCGCCGCTGCGTCGCTGGCGGTGTCGGCGCGGGTGTTCGCGTTGCCGTTGTTCGGTACCCAGGAGGGCCGTTGGCTGGCCGAACTGGCCCTGCGGCTGGCGCCGATCCTGATCGAGTTCGTCTGCATCACGCTGATGTTCCGGGTGGTGCCGCACCACACCGTGAAGTGGCGGCACGCGATACCCGGCGCGATTCTGGCGGCGGTGATCCTGGAGCTGGTGAAGTGGGGCATCGGGGCCTATCTGGGCAGCTTCCAGTCCTACCAGAAGCTGTATGGCACGGTGGCCTTCGTGCCGATCCTGCTGCTGTGGATCTACCTGTGCTGGGTGGCGGTGCTGCTGGGCGCATCATTATCTTCGTCGATGGCGGCCTTCCGCTACCAGCCGGTGGAACTGCGCCTGCCGCAGGGGTATGAGTTCTATGGACTGCTTCGCCTGCTCGGCCGCTTCCAGCATGCACGGGCGAAGGGCAAGGGCCTGGCCGATGACGAGATCCTGCGGCTGGAGCCGATGCTGACCGATTCACTGCTGCAGGACCTGATCTGCAATCTGCAGGACATCGACCTGCTGCGCCGCGATGAGCGCGGCGAGTGGCTGCTGTCGCGCGACCTGGACCAGGTCAGCCTGGCCGATCTTTACGAATGCACCCAGCTGCGCATCCCGGTGGCCGAGCAGCACCTGCCGTATCGTGATGACAGCCTGGGACGTGCCGCATTGGCGGCGCTGGACGATCTGCGACTGCCCCTGCGTGAACGCCTGAAGCGCAAGGTCAGCGATATCTACACCGATTCCGGAGACATGCCATGACCCGCAAGACCCCGTTGCTGCTGCCGCTGGCACTGTTGCTGGCGCTGTCGGCCTGCAAGCCGGCCCAGGAGCCCACCCCCGCCAGCAGCCAGCCACCGGCACAGGCACCGACCCCGGCCACCCCCGCAGCGGTGGAGGAGACCCCGGCCGAACGTACCACCGCCGAGTTCCCGACGCTGAAGATGAAGGCGGTGGATGGCAGCGACTACGACCTCGCCGCGCACCGCGGCAAGTGGGTGGTGGTGAACTTCTGGGCGACTTGGTGTGCCCCGTGCCGCAAGGAGATGCCGGAGTTGTCGGCGCTGCATGCGATGCGCAGCAACATCGAAGTGGTCGGCCTGGCCTATGAAGACATCGAGGTGCCGGAGATGCAGTCGTTCCTGACCAAGCATCCGGTGACCTATCCGATCGTGATCGTGGACCCGTTCGATCCGCCGGCGGACTTCGCCACGCCACGCGGCTTGCCGTTGACGCACCTGCTGGATCCGCAGGGCAAGCTGGCGCACACGTTCCTTGGCCCGGTGACCGCCGCCGACATCGAAAAGCAGATCGCGGCTGCCAGGTAATGGGGTTGGGCGGCAGGGCCTGCGGCCCTGCACCCGCGGTAGTGCCGGCCGCTGACCGGCAGCAACAGCAACAGCCCAAGCGGGGTTTCCTGTGGGTAGGCGGGGTGGGTCCGGTGGCGGGGGGGCGCTGCAAGTACGTCCATGTAAGCTCGGTCGCCGCATCCATGCGGCTCACGCCCCCGCCACCGGACCCACCCCGCCTTCGACAGTTCTCCGCGAGCTGTCGGAATGCATGGCCTGCTCTTGGTGGGTGTCGACCTTGGTCGACACGTAGATCCACGCCATGCGTGGATGCTCTTCGTTCAATTGTCGAAATATTCGATTTCAATGGAGATTCATCCACGCATGGCGTGGATCTACCAGATCGCCGGAATCTGTCAGAGGTGGGGCGGTGTCGGAGTGCGGGGTGTCAGCCGCATGGATGCGGCTGCCAAGCCTACAAGGACGTACTTGCGGCGTCCCCGCACTCCGACACCGCCCCGCCATTCCACGGAAATCCCGCTCTGGCTGTTGCCGTTGCTTGAGCAGGTGCAGGGCCGCAGGCCCTGCCAACCCACCCTATTCCTCGACCGGGAAGTCCTCGATCGGCTTCAGCACATCGTAGTGCTCGCGATGCAGCTTGCCCTTCAGCTTCGGCAGCTCGGGCAACGGTGCATCCACCCGCGTATCGGGCAACCGGTCCAGCAGGTTGCGTACCAGCGTCAGCCGGCCCAGCCGCTGGTCGTTGAAATCCACCAGCGTCCACGGCGCCGCCTCGCGATGCGTCGCGCGCAGCATCGCCTCGCGGGCTTCGGTATAGGCGCTGTACTTGCTGCGCGATTTCAGGTCCACCGGGGACAGCTTCCAGCCCTTCAGCGGATCGAGGTGGCGCTCGGCGAAGCGCTTCTCCTGCTGCTCCTGGTCCACGCACAGCCAGTACTTGAACAGCAGGATGCCGTCGTCCACCAGCAGCTGTTCGAACACCGGCGCCTGGCGCAGGAACTGCTGGTACTCGGTCTCGCTGCAATAGCCCATCACCCGCTCGACGCCTGCGCGGTTGTACCAGCTGCGGTCCATCAGCACGATCTCGCCGGCGGCGGGAAGATGCGAGGCATAGCGCTGGAAATACCACTGCGTGGCTTCGCGGTCGGTAGGCTTGGGCAGTGCTACCACCCGGCATTGGCGTGGATTGAGATGCTGGCTGATGGCCTGGATCGCGCCGCCTTTACCTGCGGTATCACGGCCTTCGAACAGCACCAGCAGGCGCTGTCCGCTGTGCTGCACCCAGCGCGCCATGGCGGTCAGTTCCAGCTGCAAAGGCAGCAGCAGTTCGTCGTAGTCCTTGCGCTTGAGCTTGGCCATCGTCACACCCGCGGGGAGGAAGCCCGAGCGTAGCGCAGGGGCTGCCCAGGCGATGTCGACGCTACCTGGTCGCGCTTACCCTGCTGCGCCCGTCCAGCCGTTCTCACGTGCCAGTTGCTGCACCAACGCTGACAGATCGCGGGCAAACCCGCCCATGTCGAACAGCCCGCTGCGCTCGCGCGCCTGTGCCAGTTCAGCGCGCAACGCGGCCAGCGCCGCCGGGTCATTGCCCAGCGCGCTGGCGGTGGTGATGAACGCCGCATCGTCGGCGACATTCATCCGCGCCAGCCCCAGATGGTGGTTGAGGCTGCCGGCCACGCGCGCGGCGAACGTGTCGCCGGGGCAGGTCAGCACCGGGCAGCCGGCCCACAGCGCGTCGGACGCGGTGGTGTGGGCGTTGTACGGATGCGTGTCGAGGAACAGGTCGGCCAGCTGATAGCGGGCCAGATACTGCGGATGCGGCAGTTTGGCCATGAACACCAGCCGCGTTGGGTCCAGGCCAGCGGCCTGTGCGGCGCTGCGCAGGCGGGCGGCGGCATGGCCGGGGCCGGACAGCAGCCACAGCACGCTGCCGGGCACCGCCTGCAGCACTGCGAAGGCGCGGCCCATGCTGCGCGGGTTGAGCTTGTAGCTGTTGTTGAAGCAGCAGAACACGACGCCGTGTCCGGGCAACCCGCACTCGGCGCGGGACGGAGCCGGCTCCAGCATGCGGGTGTTGTCTGAGGGCTGGAAGGCACGCGGCAGGCGCAGCACCCGTTCGCTGTAGTGCGGCTCCAGTGAAACTGGCAAAACGAAGCTGTCGCCGATCACGGCATCCATCCACGGCGCCCCGGAGGTGCCGGGGTAAGCCAGCCAGTTCAACTGCAGCGGGGCAGGGCGCATCGCCAGTACCTCCGGCGTGCCGCCGCCGCCCCATCCGCGCAGGTCGAACAGCAGGTCGATGCCCTGTGCGCGGATGCGTGCGGCGGTATCGGCATGTCGCAGGCCAGCCACATCATGCAGCTGTGCCGCTGCCTGCAGCCGCTGGCGGATGCGGCTGCCGTCATCACGATTCAACGCGAACAGATGCAGTTGCACTGCCGGGTCATGACGCAACTGCTCGAACAGGGCCACGGTCAGCAGCCCGGTGGGATGGGCGCCAAAGCCATTGGATAGGAAGCCGACCCGCAAGGGGCCGCGCCCGCGCACCTTCGTGGCGGGAAGAGGACGCACTCCCGAAGCAATCACCGCGGCGCGCGCGCGCGCGCAGGCCAGCTGTTCGGCTGCGGTGGCATCCTCGCTGAGGAACGCGAACGGTTCGACCACACCTTGGCCGCTGGCCAGTGCGCCACGCACTTGTGTGGCCAGTGCGTCCACGCCCTGCCAGTCGCACAGGCGGCGCTGCCAGGCCAGGCGCTGGGCGGCGATATAGGGTTCGCCCGGCATCAGCGCATGCGCGCGGCGATAGGCCGTCGCCGCCCCTTCGGCATCATCGGCATCTTCCAGCGCATGGCCCAGCCACAACGCGATGCCCGGGTGCTGCGGGGCCTGTGCCGAAGCCTGGCCCAGCAGCTTCGCTGCATCGCCATGTGCGCCGGCCATCCAGGCCACGCGGCCCAGCCGCGCCAGCGCTTCGGGGTGGTTGGGGCGCAGTTGCAGTGCGCGTCGTGCGGCCTGCTCGCCGGCAGCGATGTCGCCGGCTTCCAGTTCCAGGTCGGCCAGCATCACCCAGGCCACGAAGTCGCCGGGCTGGCGCGCGATCGCCTGCTGCAGGTGCTGTCGCTGCTGCCAGGCCGTCATCGTGATCAGTCCGCCGACAACTGCGCCAGGGCGTCGACCTGGTGTTCGTGGCTGAGTCGCTGCAGCAGCGGGTCGAGGTCGCCGGCCAGGATGTTGGGCAGGTCGTACAGGGTCAGGCCTTCCACGCGGTGGTCGGTGATCCGGCCCTGCGGGAAGTTGTAGGTGCGGATGCGCTGGCTGCGGTCGCCGCTGCCGACCTGCAGGCGCCGCGATTCGGCCTGCGCCGCGTCCTGGCGCTGGCGCTCGGCGTCCAGTAGTTGTGCTTTCAGGCGTTTCATCGCCTTGTCGCGGTTGGCGTGCTGGCTGCGCTCGGTCTGGCATTCCACCACCACGCCGGTCGGCACGTGGGTGATGCGGATGGCCGATTCGGTCTTGTTGACGTGCTGGCCACCGGCGCCGGACGAGCGGAACGTATCCACCTTCAGGTCGGCGGGGTTGATGACGATGTCATCGACTTCGTCGGCCTCCGGAATGATTGCCACGGTGGCCGCCGAGGTGTGGATGCGGCCCTGCGATTCGGTGGCCGGCACGCGCTGCACGCGGTGCGTGCCCGATTCGAACTTCAGGCGCGAGAACGCTCCCCGGCCGACCACGCGTGCCACCACCTCCTTGTAGCCGCCGTGCTCGCCCGGGCTGTCCGATTCGATCTCGACCTTCCAGCCCTGGCGCTCGGCATAGCGGGCGTACATGCGGAACAGGTCGCCAGCGAAGATCGCGGCTTCGTCGCCGCCAGTGCCGGCGCGCACTTCCAGGAACAGGTTGCCTTCGTCGCGCGGGTCGCGTGGCACCAGCAGCAATGCGAGCTCCTGCTCCAGCGCCTGCAGGCGCGCCTGCGCGGCGGCGATCTCCTCGTCGGCCAGCTCGCGCAGATCGGGATCGGCGCGCATGCCTTCGGCGGCGGCCAGGTCGGCCTTGGCACGGGCTTCATCGGCCAGTGCAGTGGCAACCGGTTCAAGTTGGGCGAATTCGCGCGAAAGATCGCGGAAACGGGTGTTGTCGGCGACCACATCGGGTTCGGCGAGCAGGCGTTCCAGTTCTTCGCGGCGCTCGGCCAGCGCTTCCAGCTTACGGCGCAGGGTCGGCGTCATCGGGTCTCACGGGTGGGTGGCGGTAACCCGGCGTGGCCGGGAACAGGCGCTCGGCGGCGCGGGTCAGGTCGGCATCGCCACTCAGCGCGGCGGCGCGCAGTGCGGCGGTCGGCGGGTGCAGCAGGCGGTTGGTCAGGCCGTGGGCCAGCAGTTCCAGCACTTCGTCGGCGGGCTTGCCGTTGGCCAGCTGCTGGCGCGCGCGCTCCAGCAGCTCGGCACGGGTGGCTTCGCCGAACGCGCGCAGCTGCCGCAGTGGTGCCTGGTGGGCGCTGGCCTGCTGGGTCTCGATGAAGCGCGATACCTGCAGGTCGATGATCGCCTCGGCCTCGGCAGCGGCCTCGCGGCGGCCACGACGGTTGTCTTCCACCGCGCGTTCCAGGTCATCGACGGTGTAGAGGAAGGCGTCGTTGAGCGTGCCGACCTCGGCTTCGATGTCGCGCGGCACGGCCAGGTCGAACAGCAGCATCGGCTTGTGCCGGCGCGCGCGCAGGGCCTTGGCCACCATCTCGCGATGGATCACCGGTTCGCGCGCAGCGGTGGCCGAGAACACAATGTCGGCCTCGCCCAGGTGACGGTCCAGTTCGGTCAGCGGCAGGGCCACGCCACCATGGCGGCTGGCCAGTTCCTGCGCGTGGGCCAGGGTGCGGTTGGCGATCAGCAGCCGCCGCACCTTGCCTTCACTCAGGTGCCGTGCAGCCAGTTCGATGGTCTCGCCGGCACCGACCAGCAGCACGGTGGAATCGTCCAGACGGGCGAACGCGTTCTGTGCCAGGCGCACGGCCGCCGAGGCCACCGACACCGGGTTGGTGCCGATCTGGGTATCGGTCCGCGCACGCTTGGCCACCGAGAAGGTCTGCTGGAACAGGCGGTCCAGGCGCTGGCCGAGCAGGCCATGGTCGCGCGCGGTCGACCAGGCGTCCTTCACCTGGCCGAGGATCTGCGGTTCGCCCAGCACCATCGAGTCCAGCCCGGTGGCAACCCGGAACAGGTGGCGCACAGCTTCGGCATCGGCATGCTGGTACAGATAGCCCTGCAGGTCACCGGCCTGGCTGCGCAGCCACTGGTCCAGCGCCTGTGCCGACTCGGCCACGGCGTACAGTTCGGTGCGGTTGCAGGTGGACAGCAGCACCGCCTCTGCAATCTGCGGGGTATCGCGCAGCGAACCGAGCGCGCGCGGCAACGCCTCACCGGCGAAGGCCGCGCGCTCGCGCAGCTCCACCGGTGCGGTCTGGTGATTCAGTCCGAGCACCCACAGGGTCATTGTTCAGTTGCTTGCGATAAGCTGCTGGCCATTGGACGACATTTTAAGGCCCCGATGCCGACGATGCCCGCATTGATTCGCATCCCCAGTGTTCTGCTGCTGTCCCTGGCCTGCAGCCAGGCCCTGGCGGCGGTGCCGGCCAAGGCCCCTGTAAGGGCCCCGGCCACTGAGGAACTGGCGCTGGAACCGGTGATGGCCGGTGAGTTCGCGCTGCAGGCCGGCAAGCTGGCTGAGGCCGCGCGCTGGTACCTGCAGGCGGCACAGCAGACCGACGGCGATGCCGGCCTGGCCGAGCGTGCGACCCGCATTTCCATGCTCGCCAACGATGATGCCAGCGCCGCCAAGGGCCTGGCCCTGTGGCAGCAGCGCGCGCCAAGCTCGTTGACCCTGCGCAGCGCCGCCGGTGCGCTGGCCATGCGCCAGGGCGATGTGAAGGCCGCCCGCGCTGAACTGCAGGCGCTGCTGGCCGACCCCGACGAGCGCGGCTGGAAGTTCGCCCTGGCCGCCCTGATCGGCGGTGGGCGCGACCCGGCGGTGCCGGCGCAGGTGCTGGGTGAGCTGGTCGACGCCAACGCCATTCCACCGAAGATCGAGGCCTGGCAGGAGTTTGGCCGTCTCGCGCTGCGCATGGAAAAGCCCGAGCTGGCGCGGCGGATGATCGATGAGGTGGTCAAGCGCTTCCCGGAAGAGCCGCGTGTGGCACTGCTGCGCGCCAGCCAGTTGCAACAAGCGGGCGAGACCGACAAGGCGCTGTCGCTGCTGCACGACGTGGAGCCTAAGACGCGCCAGGACCCGGAACTGCGCAATGCGGTGGCCATCGCCTACGACAGCCTGGGGCAGCCTGCTGCGGCCGAGCGCGTGCTGGCGTTCGGCCCGCAGGACGTGCAGACCTGGGGCATGCGCGCCTCGCTGCTGGCCAAGCAGGGCGACAAGGCAGCGCTGTCCAATCTCTACAACGAACTGTCGCGGCAGGCGGCCAAGCCGGACCCGGCGCAGCGCCTGCTGCTGGGCAAGATCGCCGAGTACCTGAAGCGCTATCCGGAGGCGGTGCAGTGGTACCACAGCGTGCCCGGCGGCGATGAGCTGAACGAAGCGCGCCTGCGCGCGGCCAATGCCCAGGCCCTGGCCGGGCGCCTGCCGCAGGCCCTGGATGAAGTGCACGCGATCCAGTCCGATGCGGTGGTCGATGACGATGTGCGTCGCGACGCCTATCTGCTGGAGGCTGAACTGCGCCAGCGCGGCGATGACAGTGCCGGCGAACTGGATGCATTGGCCCGCGGCCTGGCCGCCTACCCGGATGACAACGGCCTGCTGTACGCCCGTGCACTCGCCTGGGAGCGCCGCGACGATATCCCGCGCGCCGAGGCCGACCTGCGCAAGATCCTGGTGACCGACCCGGAAAACGTGCCGGCCCTGAATGCCTTGGGCTACACCCTGGCCGACCGTACCGGCCGCCTGCAGGAAGCGCTGGAGCTGATCGACCGCGCCCGCGTGGCCGAACCGGACAACGCTGCCATTGTCGACAGCTATGGCTGGGTGCTGTACCGCCTGGGCCGCAAGGAAGAAGCACTGGTGCAGCTGCGCCGTGCCTGGACCCTGGCCAAGGACCCGGAGATCGCTTCCCACGTTGGCGAAGTGCTCTGGGTGCTGGGCAAGCATGACGAGGCCCGCCGCTTCTTCGAAGAAGCGGCCAAGCTCGATCCTGAAAACCGCGCGCTGCTGCGCGCCCGCGAGAAATTCAATCCATGAGTGTTTCCCTGATCCGGCCGCTGCTGTTGGCAACTGCGGCCCTGGCGCTGACCGCCTGTACCAGCGTGGGCACGCAGAAGACCCCGGCGCCGGCGGTGGTCGAGGTTGTTTCGGCCGAAGCGGCGCAGGCCGAGGCGGCGCGCGTGGCCGCGCTGCAGGCACAGCCGGACTGGGCTTTCCAGGGCCGGGTCGCGGTCAGCAAGGGCAAGGATGGCGGCAGCGGACGCATCGACTGGAAGCAGGAAGGACGCCGCTATGTGGTCGAGCTGAGCGCGCCGGTGACCCGGCAGAGCTGGAAGCTGGCCGGCGATACCCATTCCGAAGCCGGCCGCCTGGAAGGACTGGCCGGCGGGCCGCGTGACGGCGAGGACGCCCAGCAGCTGCTGCTGGAAGCGACCGGCTGGGACATACCGGTCAACCAGCTGCCGCAGTGGATCCGTGGCCTGGTGGCCGGCGATGCTGCCGGTCCGGAGAAGGTCGAGCGCGACGCTGACGGCCGGCCGCGTCGCATGCAGCAGATGGGCTGGCAGGTGCAGTATCTGGACTGGTACCCGGCCGAGGCCGGACGCCCGGCGCTGCCGCGCCGGATCGAGGCCAGCAATGGCGACGCCAAGGTGCGCCTGCTGGTGGACCAGTGGGGGCAGGGCGCCCCATGAGTGCCGGGCACGATGACGCGGGCTGGTCCTGGTGGCCGGCCCCGGCCAAGCTGAACCTGTTCCTGCACATCACCGGCCGCCGCGCCGACGGCTACCACGAGCTGCAGACCGTGTTCCGCCTGCTGGACTGGGGCGATCGCATTGGCCTGCGCCTGCGTGAAGACGGCCAGGTGCGCCGTGAGGGCGAGGGCTTGGCCGGCGTGGCCGAGGCTGATGACCTGGCGGTGCGTGCCGCGCGCCTGCTCCAGGAAGCGGCAAAGGTCGAGCAAGGTGCAGACATCATCGTCGAAAAGCACGTTCCCGCCGGGGGTGGGTTTGGCGGGGGGTCGTCCGACGCGGCCACGGCGCTGGTGGTGCTGAACCGGCTGTGGCGGGCGGGTCTGGATGAAGAGGCTTTGGCGGCGCTGGGCCTGCGCCTGGGCGCAGATGTGCCGGTATTCGTGCGCGGGCGCAACGCCTGGGCCGAAGGCGTGGGCGAGCGCCTGCAGCCGATCACCCTGGCCCCGGCCTGGTACGTGGTGGTCGAACCGGGCGTTCATGTTCCTACGCCAGCACTGTTTGCAGACCCGGATTTGACGCGCGACAGCCCAGTGGCGAAAATAGAGGACTTCGCTTCCGGGACCCTGGTCGGGAACGCGTTCGAACCGGTGCTGCGCCGCCGTGAGCCTGCCGTCGAGGCAGCGTTCGCCGCGTTGAGCGACATCGGCACGGCGCGGCTGACCGGTTCGGGAAGTGGTTGTTTCGTCGAGTTCGCATCGCAGTCTGCCGCAGAGCAGGGACGGTCGAAGTTGCCGAAGGAGTTGCGGGCAAGGGTGGCAGCGGGCGTAGCGCGTTCGCCACTGCTGGATGCACTCGAGCAACACTGATTTATCACTGCAGGGGCGTCGCCAAGAGGCCCAAGGCACCAGGTTTTGATCCTGGCATTCGTAGGTTCGAATCCTACCGCCCCTGCCAATAGCGGCTGTGTCCGCGCCTTCCAGCGCATCGCCCGCGCGGGACGTGGAAACAACCGCGGTGTTGTCAGCAGCAAGGGTCCATCGGGGTCCTTGCCGACTCCGGATCCCCGCCACTCGTCCCCGCCCGAGACAATCATGATGCAAGAGTCCCCGAACCTGCTGGTCTTTTCCGGCAACGCCAACAAACGTCTGGCGCAGAACATCTGCAAGGAACTGGGGGTTCGCCCGGGCAAGGCGCTGGTCTCGCACTTCTCCGATGGTGAAGTGCAGGTGGAGATCGAAGAGAACGTCCGCAAGCAGGACGTGTTCGTGATCCAGCCGACCTGTGCGCCGAGCGCGGAAAACCTGATGGAACTGCTGGTGCTGATCGACGCGCTCAAGCGCGCATCGGTGGCCAGCGTGACCGCCGTGGTGCCGTACTTCGGCTACTCGCGCCAGGATCGCCGCATGCGTTCCTCGCGCGTGCCGATCACCGCCAAGCTGGCGGCGAAGATGTTCAGCACCGCTGGCGCTGATCGCGTGCTGACCGTCGACCTGCACGCCGACCAGATCCAGGGTTTCTTCGATATTCCGGTGGACAACGTGTATGCGTCCCCGCTGCTGCTGGCCGACATCTGGCGCGCCTACGGCACCGAGAACCTGATCGTTGTGTCGCCGGACGTGGGCGGCGTGGTCCGCGCCCGTGCGGTGGCCAAGCGCCTGGATGACGCCGACCTGGCGATCATCGACAAGCGCCGCCCGCGTGCCAACGTCTCCACCGTGATGAACATCATCGGTGACGTCGAAGGCAAGACCTGCGTGATGGTCGATGACATCGTCGATACCGCCGGCACCCTGTGCGCCGCTGCCGCTGCCCTGAAGGCGCGCGGTGCGCTCAAGGTCGCCGCCTACTGCACCCACGCGGTGCTGTCGGGCCCGGCGGTGGACAACATCACCAATTCCCAGCTCGACGAGCTGGTGGTGACCGACACCATCCCGCTGAAGGACGCCGCGCGGGTGTGCAGCAAGATCCGCCAGCTGAGCGTGGCGGAAATGCTGGCCGAAACGATGCGCCGCATCGCCTTCGGCGAGTCGGTCAGCTCGCTGTACGTCGACTGAGTTTTTCGTCCCTGCCGGCGACGGCGGGGGCATACCCCGGGTGCTTCTGGTCGCGGAAGCATCTTCAACCGCCACGCCGCAGGGCGCGGCAACAACCTGAGTAGTCGAAAATGTCGAAGACCCATGAAATCAAGGTCACCAAGCGTGAACTGCAGCGTAAGGGTGCGAGCCGCCGCCTGCGTCACGCCGGTGTGATCCCGGCCATCGTGTACGGCGGCAACGCCGAGCCGGTCGCCATCAGCCTGGACCACAACGAAATCTGGCTGGCCCAGCAGAACGAGTGGTTCTATGCCTCGATCCTGGACCTGAACCTGGATGGCCAGGTGCAGAAGGTCCTGCTGCGTGACATGCAGCGCCACCCGTACAAGCAGCTGATCATGCACCTGGACTTCCAGCGCGTGAACGAGAACGAAGCCCTGACCGCTTCGGTCCCGCTGCACTTCGTCAACGAAGACACCTCGCCGGCCGGCAAGGCTGCCGACGTCGTGGTCACCCACGAACTGAAGGAAGTGACCATCACCTGCCTGCCGAAGGACCTGCCGGAGTCGATCGAAGTCGACCTGGGCGAGCTGAAGGCCGGTGACGTGGTGTACCTGTCCGACATCAAGCTGCCGAAGGGCGTGGAAATCCCGGCCCTGGCGCTGGGCAAGGACCACGACGACGCCATCGTCACCGCCAAGGCCGGCAAGGCCGACGCGGCCGACGAAGAAGCGGCCGCCGCCGAGTAATACCGCTACGGTGCCTGCCTGCGGGCAGGCACCGTACTGGAAGGAACCATGGCAGGACTGCGACTGATCGTCGGTCTGGGCAACCCCGGATCGGAACACGCCCGGACCCGGCACAATGCCGGGTTTCATTTCGTTGAGGCCCTGGCGGAGAAAGCCGGTGCGCGATGGAATGTTGACAGCAAGCTGTTCGGTGAGACCGCCAAGGTCGAGATCGCCGGGCAGACGGTGTGGCTCCTCAAGCCCGCCACCTTCATGAACCTCAGCGGCAAGTCGGTCACCGCCGCGCAGCGGTTCTGGAAGATCGAGCCGGAGGAAACCCTGCTGGCCCATGACGAACTGGACCTGCCGCCCGGCGCGGCACGGCTGAAGTTCGACGGTGGCCACGGCGGTCAGAACGGCCTGCGCGACACCATCCGCCTGCTCGGCCATGGCAGGTTCCATCGCCTGCGCGTGGGCATTGGCCACCCCGGCCACAAGGACCGCGTGGTGGGTTGGGTGCTCGGCCGCCCGTCGAAGGACGATGACGTGCTGATCGCGCGCGCCATCGACGATGCGATCGACGTGCTGCCGCTGGCGGTGCAGGGCGATTTCAACGAAGCGATGAAGCGCCTGCACACCCCGAAATAACCGGTAGGCACCGACCGTTGGTCGGTACGGAGTCAACCAGGCCGGTAGGTACCGACCGTTGGTCGGTACGGAGAATGATTGGAAAAGCAGCGCCCACGTCGCTGTTTCCCCAATCACTTTCACCCCAGAGAGCTGTCACCCATGGGTATCAAATGCGGCATCGTCGGCCTGCCCAACGTCGGCAAGTCGACCCTGTTCAATGCGCTGACCAAGGCGGGCATCGCCGCGGCGAACTTCCCGTTCTGCACCATCGAGCCGAACGTCGGCATCGTGCCGGTGCCGGACCCGCGCCTGAACGAGCTGGCGGGCATCATCAACCCGCAGAAGGTCATCCCGACCGCAGTCGAGTTCGTCGACATCGCCGGCCTGGTCGCCGGTGCCGCCAGCGGTGAAGGCCTGGGCAACAAGTTCCTGGCGCACATCCGCGAAGTCGATGCCATCACCCACGTGGTGCGCTGCTTCGAGCACGGTGACATCGTGCACGTCGCCGGCAAGGTCGACCCGATCTCGGACATCGAAACCATCGATACCGAGCTGGCGCTGGCCGACCTGGACAGCGTCGAGAAGGCGCTGAACCGTGCCGAGCGTGCAGCCAAGGGCGGCGACAAGGACGCAGCGGCGCGCAAGCCGGTGCTGGCCAAGCTGCAGGCGGCACTGTCCGACGGCAAGGCCGGTCGTTCGGTCGGCCTGGATGATGAAGAAAAGGCGCTGGTACGCGACCTGTTCCTGCTGACCCTGAAGCCGGTGATGTACATCGCCAACGTGCTGGAAGACGGTTTCGAGAACAACCCGCACCTGGAAGCTGTGCGCGCGCATGCCGCCGCAGAAGGCGCGCAGGTGGTGCCGGTGTCGGCCGCGATCGAGGAAGAGCTGTCCCAGCTCGACGACGAAGACCGCGATACCTTCCTGGCCGACCTGGGCCTGAGCGAGCCGGGCCTGAACCGCGTGATCAACGCGGCCTACAGCCTGCTGGGCCTGCAGACCTACTTCACCGCAGGCGTGAAGGAAGTCCGCGCGTGGACGGTGCGCAAGGGCGCTACCGCTCCGCAGGCCGCCGCCGTCATCCACACCGACTTCGAGAAGGGCTTCATCCGCGCCGAAACCATCGCGTATGACGACTTCATCAAGTACAAGGGCGAAGCCGGCGCCAAGGAAGCCGGTCGCCTGCGCCTGGAAGGCAAGGAATACCGCGTGCAGGAAGGCGACATCCTGCACTTCCGCTTCAACGTCTGATCCAGCGGCATCGGATCGGCCCCGGACGCCCCGCCTCGTGCGGGGCGTTCGCGTTTCTGAATATGGATAAAAAATCACCACGCTGCGAATCGCTTGCGGCGTGATGTTCGCCGGCACTTGTCCACAGCAAACTCCCATCGCTTTCCACGCCAGGTGTGGAAAACCGACGAATCTGATGTAGAGCCGAGCCCATGCTCGGCTGATGCCAGCCGGAGCCGAGCGTGGGCTCGGCTCTACAAGGGGCTCGCCCGCGCGACCTGGATAAATTTTCACCACGCTTCGAAACGCCTGCGCTGCAATGCTCGCACCCACTTGTCCACACCAAGTTCCCATCGCTTTCCACGCGTGGTGTGGAAAACAACGGGAGGCGTGGATAAAAAATAACCACGCCCGGAAATGCCTGCATCGCAACGCTCGAACCCACTTGTCCACATCAAGTTCCCATCACGCTCCACGCATTGTGTGGAAAACCCCGGTGGCCCACTCTGATAGCCGCCCACCTTGGTGGGTGCGCGGCGAGACAGTGCCCACCAAGGTGGGCATCTACCAGAGCGCAAATGGCAAGGCCCGCCAATGGCGGGCCTTGTCGTCCACGCTCTGCAGTGCGGCGTGCCTTACAACGCGCTGCCACCAAACTTGTGGGTGTACTGCAGGTTGATGGTGCGGCCGACGCTGTCGAACCAGGACACGTCGTAGTACGGATACGCGGTGTAGGTGGCATCCTTCGGCGGCATCTTGTTGAACACGTTGACCACCGACAGCGACAGGCGCGAATGGTCGTCGAAGCGATACTGCACCGAGGCGTTGTAGCGGTAGGTCGCCTTCACGTAGGGGCTGTCACCGCTTTCCCAGTCGAACGACTGGTCGTAGTTGTCCGAGGTCGGCAGCTTGCCCAGGCGCGAACCGTAGATCGTGGCCGACCACGCGTCCTTCTCCCAGGTCACGCTCAGGCTGGTCTTGGTGCGCGGGATGTCGAATCCGCTGTTGACCGCGAACTGGTCCAGGGTCGGATCGCCGGGGTAGCGCTGGAAATCGTGCTTCTTCACCCAGGTGTGGGTGCCATTGAGGATGAAGTCGCCGATACCGGTCTGCAGGCGGTAGCGCAGGCCGACGTCGATGCCGGAGGTCGACTCGCGGGCGACGTTGATCGGCGCCACGCGCACGCCGTACAGGCGGCCGTCGCTGGTACGGGTGATGCGGTCGAGCGCGTCCACGCAGGTCGGCGAATTGATGTCGGCAGTACCCCGGCGGCAGTTCGCCTCGTTGGCCAGGAGGGTGCGCACATCCATGTCCTGCACCTGCTTGCGCATGTCGATGTCGAACCAGTCCACCGACAGGTCTAGGCCGATCGCCGGCGACCAGACCAAGCCTGCACTCCACGAGGTGCTGGTTTCCGGGTCGAGCTGGCGGTTGCCGGTGCGGCTGCGGATCAGGTTGCGCTCGTAGTCGGAACAGTCGCTAGCGCCATCGGCGCGGCAGCTGTACAGGTCTTCGGCGGTGGTCTCGTCGTTGCCCGGTCCGGCGAACACGTAGTGCAGGTCCGGCGCGCGGAACGCGGTGCCATACGAACCGCGTACCAGCAGCGTGTCGATCGGGCGCCATTCCAGACCGCCGCTCCAGGTCGCCTTGCCGATGGTGTGGCCGGAATAGCGGTACTGGTCGTAGCGGCCGGCCACGCTCAGGTTGACCGTCTCGTGCAGCGGCATGCGCAGCTCGGCGGCGGTCGCCCAGCGGTTGCGCGAGCCCTGGCCGTCCGAATCCTTCCAGCTGTAGTAGTAGTACTGGGTGGCCAGCGGATCGGGATTCAGCGCATAGGCCTGCTGGCCCACTTCCACGGTCGCGGCGAACCCGGCATCACCGCCCGGCAGGCCGAACAGTGCGGAATTGGTCAGCGTGAATGCAGCCGTCTCGGTGCGCGACTTGGGCGAATAGGTAGTGCGTGCGGCAATCGAATCGTACTCGGCGCGGGTCAGCGGCCGGTACAGCCGCGACGGGTCCGCGTTGTAGATCGGGTAACCGTCGTCGTCCACGCCCTGCTGCGGGCCCAGGAACAGGTCATTGGCCTTGGCGGCGATGATCTGCGCCCAGCTGATCCGCGACTGGTACTGCGAATGGCTCAGCGCCGCTTCGTAGTCCCAGTTGCCGGCCAGATTGCCCTTGAAGCCGGTGGTCACGCTGGAGGTCTTCTGCGTGCTGCGTACCATGCCGTTGCGCAGGCCGCCCATCTCCTCGGGCGAAAACTGGCGGCTCCAGGATTCGATCTGTTGATCGGGGTCTCCGATGGCCATGTTCCTGAAGTAGCCCGCCTCATTGCCGTCGGCGCCCATGTGGCCCCAGTTGGTGACGTCGCGCATCAGCGACATCGTGTGATAGCCCAGCTGCACATCGGCAAACCACTGCTGGCCGTTGTCGAAGTCGTAGCTGAGCGAAGCGTACCCGTTGGCGCCACGGCGCTTGCTGAGGATGGTGCCGTAGCCGATCGACGTGTCACTGCCGCAGTACCAGCCTGAGCGTGGACGGTAGGCGTGATAGGTGCTGCCCTGGTTCTGCCCGGCCAGCGCTTCACAGGTGGTCGTTCCCGGATCCAGGTAGGCGTCGTCACCGTCCGTACGCAGATAGGCGCGACGAGCGGCACGCGCACGCTCAGTCGGCGCATCCTGGGTCGAATCCTGGATGTCGCGCTCATAGGCCCACAGCGGAGTCTGCGACTGCAGCTCGACGCTGTACACGGCGTTGAAGTTGCCGCGGCTGAAGCCGCTGGCCAGGCTCATGTCGAACGACTCGCCACCGCCTTCGCTGGTGGTGCCCATGCGCATGTCGATCGTGGTGCCGTCGGCCTTCTTCTTCAGGATGAAGTTGACCACGCCGGCGATCGCGTCCGAGCCGTAGATGGCCGAGGCGCTGCCGGTCAGCACTTCGATGCGCTCGATCATCCCCAGCGGGATGTTGGAGACATCGGTGAAGTTGCTGCGGCCCTTGAACGGCATCGGGAAGTCGGCGATGCGGCGGCCATTGACCAGCACCAGCGTGTGGTTCGGGCCCAGGCCGCGCAGGTCCACCTGCTGGGCGCCCGGCGAGAAGTCGGCGCCGCTGGAAGACTGCTGGCTCTGCGTCTCACCGCCGTTCTGGGTCATTGCACGCAGCACGTCCGGCACGCTGGTGAAGCCGCTGGAGCGGATCTGTTCGGCGTTGATCACCGTGATCGGGGCGGGGCCTTCCACCTGGGCGCGCGGAATGCGCGAACCGGTGACCTGCACCGCATCCAGTTGTTGAACCGAGGAGGAAGCCGGTGCCTGGGCCGCCGCGGAAGCAGCCACGCCCATCAACGCCAGCTGGATCGACCACGCCATCGCCTTTCTACGCATGAGGAATTCTCGGAAATGAAGCCGGCCCGCAGAGGAGGGGCCCTGTCCCCCATTCAGATTTCCGGAACGGGCGCGCGCATTTAACGCCTTTTTCATGTCCTTGACTACTGGGTCCCTATCTGGCAAAGAGTGGAAACGCTTGCAAGTCGATTTTGTTCAGGGAGATCAAGATGCGACGCCTCCATCGGACCCTGCCTGCCCCCTTCGCCTGGCTGGCGCTGCTGGTCTTGGCCGTGCCGTTGGTCGCCCTTGCGCAGGACCTGCAGGGCCCGGGCTTTGCCTACTACGAAGCCGGCGATCTCGACGCGCCCCGGCCCGGTCCGCGCGCACCGGCCATGATGCTGATGGGCGGTGGCGAATGGGTGCCGGAGGCCTTCCACTGGTGGCTGAAGCAGGCTGGCAATGGCCGCGTGCTGATCCTGCGCGCTTCTGGCAGTGATGAGCTGCAGGACCGCCTGTACCGCGAGATCGGCGGTACCACCGCAGTGCAGACGCTGGTCTTCGACAGCCGCCGCGGCGCCGACGATCCGGCCGTGCTGCGCGTGGTTGCCGCAGCTGATGCCATCTTCATTGCCGGTGGTGACCAGTCGCGCTACATCCGCTTCTGGAAGGGCACTGCGCTCAACCGCGCGCTGAACGCCCATGTGCGCGCTGGCAAGCCGATTGCCGGTACCAGTGCGGGGCTCGCCATCCTCGGTGGCTATGCCTACGGCGCGATGGACGGCGGCAGCATCACCTCTGCCGGCGCCCTGGCGGACCCGATGGGCAGCGCGGTGACCATGGACAGCGGCTTCCTGCAGATGCCCTACCTGCAGCGCGTGGTCACCGACACCCACTTCGACAAGCGCGACCGGCTCGGTCGCCTGATCGTGTTCGTGGCGCGCGCTGCCCAGGACAGTGGCGACCCCGACATCGTCGGCATCGGCGTCGACGAGGACACCGCCCTGTGCGTGGAGCCCGATGGCCAGGCACAGGTCTACAGTGCTGACGGCGAGGGCAAGGTCTGGGTGGTCAGCCCCGGTCGCGATGCCGACCGCCTTGTGGAGGGTGAGCCGTTGCGCTTCCAAGCCGTCCCGGTGGCCGTGATCGCCAGCGGCAGCCGCATGCGCCTGGATGACATCCAGGCCGAGGCCGACTATCAGGCCGTGGCCGACGTCAGCGATGGCGAGCTTGAGTTCACGCTTCGGTAGTGCCGGCCGCTCGCCGGCAACCCACCTTCCCTGATACGCCCCCCGCCGGCGAGAGGCCGGCACCACCCTGCAATCCAACCCCGTTACTGCTGGAGACGTACCCGATGAAACTGCGCCTGGCGCTGTCTATGCTGCTGTCCCTGCCCATGCTTGCCCAGGCCGCGCCGGCAGCCTCGCCGCTGCTGGTCATCCACGGCGGTGCCGGCGTCGAGCGCAAGGACCTGTCGCCGGCCGAGGAAAAGGCCGCACGTGACGCGCTGCGGGCAGCGCTGCTGAAGGGTCATGCGGAACTGGCGGCGGGGCGCCCCGCGCTGGCCGCAGTCACCGCCGCGATCACCGTGCTGGAGGACGATCCCACCTTCAACGCCGGCAAGGGCGCAGTGTTCACCCACGACGGCCGCAACGAGCTGGATGCGGCGGTCATGGATGGCGCGAACCAGGCGGCGGGCGCAGTGGCGGGCGTGCAGCGGGTGCGCAACCCGATCCTGCTGGCGCAGACCGTGATGCAGAAGTCCCGCCACGTGATGATGGTCGGGCAGGGCGCCGAAGCCTTCGCGGCCGAGCAGGGCATTCCTCTGGTCGATCCCTCCTACTTCCGTACAGAGAAGCGTTGGCAACAGCTGCAGCGCGCCCTCAAGGAAGAGGCCAGTGGTCAGGCACATGCCGACCTGGAGACTGCAAAGCACTTCGGTACCGTTGGTGCGGTCGCATTGGACGCGCAGGGGCATCTGGCCGCCGGCACCTCCACCGGGGGCATGACCAACAAGCGCTACGGCCGGGTCGGTGACTCGCCGATCATCGGTGCCGGCACCTGGGCCGACGCACGCTGCGCGGTGTCCGGCACCGGGTGGGGCGAGTACTACATCCGCACTGCGGCCGCGCACGAGATCTGTGCGCGCATGCACTACCAGGGGCAGAGCCCGGAGCAGGCCGGCAAGGGCGTGATCAACGAGACGATTCCGCAGATGGGCGGCGACGGCGGTGCGATCGTGCTCGGCGCAGACGGAAAAATGGCCACGCCGTTCAACACCCAGGGCATGTATCGGGGCTGGATCGGCGGCGACGGCGTCCCTCATGTCGCAATTTTCGCCAACGAGACCCTGCCGGTTCCCGGGCAATAACCTTGCGTATCAATGGGTTTGCGACAGCGTGTGAAAAAAATGGAAAAAAGCGTTGACAGCCCCCCGTCCCATCAGCAGAATAAGCGGCTCACCACCACACACCGCAACGCTTCGGCGGCAACGGGTTGGGGTGGTAAGGAGGGATACCCAAGCGGCCAACGGGGGCAGACTGTAAATCTGCTGGCTTACGCCTTCGGTGGTTCGAATCCACCTCCCTCCACCAGTTTCACGTTGTGACATTCCCGGCGCGGGAGTAGTTCAATGGTAGAACCTCAGCCTTCCAAGCTGATGGTGCGGGTTCGATTCCCGTCTCCCGCTCCATTGAATGAACTTTGAATATTATCGAGTTCATGTCATAATGCAAAACTCGGCTCACGTAGCTCAGTCGGTAGAGCACTTCCTTGGTAAGGAAGAGGTCGAAGGTTCGATTCCTTTCGTGAGCACCATCTCAAGCATCACCTCTCAGACGAATTCGAGATAAGCAGCCATGGCCAAGGGTAAGTTCGAGCGCACCAAGCCGCACGTCAATGTCGGCACCATCGGTCACGTCGACCACGGCAAGACCACGCTGACCGCCGCACTGACCAAGATCGGTGCCGAGCGCTTCGGTGGCGAGTTCAAGGACTACTCCTCGATCGACGCCGCTCCGGAAGAAAAGGCACGTGGCATCACGATCTCGACCGCGCACGTCGAATACGAATCCCCGATCCGTCACTACGCCCACGTTGACTGCCCGGGCCACGCTGACTACGTCAAGAACATGATCACCGGTGCCGCCCAGATGGACGGCGCGATCCTGGTGTGCTCGGCCGCTGACGGCCCGATGCCGCAGACCCGTGAGCACATCCTGCTGTCGCGTCAGGTCGGCGTGCCGTACATCGTCGTGTTCTTGAACAAGGCCGACATGGTGGACGACGCCGAGCTGCTCGAGCTGGTCGAGATGGAAGTGCGTGAGCTGCTGAGCAAGTACGACTTCCCGGGCGACGACACCCCGATCATCGCCGGTTCGGCCCGCCTGGCGCTGGAAGGCGACCAGAGCGACATCGGCGTGCCGGCCATCCTGAAGCTGGTCGATGCCCTGGACAGCTGGATTCCGGAGCCGGAGCGTGCGATCGACAAGCCGTTCCTGATGCCGGTGGAAGACGTGTTCTCGATCTCGGGCCGCGGCACCGTGGTGACCGGCCGTATCGAGCGCGGCGTGATCAAGGTCGGCGACGAAATCGAAATCGTCGGCATCCGTCCGGTGCAGAAGACCACCGTGACCGGCGTTGAAATGTTCCGCAAGCTGCTGGACCAGGGTCAGGCAGGCGACAATGCTGGCCTGCTGCTGCGCGGCACCAAGCGTGACGACGTCGAGCGTGGCCAGGTGCTGGCCAAGCCGGGCACCATCAAGCCGCACACCAAGTTCGAGGGTGAAGTCTACGTCCTGTCGAAGGACGAAGGCGGCCGTCACACCCCGTTCTTCAACGGCTACCGTCCGCAGTTCTACTTCCGCACCACCGACATCACCGGCGCAGCTGCACTGCCGGAAGGCGTCGAAATGGTGATGCCGGGTGACAACGTCAAGATGGTCGTCACCCTGATCAACCCGGTGGCGATGGACGAAGGCCTGCGCTTCGCCATCCGCGAAGGCGGCCGCACCGTCGGCGCCGGCGTGGTCTCGAAGATCATCGAGTAAGCCTGCAGTACCGGTGGTTGCATAGCGCCGCCGGTTACGCGAATGGCGGGCCGGGAACCTCGGTCCGCCTTCGCCGTCTAAGGGAAGGCAAGTTTCAAGACGTACGCCAGTAGCTCAATTGGCAGAGCAGCGGTCTCCAAAACCGCAGGTTGGGGGTTCGAGTCCCTCCTGGCGTGCCATCTGCCCACCTTATCCAGCGGCCTGGGCCGCTAAAGCAGACACAGCCGGATGAATAGCAAGATCGAACACTCCAAGGACAACTCCGCCAATGGCGGGGATATCGTCAAGTACGTCGCCGCATCGCTGCTGGTGCTGGCCGGTCTGTTCGTCTGGTTCTGGTTCTCCGCCGATTCCGGTCGCGCCACCCAGCTGGGTGCGTGGGCGGGTCAGCTGCGTGCGTTGGCGGTTGTGGTCGGTCTGGTTGGCGGTATCGGCGTGTTCATGCTGACCGGCAAGGGGCGCGACACCCGCGAATTCCTCTCCGAGTCGCGCTTCGAACTGCGCAAGGTGGTCTGGCCGACGCGCCAGGAAGCCATCCGCATGACCTGGGTCGTGATGGTGGTGGTAACCATTCTCAGTCTGTTGCTGGGTGGGTTCGATTACGTCATTCAGTGGCTGGTTCAGTTGTTCCTGAGCCGCTAAGGAGAATTGCATGAAGCGTTGGTACGTCGTTCACGCCTATTCGGGCTTCGAGAAGTCGGTGGCGCAGGCCCTGCGCGATCGCATCGTCCGTGATGGCATGGAAGAGCGCTTCGGCGATGTCCTGGTCCCGACCGAAGAAGTGGTCGAGATGCGCGCTGGCCAGAAGCGCCGCTCCGAGCGCAAGTTCTTCCCGGGTTATGTGCTGGTCCAGATCGAGACCCACGAAGAAGCCGGTATTCCGCGCATCGACAACGAAAGCTGGCATCTGGTCAAGGAAACCCCGCGCGTCATGGGCTTCATCGGCGGCACCGCCGACCGTCCGCTGCCGATCGCCGATTCCGAGGCCGAGGCCATCCTGAACCGCGTTCAGGAAGGTGTCGAGAAGCCGCGTCCGAAGGTGCTGTTCGAGCCGGGCCAGATGGTCCGCGTCACCGATGGCCCGTTCAACGATTTCAATGGCGTCGTCGAAGAAGTCAACTACGAGAAGAGCCGTCTGCGCGTTTCCGTGCTGATCTTCGGTCGCGCTACTCCGGTCGAACTCGAGTTCGGCCAGGTCGAAAAAGCGGTCTGATCCAGCTGCAGAGTCGAGCCATGCTCGGCTCGTGAACAGAAACCGGGCCTGGCCCGGTTTCTCTCGTTTATGTGCCACTTCAGGCATGTGAAGAAAAAACCTGATATAGTGCGCGGCTCCCCGCTGGGAAGCCAGCAGGATGAGGCCGCCGCAAGGCGGCCTTCAGCATGATTTCAAAACGCGATGCCGGGACGCGTGATTCCCGGTCCGATGGGGAGCCTGTTGTCGAAAGGCGCTAGCACCCGGAGAGTACTCACATGGCAAAGAAAGTTGTCGGTTACATCAAGCTGCAGGTGAAGGCCGGTCAGGCCAACCCCTCGCCGCCGGTCGGCCCTGCGCTGGGTCAGCGCGGTCTGAACATCATGGAATTCTGCAAGGCGTTCAACGCTGCCACGCAGAAGCTCGAGCCGGGCCTGCCGGTTCCGGTGATCATCACGGCCTACTCGGACCGTACGTTCACCTTCATCACCAAGAGCACCCCGGCCACCACCCTGCTGAAGAAGGCTGCTGGCATCTCGTCGGGCTCCAAGCGCCCGAACACCGAGAAGGTCGGCAAGGTCACCCGTAAGCAGCTGGAAGAGATCGCCAAGGCGAAGGAACCGGATCTGACTGCCGCCGATCTGGACGCCGCCGTGCGTACCATCGCTGGCTCTGCCCGTTCCATGGGCCTCGTGGTGGAGGGTTAATAAGATGGCACAGACCAAGCGTGAGAAGGCCATCAAGGCCGCCGTCGTCCCGGGCAAGGCATACGCCTTCGAGGACGCGATCAACATCCTGAAGACCGCCACCAAGGCCAAGTTCGTCGAGTCGATCGACGTCGCTGTGCGCCTGGGCGTCGATGCGAAGAAGTCCGACCAGCAGGTCCGTGGCTCCACCGTGCTGCCGGCCGGTACCGGCAAGTCGGTCCGCGTCGCCGTGTTCGCTCCGGCCGGTGCCAAGGCTGACGAAGCCCTGGCCGCTGGCGCCGAAGCCGTCGGCATGGATGATCTGGCCGAGAAGATGCAGGCCGGCGATCTGAACTACGACGTCGTCATCGCGACCCCGGACGCCATGCGCGTCGTCGGCAAGCTGGGCACGGTGCTGGGCCCGCGTGGCCTGATGCCGAACCCGAAGGTCGGCACCGTTTCCCCGAACCCGGGTGAAGCCGTGAAGAACGCCAAGTCGGGCCAGGTCCGTTACCGTACCGACAAGGCCGGCATCATCCACTGCACCATCGGCAAGGCCGACTTCGCCGAAGACGCGCTGAAGTCGAACCTGACCGCGCTGCTGCTGGACCTGATCAAGGCCAAGCCGGCCACCTCCAAGGGCACCTACCTGCAGAAGGTTTCGGTCAGCTCGACGATGGGCCCGGGCGTCACCGTCGACCAGTCGTCGCTGACCCTGAAGTAATTGTTTCAAGCGGTCACGGTACCTTCGGTGCCGTGACCGTGACATTTGAAGGCATCGCTGGCAGTGCATCGCCCGCGGTAGCCGTCAAAGACCGCAGGCGCGGTCGTGGCAATACCGGCGACGGGCACGGAAGCTCGACCTGGCAAGGAGTCGCCGCCGGAGCAGTCATGAACGCTTAATCGATTCCCCGGAATCACCCTGCGTAGATGGTGCCCTTCTGGAGTTTTTCTGGTTCACGCACGTCTGGGTTTCCCCAGGTTGGCCCACTCCAGGTCTAGAACGGCCCACCCCCGGAACATCATCCCGATGTTCCCGGCGTCCAGGACGGATGCCGCACAGGACCGCACACGGCAGGAGCCGTAAGCGGAGTTCAATAGGAGGAGTGCAATGGCTCTCAATCTGTCCCAGAAGCAAGAAGTAGTCGCCGAGCTGGCAGACGTCGCCGCCAAGGCCCACTCCTTGATCGCAGCCGAATACGCTGGCACCACGGTCGCCCAGATGACCGCGATGCGCAAGCAGGCTCGTGAAACCGGTGTTTTCTTGAAGGTTGTCAAGAACACCCTGGCTTCGCGCGCCGTTGAAGGCACCGAGTTCGCAGTCGCCCAGGACCAGATGGTTGGTCCGCTGCTGTACGCGTTCTCGCTCGAGGAGCCCGGCGCTGCCGGTCGCCTGATCAAGGAAGCCGCCAAGGGCAACGACAAGCTGAAGGCTAAGGTCGTCGCCATCGGTGGCGAAGTGTTCCCGGCAAGCCACGTCGAAGTGCTGGCCTCGCTGCCGACCCGCGACCAGGCCCTGGCCATGCTGGCCCGCGTCCTGACCGAGCCGGTCACGATGTTTGCCCGCGCCATCAAGGCCGTTGGCGAGAAGCAGGGTGGTGGCGACGTCGCTGCCGACGCTGCCGAGCCGGCCGCCGAGACCGCCTGAGTTTCGACTTATCGTGGTTCCTGACGGAACCTCAACCCAGAAAATCATCCAAAGGTATTAATCATGTCCCTTACCAACGAACAGATCGTCGACGCCATCGCCGAGAAGTCCCTGATGGAAGTGATGGAGCTGGTCAAGGCCATCGAAGAGAAGTTCGGCGTCTCCGCCGCTGCTCCGGTTGCCGTGGCTGCCGCCGCTGGCCCGGCCGCTGCTGTTGAAGAGCAGACCGAGTTCACCGTCACCCTGAAGTCGGCCGGCGACAAGAAGGTCGAAGTCATCAAGGCCGTCCGCGCCATCACCGGCCTGGGCCTGAAGGAAGCGAAGGACCTGGCCGAAGCCGGTGGCGTCCTGAAGGAAGGCGCTTCGAAGGAAGACGCCGAGAAGATGAAGAAGGACCTGGAAGCTGCTGGCGCGACTGTCGAAGTCAAGTAAGCAGTTACCTTGCATCGTCATCGATTCGCGGCGATGCAGCCAAGGCTGGGGGCGTAAGCCCCCGGCCTTTGGTCGTTGTTGCGGTGGTGTAGAGTCGACTGTTAGTCGACTGCTGTGAAGGAAGTCGACTGACAGTCGACTCTACCTTTTCAAATGCAGGAAAAAAGCCCAACACGGGCTGCAGTCAAACCCCGGCAGGCCGGCGCATGGCGCGGCAGCGGGGGAGTGGAAGCAGACGAGTTGGCAGTTGGAAGTAGCGGGAGAAGGCGTGCTGGTGCCGGCAATACCAGCGACTTCCAACTGACAATTTCAAGTTCCCTTCGGATCGTGGGCGCACGATCCGCACAACAAGGTGGAAGACCTCATGACGTCCTATTCGTTCACCGAAAAAAAGCGTATCCGCAAGGATTTCGGCAAGCAGCGCTCGATTCTCGAAGTGCCGTTCCTGCTCGCCATCCAGGTGGATTCCTATCGTGAATTCCTGCAGGAGAACGTCGATCCGGCCAAGCGCACGGACCACGGCCTGCATGCTGCGCTGAAGTCGGTCTTCCCGATCGCCAGCTACAGCGGCAACGCTGCCCTGGAATACGTCGGCTACAAGCTGGGCGAACCGGTCTTCGACGAGCGTGAGTGCCGCCAGCGTGGCATGAGCTACGGCGCCCCGCTGCGCGTGACCGTGCGCCTGGTGATCTACGACCGTGAGTCGTCGACCAAGGCCATCAAGTATGTGAAGGAGCAGGAGGTCTATCTGGGCGAAATCCCGCTGATGACCGAGAACGGCACCTTCATCGTCAACGGTACCGAGCGCGTCATCGTCTCGCAGCTGCACCGCTCGCCGGGCGTGTTCTTCGACCACGACCGCGGCAAGACCCACAGCTCGGGCAAGCTGCTGTACAGCGCCCGCATCATTCCTTACCGCGGTTCCTGGCTGGACTTCGAGTTCGACCCGAAGGATGCGCTGTTCACCCGTATCGACCGCCGCCGCAAGCTGCCGGTGTCGATCCTGCTGCGCGCGCTTGGTTACAGCAACGAAGAGATGCTGGCCGAGTTCTTCGAGATCAACACCTTCCACATCAACCCGGATGAAGGCGTCCAGCTGGAGCTGGTGCCCGAGCGCCTGCGTGGCGAAACCCTGGGCTTCGACCTCGCCGACGGCGACAAGGTCATCGTGGAAGCCGGCAAGCGCATCACCGCGCGCCACATCAAGCAGCTGGAAGCCTCGGGCATCGCCGCCCTGGCCGTGCCGGACGACTACATCGTCGGCCGCATCCTGTCGCACGACGTGGTCGATGCCTCGACCGGCGAACTGCTGGCCCAGGCCAACGACGAGATCACCGACGAACAGCTGCAGGCCTTCCGCAAGGCCGGCGTGGACGCGGTCGGCACCCTGTGGGTGAACGACCTGGATCGCGGTCCGTACCTGTCCAACACCCTGCGCATCGACCCGACCAAGACCCAGCTGGAAGCGCTGGTCGAGATCTACCGCATGATGCGTCCGGGCGAGCCGCCGACCAAGGATGCCGCGCAGAACCTGTTCCACAACCTGTTCTTCACCTTCGAGCGCTATGACCTGTCCGCGGTCGGCCGCATGAAGTTCAACCGTCGCGTGGGCCGCAAGGAAACCACCGGCGAAGCCGTGCTGTACGACAGCAAGTACTTCGGTGAGCGCAACGACGAAGAGTCCAAGCGCCTGGTCGCCGCCCACGGCGACAGCTCCGACATCCTCGACGTGATCAAGGTCCTTACCGAGATCCGCAACGGTCGCGGCGTGGTCGACGACATCGATCACCTGGGCAACCGTCGCGTGCGTTCGGTCGGTGAAATGGCCGAGAACGTGTTCCGCGTGGGCCTGGTCCGCGTCGAGCGCGCGGTCAAGGAGCGCCTGTCGATGGCCGAGTCGGAAGGCCTGACCCCTCAGGAGCTGATCAACGCCAAGCCGGTCGCCGCTGCCATCAAGGAGTTCTTCGGCTCCTCGCAGCTGTCGCAGTTCATGGACCAGAACAACCCGCTGTCGGAAGTGACGCACAAGCGTCGCGTGTCGGCCCTGGGCCCGGGCGGCCTGACCCGCGAGCGCGCCGGCTTCGAAGTGCGCGACGTGCACCCGACCCATTACGGCCGCGTCTGCACCATCGAAACCCCGGAAGGCCCGAACATTGGCCTGATCAACTCGCTGGCCGTGTACGCCCGCACCAACCAGTACGGTTTCCTCGAGACCCCGTACCGAAAGGTCGTGGACGGCAAGGTCTATGACGAAGTCGAGTTCCTGTCGGCGATCGAAGAAAACGAGTACGTCATTGCGCAGGCCAACGCGCTGACCGACGCCAAGGGCACCCTGACCGAGCAGTTCGTGCCGTGCCGCTTCCAGGGCGAATCGCTGCTGAAGCCGCCGGCGGAAGTGCACTTCATGGACGTCTCGCCGATGCAGACCGTGTCGATCGCGGCCGCGCTGGTTCCGTTCCTGGAGCACGATGACGCCAACCGCGCACTGATGGGCGCCAACATGCAGCGTCAGGCCGTGCCGACCCTGCGTGCGCAGAAGCCGCTGGTGGGTACCGGCATCGAGCGCGCCGTGGCGCGTGACTCCGGCGTGACCGTGAACGCCCGCCGTGGTGGCGAGATCGTGCAGATCGACGCAGCCCGCATCGTGGTCAAGGTCAACGAGGAAGAGATCGTTGGCGCCACCGACGCGGGCGTGGACATCTACAACCTGGTCAAGTACACCCGTTCGAACCAGAACACCTGCATCAACCAGCGTCCGCTGGTCCAGGTGGGTGACGTCATCGCCCGCGGTGACGTGCTGGCCGACGGTCCGTCCACCGACATCGGCGAACTGGCCCTGGGCCAGAACATGCTGATCGCGTTCATGCCGTGGAACGGCTACAACTTCGAAGACTCCATCCTGCTCTCCGAGCGCGTGGTGGAAGAAGATCGTTACACCACGATCCACATCGAAGAGCTGACCTGCGTCGCGCGTGACACCAAGCTGGGGCCGGAGGAAATCTCCGCGGACATCCCGAACGTCTCCGAGCAGGCGCTGAACCGCCTGGACGAGAGCGGCGTGGTGTACATCGGTGCGGAAGTCCGTGCCGGCGACATCCTGGTCGGCAAGGTCACCCCGAAGGGCGAAAGCCAGCTGACTCCGGAAGAGAAGCTGCTGCGCGCGATCTTCGGCGAGAAGGCTTCGGACGTGAAGGACAGCTCGCTGCGCGTTCCGCCGGGCATGGACGGCACCGTCATCGACGTGCAGGTCTTCACCCGCGACGGCATTGAGAAGGACAAGCGCGCCCGCCAGATCGAAGAGTCTGAAATCAAGCGCGTCAAGAAGGACTTCGACGACCAGTTCCGCATCCTGGAGGCCGCCATCTACATGCGTCTGCGTTCGCAGATCGTGGGCAAGGTGGTCAACGGTGGCGCTGGCCTGAAGAAGGGTGATGTGATCACCGACGCGTTCCTGGATGGCCTGAAGAAGGCTGACTGGTTCGCCCTGCGCATGAAGGACGAAGACGCTTCGGAAGCCATCGAGCGCGCACAGAAGCAGATCCAGGCGCACGAGAAGGAATTCGAGCGTCGCTTCGCCGACAAGCGCGGCAAGATCACCGCCGGTGACGACCTCGCCCCGGGCGTGCTGAAGATGGTCAAGGTGTTCCTGGCCGTGAAGCGCCGCATCCAGCCGGGCGACAAGATGGCCGGCCGCCACGGCAACAAGGGTGTGGTCTCCAACGTGGTGCCGGTCGAGGACATGCCGTACATGGCCTCGGGCGAAACCGTGGATATCGTGCTGAACCCGCTGGGCGTGCCGTCGCGCATGAACATCGGCCAGATCCTGGAAGTGCACCTGGGCTGGGCCGCCAAGGGCCTGGGTCGCAAGATCCAGGCGATGCTGGAAGCCCAGGCGGCGGTGGCCGACCTGCGCAAGTTCCTGGACGACATCTACAACCACGACGATACCAACGTGGCCAACCGTGTCGACCTGTCGCAGTTCAGCGACGAGGAACTGCTGCGCCTGGCCCGCAACCTGACCGACGGCGTGCCGATGGCCACTCCGGTGTTCGACGGCGCCACCGAAGCGGAAATCAAGCGCATGCTGGAACTGGCCGATCTGCCGAGCAGTGGCCAGACCCAGCTGTACGACGGCCGCACCGGTGAAGCATTCGATCGCCACACCACGGTTGGCTACATGCACTACCTGAAGCTGAACCACCTGGTCGACGACAAGATGCACGCCCGTTCGACCGGCCCGTACTCGCTCGTCACCCAGCAGCCGCTGGGCGGCAAGGCGCAGTTCGGCGGCCAGCGCTTCGGTGAAATGGAAGTCTGGGCGCTGGAAGCCTACGGCGCGGCCTACACCCTGCAGGAAATGCTGACGGTGAAGTCCGACGACGTGCAGGGCCGCAACCAGATGTACAAGAACATCGTCGACGGTGAGCACGAGATGGTCGCGGGCATGCCGGAATCCTTCAACGTGCTCGTGAAGGAAATCCGCTCGCTGGCCATCAACATGGAACTGGAAGACAACTGATCCATGCCGGCGCGGCGGCCTCCACCGCCGCGCCGCTGGCAGTGAACTGAAAGCCCATCGACACAGCATTCCTCCTTCTGGAGAACACCATGAAAGACCTGCTCAACCTCTTCAACCAGCAGCGCCAGACGCTGGACTTCGACGCGATCAAGATCGCGCTGGCCTCGCCGGACCTGATCCGTTCGTGGTCCTTCGGCGAAGTGAAGAAGCCGGAAACTATCAACTACCGCACCTTCAAGCCGGAACGCGACGGCCTGTTCTGCGCCGCCATCTTCGGACCGGTGAAGGACTACGAGTGCCTGTGCGGCAAGTACAAGCGCATGAAGCACCGCGGCGTGGTCTGCGAAAAGTGCGGCACCGAAGTGACCCTGGCCAAGGTGCGCCGCGAGCGCATGGGCCATATCGACCTGGCGTCGCCGGTCGCCCACATCTGGTTCCTCAAGTCGCTGCCGTCGCGCATCGGCCTGATGCTGGACATGACCCTGCGCGACATCGAGCGCGTGCTGTACTTCGAAGCCTACGTGGTGACCGAGCCGGGCCTGACCGCCCTGGAACGCCGCCAGCTGCTGACCGAAGAACAGTACCTGCAGGCCCGCCAGGAGCACGGTGACGACTTCGACGCCGCCATGGGCGCCGAGGCCGTGTACGAACTGCTGCGCACGATCGACCTGCAGTCGGAAATGACCCGCCTGCGCGAGGAAATCGCCGCTACCGGTTCGGAAACCAAGCTCAAGCGCCTCACCAAGCGCATCAAGCTGATCGAAGCCTTCCTGGAATCGGGCAACCGTCCGGAATGGATGGTCATGACCGTGCTGCCGGTGTTGCCGCCGGACCTGCGTCCGCTGGTCCCGCTGGATGGCGGCCGCTTCGCGACCTCCGACCTGAACGACCTGTACCGCCGCGTCATCAACCGCAACAACCGCCTGCGCCGCCTGCTCGAACTGAGCGCGCCCGACATCATCGTGCGCAATGAAAAGCGCATGCTGCAGGAGTCGGTCGATGCGCTGCTGGACAACGGCCGTCGTGGCCGTGCCATCACCGGCACCAACAAGCGCCCGCTGAAGTCGCTGGCCGACATGATCAAGGGCAAGCAGGGGCGCTTCCGCCAGAACCTGCTCGGCAAGCGCGTCGACTACTCGGGCCGTTCGGTCATCGTGGTCGGCCCGTACCTGCGCCTGCACCAGTGCGGCCTGCCGAAGAAGATGGCGCTCGAGCTGTTCAAGCCGTTCGTCTTCGCCAAGCTGCAGCGTCGTGGCCTGGCCACCACCATCAAGGCCGCCAAGAAGCTGGTCGAGCGCGAAGAAGCCGAAGTCTGGGACATCCTGGAAGAGGTCATCCGCGAGCATCCGGTGATGCTGAACCGTGCGCCGACCCTGCACCGTCTGGGTATCCAGGCGTTCGAGCCGGTGCTGATCGAAGGCAAGGCCATCCAGCTGCACCCGCTGGTCTGCACCGCGTTCAACGCCGACTTCGACGGTGACCAGATGGCCGTCCACGTGCCGCTCTCGCTGGAAGCCCAGCTGGAAGCGCGTGCGCTGATGATGTCGACCAACAACATCCTGTCGCCGGCCAACGGCGAGCCGATCATCGTGCCGTCGCAGGACGTCGTGCTGGGTCTGTACTACATGACCCGCTCGCTGGAGAACAAGAAGGGCGAGGGCATGGCCTTCGCCAACATCGCCGAAGTCAAGCGCGCCTACGACAACCGCGTGGTGGAACTGCACGCCAAGGTCAAGGTCCGCATCACCGAGGTGGTGACCGACGAAGATGGCAACAAGCAGAACAAGACCTCGATCGTGGACACCACGATCGGTCGCGCCCTGCTGGCTGAAATCCTGCCGGAAGGCCTGCCGTTCGCGCTGGCCAATGTCGAACTGACCAAGAAGAACATCAGCCGCCTGATCAACTCCAGCTACCGCCAGCTGGGCCTGAAGGACACGGTCGTGTTTGCTGACAAGCTGATGTACACCGGCTTCGCCTACGCGACCCGTGCCGGCGTCTCGATCGGCATCGACGACATGCTGATCCCGGACGAGAAGAAGGGCATCCTCACCGAGGCCGAAGCCGAAGTGCTGGAAATCCAGGAGCAGTACCAGTCGGGCCTGGTCACCGCCGGCGAGCGCTACAACAAGGTGGTCGACATCTGGTCGCGCACCAACGAGCGCATCGCCAAGGCGATGATGGACACCATCGGTACCGAGAAGGTGGTCAATGCCAAGGGTGAGACCATCGACCAGAAGTCGATGAACTCGCTGTACATCATGGCCGACTCCGGTGCGCGTGGTTCGCAGGCGCAGATCCGTCAGCTGGCCGGCATGCGCGGCCTGATGGCCCGCCCGGACGGCTCGATCATCGAGACGCCCATCAAGGCGAACTTCCGCGAAGGCCTGAACGTGCAGGAGTACTTCAACTCCACCCACGGTGCCCGTAAGGGTCTGGCCGATACCGCGCTGAAGACCGCGAACTCGGGTTACCTGACCCGTCGTCTGGTCGACGTCGCGCAGGACGTGGTGATCACCGAGGTGGATTGCGGTACCACCGAAGGCCTGATCATGACCCCGATCGTGGAAGGCGGCGACGTGGTCGAGCCGCTGAAGGACCGCGTGCTGGGTCGCGTGGTGGCCGAGGACGTGTTCCTGCCGGGCAACGATGAAGATCCGATCGTCACCCGCAACACCCTGCTGGACGAAGCCTGGGTGGCCAAGCTGGAAGATGCCGGCGTGCAGACCATCAAGGTCCGCTCGACCATCTCCTGCGAATCGGCCTTCGGTGTCTGCTCGCGCTGCTACGGCCGCGATCTGGCCCGCGGCCACCTGGTCAACATCGGTGAAGCGGTCGGCGTCATCGCCGCCCAGTCCATCGGTGAGCCGGGTACCCAGCTGACCATGCGTACGTTCCACATCGGTGGTGCGGCGTCGCGAGCTGCTGCGGTCGACAACATCACCGTCAAGACCACCGGCTCGGTCAAGTTCAGCAACCTCAAGTCGGTCGAGCACGCCAACGGCTCGCTGGTGGCGGTGTCGCGCTCGGGCGAAATCTCGGTGCTCGATGCCCACGGTCGTGAGCGTGAGCGTTACAAGCTGCCGTACGGTGCGACCATCACGTCCAAGGACGGTGATGCGATCAAGGCTGGCCAGACCGTGGCCAACTGGGATCCGCATAACCACCCGATCGTGTCGGAAGTGGCCGGCTTCATCCGCTTCATCGACTTCGTCGACGGCATCACCGTCATCGAGAAGACCGACGAGCTGACCGGCCTTGCCTCGCGCGAAATCACCGATCCGAAGCGTCGTGGTACCCAGGCCAAGGACCTGCGCCCGATCGTGCGCATCGTCGACGCCAAGGGCAATGACCTGTCGATCCCGGGCACCGACCTGCCGGCGCAGTACCTGCTGCCGCCGCGCTCGATCGTCAACCTGCAGGACGGCGCTGCCGTCGGCGTGGGTGACGTGGTCGCCAAGATTCCGCAGGAAGCGTCGAAGACCCGCGACATCACCGGTGGTCTGCCGCGCGTGGCCGATCTGTTCGAAGCCCGCAAGCCGAAGGATCCGGCGGTGCTGGCCGAGCGTTCGGGCATCATCAGCTTCGGCAAGGACACCAAGGGCAAGCAGCGCCTGATCATCAAGGACACCGATGGTTCGGAGCACGAAGAGCTGATCCCGAAGTACCGCCAGGTCATCGTGTTCGAAGGCGAGCATGTCACCAAGGGTGAAACCATCGTGGACGGCGAGCCGAGCCCGCAGGACATCCTGCGCCTGCTGGGTGTTGAACCGCTGGCTGCCTACCTGGTGAAGGAAATCCAGGACGTGTATCGCCTGCAGGGCGTGAAGATCAACGACAAGCACATCGAGGTGATCACCCGCCAGATGCTGCGCAAGGTCGAGATCACCGACCAGGGCAGCAGCAAGTTCCTGAACGGCGAACAGGTGGAGCGCCAGCGCGTTATCGAGGAGAATGCGCGCCTCGCGGCCCGCAACGAGCTGCCGGCTCGTTTCGATCCGGTGCTGCTGGGTATCACCAAGGCCTCGCTGGCGACCGAATCGTTCATCTCGGCCGCGTCGTTCCAGGAAACCACCCGTGTGTTGACCGAAGCGGCCGTCCGCGGCACCTCGGACAACCTGCGCGGCCTGAAGGAAAACGTCATCGTGGGTCGCCTGATTCCGGCCGGTACTGGCCTGGCGTACCACAGCAACCGCCGCCGCGGCGCCTCCGGCCTTACCGAGTCGGAAATGCAGACCCTGGCCGGCACTCCGGCTGCGGTCGAGGCTGCGGTGGTTGAAGCCGAAGCTGAACAGGCCTCGGGCGAAGAATGATGCATCCGGTCCGGCCGCAAGGCCGGACCACCCGGGCTACCGGCGCAGGGCAGGGTGGACCTCGCGGTTCACCCCGCCAACCTGAACGGGGTACATGGAGGCCCCCCAGTAACGTTCCGGGATCAGGAGCGGGCTTGACAGGAGGCGTTTGACTGCTTTCCTGGCAGGTTGCTACAATCGTCTGTCTCAGCAGGCCAGAATTTTGGCCTGCTTTAACATTTCCGCATCTCTGGCCGGATTTTCCGGCCACCAATCAGAAGAACCTACTGATGGCGACGATCAACCAGCTGGTCCGCAAGCCGCGGCAAGCGACCACCTACAAGAGTGCCTCGCCGGCGCTCGACAAGTGCCCGCAGCGCCGTGGCGTCTGCACCCGTGTCTACACCACCACTCCGAAGAAGCCGAACTCGGCTCTGCGCAAGGTTGCCAAGGTCCGCCTGACCAACCAGGAAGAAGTGATTTCCTACATCGGTGGTGAAGGCCACAACCTGCAGGAGCACTCCGTGGTCCTGATCCGCGGCGGTCGCGTCAAGGACCTGCCGGGTGTGCGTTACCACACCGTTCGTGGCTCGCTCGACGCCGCCGGCGTTGCCAAGCGTCGCCAGGCCCGTTCCAAGTACGGCGCCAAGCGTCCGAAGGCATAAGGAGAGAGCACAATGTCGCGTAAGGGTAATACTCCGCAGCGTTCCGTCCTGCCCGATCCGAAGCACGGAAGCGAAACCATCGCCCGTTTCATCAACATGGTCATGCAGAGCGGCAAGAAGTCCGTCGCCGAGAAGATCGTGTACGGCGCCATGGACGTGATCACCGAGAAGAACAGCAGCGCCAACGCCATTGAACTGGTGCAGAAGGCTCTGGACAACGTCGCTCCGGCGGTCGAAGTCAAGTCGCGCCGCGTCGGTGGTGCCACCTACCAGGTGCCGGTCGAAGTGCGTTCGTCGCGCAAGATGGCCCTGGCCATGCGCTGGCTGATCGACTCCGCGCGCAAGCGCGGCGAGAACACCATGCCGAAGAAGCTGGCTGCTGAACTGATCGACGCCTCGGAAAACCGTGGCGGCGCCATCAAGAAGCGCGAAGAAACCCACCGCATGGCCGAAGCCAACAAGGCATTCGCCCACTACCGCTGGTGAGTTTGACGGCCTTGTAAAACAGGCAGGGCAGCACCACTTCGGTGCGTGCTGCCTCGCGGTCCCAGAAAGACTGCGCCAATCCGAAGGCCGCCGAAAGGCGGCGTTCGGCCATCCGAAATCCAAGAAATCTGAGAGGCTCCCGTGGCCCGTTCCACTCCCATCGAGCGTTACCGTAACTTCGGCATCATGGCTCACATCGATGCCGGCAAGACCACCACGTCCGAGCGCATCCTGTTCTACACCGGCAAGAGCCACAAGATCGGTGAAGTGCACGACGGCGCCGCCACCATGGACTGGATGGAGCAGGAGCAGGAGCGTGGCATCACGATCCAGTCCGCTGCCACCACCGCGTTCTGGAAGGGCATGGACAAGTCCCTGCCGGAGCACCGCTTCAACATCATCGACACCCCGGGGCACGTCGACTTCACCATCGAAGTTGAGCGCTCGCTGCGCGTGCTCGACGGTGCCGTCTTCGTCCTGTGCGCCGTCGGTGGCGTGCAGCCGCAGTCGGAAACCGTGTGGCGCCAAGCCAACAAGTACCACGTGCCGCGCATCGCGTTCGTCAACAAGATGGACCGCACCGGTGCCAACTTCCAGAAGGTCGTCGGCCAGCTGAAGGCCAAGCTGGGCGCGGTTGCCGTGCCGATGCAGCTGCCGATCGGCGCTGAAGACAACTTCAAGGGCGTTGTCGACCTGCTGAAGATGAAGGCCATCCACTGGGATGAGGCCTCGCAGGGCATGAAGTTCGAGTACAGCGACATCCCGGCCGATCTGCAGGCGGCTGCGGAAGAAGCTCGCCAGTTCATGGTCGAGACCGCTGCCGAAGCCAGCGAAGAGCTGATGGAAAAGTACCTGGGCGGCGAAGAGCTGGCCGAGGCCGAAATCATCAACGCGCTGCGTACCCGTACCCTGGCCACCGAGATCGTGCCGATGTACTGCGGCTCGGCCTTCAAGAACAAGGGCGTGCAGGCCATGCTGGACGGCGTGATCCAGCTGCTGCCGTCGCCGGTCGACGTGCCGGACGTGAAGGGCGTGGACGTTGACGACGACACCGTCGAAATGACCCGCAAGTCGGACGACAAGGCGCCGTTCTCGTCGCTGGCCTTCAAGATCATCACCGACCCGTTCGTCGGCGCGCTGACCTTCTTCCGTGTCTACTCGGGCACCCTGAACGGTGGCGACACCGTGCTGAACTCGGTGAAGGGCAAGAAGGAGCGCATCGGCCGCATCCTGCAGATGCACTCGAACAACCGCGAGGAAATCAAGGAAGTTCTGGCTGGTGACATCGCTGCTGCCGTGGGCCTGAAGGACACCACCACCGGTGACACCCTGTGCGCCGTGGATGCGCCGATCATCTTGGAGCGCATGACGTTCCCGGAGCCGGTGATCTCGATGGCCGTCGAGCCGAAGACCAAGTCGGACCAGGAAAAAATGGGTCTGGCGCTGGGTCGCCTGGCGCAGGAAGATCCGTCGTTCCGCGTCAAGACCGACGAAGAATCCGGCCAGACCATCATCTCGGGCATGGGCGAGCTGCACCTGGACATCATCGTCGACCGCCTGAAGCGCGAGTTCAACGTTGAAGCCAACGTCGGCGCGCCGCAGGTGGCCTACCGCGAAACCATCACCCTGGCTGACGTCAAGTCGGACTACAAGCACGCCAAGCAGTCCGGTGGTAAGGGTCAGTACGGTCACGTCGTGATCGAGCTGTCGCCGATCACCGCTGAAGATCGTGCCGATCCGAAGATCGCTCCGATGATCAAGGACGATTTCCTGTTCATCAACGACATCACCGGCGGCGTGATCCCGAAGGAATTCATTCCGTCGGTTGAAAAGGGCCTGCGCGAAACCATCACCAGCGGCCCGCTGGCTGGCTTCCCGGTCGTGGACGTCAAGGTGAAGCTGGTGTTCGGTTCGTACCACGACGTCGACTCCTCGGAAATGGCGTTCAAGCTGGCTTCGTCGATGGCCTTCAAGCAGGGCTTCGCCAAGGCCAAGCCGGTGCTGCTGGAGCCGATCATGAAGGTCGAGATCGTGACCCCGGAGGATTACCAGGGTGACGTGATGGGCGACGTCAGCCGTCGTCGCGGCGTGCTGCAGGGTTCCGACACCACCGGTGACGGTTCGGCCAGCATCATCAACGCGATGATCCCGCTGGGTGAAATGTTCGGCTACGCCACTGCGCTGCGTTCGCAGACCCAGGGCCGCGCCACCTTCACCATGGAATTCGATCACTACGAGCCGGCTCCGACCAACATCGCCGAAGCCGTCATGAAGAAGGGCTGAGCCTCGCTCAGCCTCTCTTGAAACCATTTACGAACAATCAAGGTATAGAACAATGGCAAAGGGTAAGTTCGAGCGCACCAAGCCGCACGTCAACGTCGGCACCATCGGTCACGTCGACCACGGCAAGACCACGCTGACCGCTGCACTGACCAAGATCGGTGCCGAGCGCTTCGGTGGCGAGTTCAAGGATTACTCCTCGATCGACGCCGCTCCGGAAGAAAAGGCACGTGGCATCACGATCTCGACCGCGCACGTCGAATACGAATCCCCGATCCGTCACTACGCCCACGTTGACTGCCCGGGCCACGCTGACTACGTCAAGAACATGATCACCGGTGCCGCCCAGATGGACGGCGCGATCCTGGTGTGCTCGGCCGCTGACGGCCCGATGCCGCAGACCCGCGAGCACATCCTGCTGTCGCGTCAGGTCGGCGTGCCGTACATCGTCGTGTTCCTGAACAAGGCCGACATGGTTGACGACGCCGAGCTGCTCGAGCTGGTCGAGATGGAAGTGCGTGAGCTGCTGAGCAAGTACGACTTCCCGGGTGATGACACCCCGATCATCGCTGGTTCGGCCCGCCTGGCGCTGGAAGGTGACCAGAGCGACATCGGCGTGCCCGCCATCCTGAAGCTGGTCGATGCCCTGGACAGCTGGATTCCGGAGCCGGAGCGTGCGATCGACAAGCCGTTCCTGATGCCGGTGGAAGACGTGTTCTCGATCTCGGGCCGCGGCACCGTGGTGACCGGCCGTATCGAGCGCGGCGTGATCAAGGTCGGCGACGAAATCGAAATCGTCGGCATCCGTCCGGTGCAGAAGACCACCGTGACCGGCGTTGAAATGTTCCGCAAGCTGCTGGACCAGGGTCAGGCAGGCGACAACGCTGGCCTGCTGCTGCGCGGCACCAAGCGTGACGACGTCGAGCGTGGCCAGGTGCTGGCCAAGCCGGGCACGATCAAGCCGCACACCAAGTTCGAGGGTGAAGTCTACGTCCTGTCGAAGGACGAAGGCGGCCGTCACACCCCGTTCTTCAACGGCTACCGTCCGCAGTTCTACTTCCGCACCACCGACATCACCGGCGCAGCTGCACTGCCGGAAGGCGTCGAAATGGTGATGCCGGGTGACAACGTCAAGATGGTCGTCACCCTGATCAACCCGGTGGCGATGGACGAAGGCCTGCGCTTCGCCATCCGCGAAGGCGGCCGCACCGTCGGCGCCGGCGTGGTCTCGAAGATCATCGAGTAATCTGGTAGTATCTGCGCCCCGATGTTGCCTGGGTAGGGCATCGGGGCGTATCAAATGGGAAAGCAGGCACAGGATGTGCCTTGTGTTCCCCGGACCAGGAAGGGTCAATGCCATTCAGGCGGCGTCAACAGGCGACTGTTGACAGCTGCCTTGTGTGCCATTATGCTTCTACGTCTGGGCAGGCCGGGAAACTGGTCTGCCTACGTTTTTGAGGTCTATGGAGTGACCTTGTCGGCCTGCAGGAGTGTGGGCCGTCCGTATTCAGGAATTTCATGGGGCAAAGCAACCCAGAGGCTTTGTCTGTCGCTCTTTTAACGAAGGAACCTACCGCCATGGCGGACCAAAAGATCCGGATCCGGCTGAAAGCGTTCGATCATCGTCTGATCGACCGTTCGGCCAGCGAGATCGTTGAAACGGCAAAGCGGACCGGCGCGCAAGTGCGTGGCCCGATCCCGCTGCCGACCAAGATCGAGCGCTACACCGTTCTCGTCTCCCCGCACGTCGACAAGGACGCGCGTGACCAGTACGAGACCCGCACGCACAAGCGCGTGCTCGATATCGTTGACCCGAATGACAAGACCGTGGACGCGCTGATGAAGCTCGAACTGGCTGCCGGCGTCGACGTTCAGATCAAGCTGACCTGAGGACTACGACCATGACGAAGAAGTATTCGTTGGGCTTCGTGGGCCGCAAGGCCGGCATGAGCCGCGTGTTCACTGAAGATGGCCGCTCCATCCCGGTGACCCTGATCGAAGCAACCCCGAACCGCATCGCGCAGATCAAGACCGTCGAAACCGACGGCTACAGCGCCGTGCAGGTGACCGTCGGCGCGCGTCGCGCTGCCCTGGTCAACAAGCCGGAAGCCGGCCACTTCGCCAAGGCGAAGGTGGAAGCGGGTCGTGGCCTGTGGGAATTCCGCGTTGAAGACGCGCAGCTCGGCGATTTCGCCGTTGGCGGCGAAGTCAAGGCGGACATCTTCGAAGTCGGCCAGATCGTCGACGTCCAGGGTGTCACCAAGGGTAAGGGCTTCCAGGGCACCATCAAGCGCCACAACTTCCGTATGGGCGATGCAACCCACGGTAACTCGCTGTCGCATCGCGCGCCGGGTTCGCTGGGTCAGCGCCAGACCCCGGGTCGCGTTTTCCCGGGCAAGAAGATGTCGGGCCACATGGGCGCGGTGCAGCAGAGCACCCAGAACCTGGAAGTGGTCAAGGTCGACGTCGAGCGCGGTCTGATCGCCGTTCGCGGCGCCGTTCCGGGCGCGGCCGGTGGCGATGTGATCGTCCGTCCGGCGAGCAAGGCATAAGGAGAGATGACGATGGAACTCGTTATCACGGGTAGCAACAACAAGGTCTCGGTCTCCGAAGCCGTGTTCGGTCGCGATTTCAGCGAAGATCTGGTCCACCAGGTCGTCGTTGCTTACCGCAACGCCGGTCGCGCCGGCACCAAGGCACAGAAGACTCGCTCCGAAGTGGCTGGTACCACCAAGAAGTCGAAGAAGCAGAAGGGCGGCGGCGCGCGTCATGGCGCACTGACGGCTCCGATCTTCGTCGGCGGCGGTGTCACCTTCGCGGCCAAGCCGCGCAGCTTCGAGCAGAAGGTCAATCGTAAGCAGTACCGTGCCGCCATGTGCGCGATCCTGTCCGAGCTGAACCGTCAGGGCCGTCTGACCATCGTGGAGTCCTTCGACGTCGAAGTGACCAACACGAAGGGTCTGGTCGCCAAGCTGGCCGGCCTGGAAGTGGGCAAGCGCCCGCTGATCGTCACCGAAGAAGCGTCCGAGCACCTGTACCTGTCCGCCCGCAATCTGCCGTACGTGCAGGTGCGTGACGTCCAGGGCCTGGATCCGGTCTCGCTGGTGGGTGCCGACACGGTCGTCATCACCGCTGACGCGGTCAAGAAGGTCGAGGAGTGGCTGGCATGAACAGCAACGAAAAAATCTTCAGCGTGCTGCGTGCCCCGCGTGTCTCCGAAAAGACCGCGCGCCTGCAGGAACTCTCCAACCAGTATGTCTTCGAAGTTTCGAACGAAGCCACCAAGGCCGATGTAAAGGCCGCGGTTGAGCAGCTGTTCGACGTCAAGGTCGAAGCTGTCAACGTGGTCAACGTCAAGGGCAAGAACAAGTCCTTCCGTAACCGTGCTGGCCGCCGCGGCGATTGGCGCAAGGCGTACGTTCGCCTGGCCGATGGCCAGTCGATCGATGTAACGGCCAAGGCCTGAGGTACATCCCATGCCATTGATGAAATTCAAGCCCACTTCCCCCGGCCGCCGTTCGGCCGTGCGCGTGGTCACTCCCGACCTGCACAAGGGTGCTCCGCACGCTGCCCTGGTCGAGTCGCAGAGCCGCTCGGGTGGTCGTAACCACCATGGCCGCATCACCGTGCGTCACGTCGGTGGTGGTGCCAAGCAGCACTACCGCATCATCGACTTCAAGCGCAACAAGCTGGGCATCCCGGCGCGCGTGGAACGCATCGAATACGATCCGAACCGCACCGCCCACATCGCCCTGCTGTGCTACGTCGACGGTGAGCGCCGCTACATCATCGCCCCGAAGGGTCTGAAGGCCGGTGATCAGGTGATCGCTGGTTCGGATGCCCCGATCAAGGCTGGCAACACCCTGCCGCTGCGCAACATCCCGGTCGGTACCACCATCCACTGCATCGAACTGAAGCCCGGCAAGGGCGCTCAGATCGCCCGCGCCGCCGGTGCGGCCGTGCAGCTGGTGGCCCGCGAAGGCATCTACGCCACCCTGCGCCTGCGCTCGGGTGAAATGCGCAAGGTGCCGGTCGAGTGCTGCGCCACCATCGGCGAAGTCGGCAACGACGAGCACAGCCTGGAAAAGCTGGGCAAGGCCGGTGCCAAGCGTTGGCGCGGCGTCCGCCCGACCGTTCGTGGTGCTGCCATGAACCCGGTTGACCACCCGCACGGTGGTGGTGAGGCCAAGGCCGGCCAGGGTAACCCGCATCCGGTCACCCCGTGGGGTGTCCCGACCAAGGGTTACAAGACGCGCCATAACAAGCGCACTCAGCAGTTCATCGTCCGCGATCGTAGGGGCTAATCGACCATGGCACGTTCACTCAAGAAGGGCCCGTTCGTCGATCACCACCTCGTCAAGAAGGTGGAGGCCGCTGCGGGCAGCAAGAAGCCGATCAAGACCTGGTCGCGCCGTTCGATGATCCTGCCTGACATGGTAGGCATCACCATTGCCGTGCATAACGGCAAGAACCACATCCCGGTTCTCGTCAACGAGAACATGGTCGGCCACAAGCTCGGCGAATTTGCCATCACCCGGACCTTCAAGGGTCACGGTGGTGACAAGAAGTCGGGCAAGTAAGGAGAGATGACAATGGAAGCGAAAGCCATCCTGCGCACTGCGCGCATCTCCCCGCAGAAGGCTCGTCTGGTCGCTGACCAGGTGCGCGGTCTGCCGGCCGAACGTGCGGTCAACCTGCTGAAGTTCTCGGACAAGAAGGCTGCCCACCTGATCAAGAAGGTGGTGGAGTCGGCTATTGCCAATGCCGAGAACAACCAGGGCGCCGACGTCGACGAGCTGAAGGTTCAGACCATCATGGTTGATGAAGGTCCGACCCTGAAGCGTTTCATGGCGCGGGCGAAAGGCCGCGGTACCCGCATCCTCAAGCGCACCAGCCACATCACTGTGGTTGTGGGCGCCGCCAAGTAAGCGGATAAGGAAAAGACCATGGGTCATAAAGTTCATCCGATTGGTATCCGCCTCGGCATTTCCAAGGACTGGAACTCCAAGTGGTACGCCAACAAGGCCGAGTTCGCCGGTTACCTGGCAGCCGACCTGAAAGTGCGCGACATGCTGCGCAAGAAGCTGGCCCAGGCCGGCATCAGCAAGATCCTGATCGAGCGTCCGGCCAAGACCGCTCGCGTGACGATCCACACCGCCCGTCCGGGCGTGGTGATCGGCAAGCGCGGTGAGGACATCGAGAAGCTGCGCAAGGAAGTGAGCGAGATGATGGGCGTCCCGGCGCACATCAACGTCACCGAAGTGCGCAAGCCGGAACTGGACGCGCAGCTCGTTGCCGAGTCGATCGCCCAGCAGCTGGAGCGTCGCATCATGTTCCGCCGTGCAATGAAGCGCTCGGTCGGCAACGCGATGCGCCTGGGTGCCCTGGGCATCAAGGTCAACGTCGGTGGCCGCCTCAACGGTGCAGAAATCGCCCGTTCGGAGTGGTACCGCGAAGGCCGCGTGCCGCTGCACACCCTGCGTGCCGACATCGACTATGGCTTCGCTGAAGCCAAGACGACCTACGGCATCATCGGCATCAAGGTCTGGATCTACAAGGGCGAGGTCTTCGATTTCTCCCAGGTTGGCCAGGAAAAGCAGGACGACACCCCGTCGCGCAACGATCGTCACGATCGCGGCGACCGTGGTGACCGTCAGCGCCCGGCCCGTGAAGCGAGGTAACGACAATGTTGCAACCCAAGCGAACCAAGTACCGCAAGGTACACAAGGGCCGTAACGATGGCCTGAGCTGGAGCGCCAACGCTGTCAGCTTCGGCGAATACGGCCTGAAGGCAACCGCACACGGTCAGCTGACCGCGCGCCAGATCGAAGCGGCCCGCCGCTCGATCAGCCGCTACGTCAAGCGCGGCGGCAAGATGTGGATCCGCGTGTTCCCCGACAAGCCCATCACCAAGAAGCCCATCGAAGTCCGAATGGGTTCGGGTAAGGGTAACGTGGAATACTGGGTGGCCCAGATCCAGCCCGGCCGCATGATCTATGAAATCGAGGGTGTTTCCGAGGAAGTGGCTCGCGAGGCGTTCCGCCTGGCCGCCGCCAAGCTCTCGGTCACCACCACTTTCGTGACCCGTACGGTGCGCTGATGGATATCAAAACTCTCCGTGAAAAGTCGGCTGACGAACTCAAGGCCCACCTGATCGACCTGCGTAAGGAACAGTTCTCTGTCCGTATGCAGCAGGTCACCGGCCAGCTGCCGAAGACCCACGACATTCGCCGGGTCCGTCGCGAGATTGCTCGCGTCAAGACCCTGCTCGGCAGCACGAAGTAAGGATGGCCGCTATGAGCGACAATACTGAAAAGAAGACGCTGCGCACGGTCGAAGGCCGTGTCGTCAGCAACAAGATGGACAAGACGGTTACCGTCCTGGTTGAGCGTCAGGTCAAGCACGCGCTGTACGGCAAGTACATCAAGCGCTCGACCAAGCTGCACGCCCACGATGCCGACAACGCCTGCAAGGAAGGCGATGTCGTCCGCGTGACCGAGATTGCTCCGATGTCCAAGACCAAGAACTGGCGCGTGGTGGAAGTCATCACGCGTGCGGCTGAATAAGGAGTCTGAATCATGATCCAGATGCAGAGCTACCTTGACGTCGCGGACAATTCGGGTGCCAAGCAGGTGATGTGCTTCAAGGTGCTGGGTGGTTCCAAGCGCCGTTACGCCGGCATCGGCGACATCATCAAGGTCACCGTGAAGGATGCGATTCCGCGCGGCAAGGTCAAGAAGGGTGAAGTGTATGACGCCGTCGTGGTGCGTACCCGCAAGGGTGTGCGTCGCGCCGACGGTTCGCTGATCCGCTTCGACGGCAACGCGGCCGTCCTGCTGAACAACAAGCAGGAGCCGATCGGTACCCGTATCTTCGGGCCGGTGACCCGTGAACTTCGTTCGGAGAAGTTCATGAAGATCGTCTCGCTCGCTCCCGAAGTGCTGTGAGCGACAGGAGATAATCATGGCTAACCGTATCAAGAAGGGCGACCAGGTTGTCGTCAACGCTGGCAAGGACAAGGGCAAGCAGGGCGAAGTCGTCCGCGTCGACGGCGACCGTGTGGTCGTCGCCAACGTGAACATCGTCAAGCGCCACACCAAGCCGAACCCGCAGGCAGGTGTTGCCGGCGGCGTGGTCGAGCGCGAAGCTTCGATCCATATCTCCAACGTGAACGTGCTGAACCCGGCTTCGGGCAAGGGCGAACGCGTTGGCTTCAAGGTGCTGGAGGATGGACGCAAACTGCGTGTGTTCCGCTCCAGCGGTGAGGCGCTCGACGCCTGAGGAATGTGAAGATGACTTCCCGTCTCGAAAAGATCTACAAGGAAGAAGTGGTGCCGGCGCTGATGAAGCAGTTCGGCTACACCAATCCGATGGAAGTACCGAAGCTCGTCAAGGTCACCCTGAACATGGGTGTCGGCGAGGCTGCCACCAACAAGAAGATCCTGGAAAACGCCGTCGCGGACATGACCAAGATTTCCGGCCAGAAGCCGGTTGTCACCAAGTCGCGTATCTCGGTCGCGTCGTTCAAGATCCGTGATGGTTGGCCGATCGGCTGCAAGACCACGCTGCGTCGCCACAAGATGTACGAGTTCCTGGACCGCCTGATCAACATCTCGCTGCCGCGCGTGCGCGACTTCCGTGGTGTTTCCGGCCGTTCCTTCGACGGCCGCGGCAACTTCAACATGGGTGTGAAGGAACAGATCATCTTCCCGGAAATCGACTTCGACGCCGTCGACGCGATCCGCGGCATGGATATCGCCATCACCACCACTGCGAAGACCGATGCGGAAGCGAAGGCGCTGCTGGCAGCGTTCAAGTTCCCGTTCCGTAACTGATCTGTCGAGGAAACCGAAATGGCAAAGACCTCCATGGTCAACCGCGACATCAAGCGGGAAAAGCTGGCCAAGAAGTACGCTGAAAAGCGTGCGGCTCTGAAGAAGATCGTGTCCTCCGTGGACGCGACCTACGAAGAGAAGATCGAGGCCGCAACCAAGCTGGCCAAGCTGCCGCGCGATTCGTCGCCGAGCCGCCAGCGTAATCGTTGCGAGCTGTCGGGTCGTCCGCGTGGCGTCTACAGCAAGTTCGGCCTGGGCCGTAACAAGCTGCGTGAAGCCACCATGCGTGGCGACGTGCCGGGTCTGCGCAAGGCCAGCTGGTAACCCCAGCCGGCCCTGCGATCAGGAGCCCCTTCGGGGGTTCCTGAACCGGGCAGGGGAGGCATTCAGCTTTCCCGACGCAAAAAAACCGAGGAGCCCGGCGCAAGCCGGGCTCTTTTGGCGTATACTCCCGCGTCTTGCCCTGCGCAAACGGGGTCGTAGGAGTGGGCTTCCGGCCCGCTGCATCAAGGGACCTGGCCCGTTTCCAGGAGACAACAGATTTTCGCGAAAGCGGATATCGGTGCACTCAAAGGTACTCATATGAGCATGACTGATCCCATCGCCGACCTGCTGGTCCGCATCAAGAATGCGGCCGCGGTGGGCAAGCAGACGGTGAAAGCCCCGTCGTCCAAGATCAAGGTTGCGATCGCCCAGGTCCTGAAGGACGAGGGTTACATCGCCGACCTGCGCGTGACCCAGCTGGAAAACAACAAGTCCGAGCTGGAAATCGTGCTGAAGTATTTCGAAGGCAAGCCGGTCATCGCGACCCTGAAGCGCTTCTCGCGTTCGGGCCTGCGCCAGTACCGCGGCAAGAGCGAGCTGCCGAAGGTCATGAACGGCCTGGGTATCTCCATCATTTCCACCTCCAAGGGCATCATGACTGATGCGCAGGCGCGCCAGCTGGGCGTCGGCGGCGAAGTCCTGTGCTTCGTGGCCTAAGGCGAAAGGAGTAGAACTATGTCCCGCGTAGCCAAGAAGCCGATTACCCTGGGTAAGGTTGAACTGAACGTCCAGTCGGACAGCGTCACCGCCAAGGGCCCGAAGGGCACCCTGTCGCTGGCCAAGCCGGCCGGTATTGCCATCAACGTCGACAACGGCGTTGCCACCCTGAGCACCGAAAGCGCCGACCTGGTCGCACTGACCGGTACCGTGCGTGCGATCCTGTCCAACATGGTCAAGGGCGTGTCCGAAGGCTTCGAGCGCAAGCTGGAGCTGGTGGGCGTGGGTTACCGCGCTGCCATGCAGGGCAAGGACCTGAACCTGTCGCTGGGCTTCTCGCACCCGGTCGTGTTCGTGGCGCCGGAAGGCATCACGCTGTCGACCCCGACCCAGACCGAGATCCTGGTCCAGGGCGCTGACAAGCAGGTCGTCGGTGAAGTTGCCGCCAAGATCCGTGCGTTCCGCAAGCCGGAACCGTACAAGGGCAAGGGCGTGAAGTACTCCGACGAAGTCATCATCCGTAAGGAAGCCAAGAAGGCATAAGCGCGAGTCCCTCGCAAGAGCCCGCACATCCCTGTGCGGACTTCTCAGGGAAAAGCTCTTCCTTCAGCTTTCAAGGAATAATCAAAATGAACAAGAACATCGCCCGCCTGCGTCGCGCCAAGTCGACCCGTGCCCACATCCGTGAGCTCGGCGTCGCCCGCCTGTCGGTGCTGCGCACCGGCCAGCACCTGTACGCCCAGGTCTTCACCGCCGACGGCTCCAAGGTGCTGGCTGCTGCCAACACCACCCAGGCCGACGTCATCGAAGGCCTGAAGAACGGCAAGAACGCCGATGCTGCTGCCAAGGTTGGCCGCATCGTTGCCGAGCGCGCCAAGGCCGCCGGCATCGAGAAGGTTGCCTTCGATCGTTCGGGCTACCGCTACCACGGCCGCATCAAGGCCCTGGCAGAAGCCGCCCGCGAAGCCGGCCTGCAGTTCTAAGGGACAAGGGCAGGGGGCCATTGGCCTCCTGCCCACCTGCTCGCCAGCCTGAGTGAGGCTGGACGGCGCCGCTCTTCTGCAGCGGCCCACCGGAACAACGCGTCACGCCACAACCATAAGCGGCTTCGAGCCGTACATACCCAAACAACCAAGGAATCAACATGGCAGAAGAGCGTCAGCAGCGGGGTCGCGATCGCGACCGTAACCGCGAAGAGAAGATCGACGACGGCATGATCGAAAAGCTGGTCGCGGTCAACCGCGTCAGCAAGACCGTCAAGGGTGGCCGCCAGTTCACCTTCACCGCCCTGACCGTCGTCGGCGACGGCGAAGGCAAGGTCGGTTTCGGCTATGGCAAGGCCCGCGAAGTGCCGGTTGCCATCCAGAAGTCGATGGAACAGGCCCGCAAGAACCTGGTCAGTGTTGACCTGAACAACGGCACCCTGTGGCACACCATCAAGGATGGTCACGGCGCAGCCCGCGTGTTCATGCAGCCGGCTTCGGAAGGTACCGGCGTGATCGCCGGCGGTGCCATGCGCGCCGTACTGGAAGCCGTTGGCGTGAAGAACGTGCTGGCCAAGGCCACCGGTTCGCGCAACCCGATCAACCTGGTGCGTGCCACCGTGAAGGGCCTGGCTGCTGCACAGTCGCCGGCTCGCATCGCGGCCAAGCGCGGCAAGAAGGTGGAGGAACTCAACCATGGCTAATGAGTCCAACAAGACTGTCAAGGTCCGCCTGGTGCGTGGCCTGCGTGGCACCCAGTCGCGTCACCGCCTGTCGGTGCGTGCGCTGGGCCTGAACAAGCTCAACGACGTGCGTGAACTGAAGGACAGCCCGCAGGTGCGCGGCCTGATCAACAAGGTTCAGTACCTCGTCCAGGTTGAGGAGTAATCGACCATGACTCTGCGTCTCAATGAACTGAGCCCGGCACCGGGCGCCCGCACCGAGCGTACCCGCGTCGGTCGCGGTATCGGCTCGGGCCTGGGCAAGACTGCCGGCCGCGGCCACAAGGGTTCGTTCGCCCGCAAGGGTGGCGGCAAGATCAAGGCTGGCTTCGAAGGCGGCCAGACCCCCATGCAGCGTCGTCTGCCGAAGATCGGCTTCCGTTCGCCGATCGCCAAGGACACCGCTGAAGTGCTGCTGTACGCACTGGACAAGCTGCCGGCCGGTGAGATCGACTTCGCCGCCCTGCGTGCTGCCAAGCTGGTTCCGAGCACTGCCAAGAAGGCCAAGGTCGTCGTCAAGGGCGAAGTGACCAAGGCGTTCACCCTGAAGGGTATTGCTGCCACGGCGGGTGCCAAGGCCGCGATCGAAGCTGCCGGCGGCAGCGTAACGGAGTAAGAAAATCATGGCGCAAGCTGGCATCGGTAACCTCGCGGGCGGAATGGGCAAGTTCACTGAACTTCGCCAACGTTTGCTGTTCGTCGTCGGGGCTTTGATCGTCTATCGCATCGGCTGCTACGTGCCGGTGCCGGGCGTCAATCCCGATGCCATGCTTGCCATGATGCAACAGCAGGGCGGCGGCATCGTGGACATGTTCAACATGTTCTCGGGCGGCGCCCTGCACCGTTTCAGCATCTTCGCGCTGAACGTGATGCCGTACATCTCGGCATCGATCGTGATGCAGCTGGCCGTGCACATCTTCCCCGCCCTGAAGGCGATGCAGAAGGAAGGTGAGTCCGGCCGCCGCAAGATCACCCAGTATTCGCGCATCGGCGCCGTGCTGCTGGCAGTGGTGCAGGGCGGTTCGATCGCACTGGCCCTGCAGGGCCAGGTCTCGCCGTCGGGCGCTCCGGTCGTGTATGCGCCGGGCATGGGCTTCGTGCTCACCGCCGTGGTCGCGCTGACCGCCGGCACCATGTTCCTGATGTGGGTCGGTGAGCAGGTCACCGAGCGCGGCATCGGCAACGGCGTGTCGCTGATCATCTTCGCCGGTATCGTCGCTGGCCTGCCGGGTGCGATCATCCACACCTTCGACGCCTACCGCGACGGCAACATCCAGTTCATCCAGCTGCTGCTGATCGCCATTGTCGTGCTCGCGTTCACCTTCTTCGTGGTGTTCGTCGAGCGTGGCCAGCGCCGGATCACGGTCAACTACGCACGCCGCCAGGGCGGTCGCAACGCGTACATGAACCAGACCTCGTTCCTGCCCCTGAAGCTCAACATGGCCGGCGTCATTCCGGCAATCTTCGCCTCGAGCCTGCTGGCCTTCCCGGCCACCCTGGCCATGTGGTCCGGCCAGGCGGCCAACCAGAGCAGCTTCGGCCAGGTCCTGCAGAAGGTCGCCAATGCCCTGGGCCCGGGCGAGCCGCTGCACATGATCGTGTTCGCTGCGCTGATCACCGGTTTCGCGTTCTTCTATACCGCGCTGGTGTTCAACTCCCAGGAAACCGCTGACAACCTGAAGAAGTCGGGCGCGCTGATTCCGGGCATCCGTCCGGGCAAGGCCACCGCCGATTACATCGACGGTGTACTGACCCGCCTGACCGCAGCCGGCTCGGCCTATCTGGTGATCGTCTGCCTGCTGCCGGAACTGATGCGCACGCAGCTGAACGCCTCGTTCTACTTCGGCGGTACTTCGCTGCTGATCGTGGTGGTCGTGGTGATGGACTTCATTGCCCAGGTGCAGGCGCACCTGATGTCCCACCAGTACGAGAGCCTGCTGAAAAAGGCCAACCTGAAGGGCGGCAACCGCGGCGGTTTTGCCCGCGGCTGATTGGCCTGTTATACTTTCGTCTTCCTGACGTGATGGTCCCTCCGCTTCGCGGACTCCGGCCACACAAACGAAGGGCGGCCCCCGCAGCGGTTCCGGGTGGGGGTGTGATGAGGTGGTCCCGCGCTGGAGTAGCGCGGGCGGCCCCGGGGATACCCCGGGTCCAACCCCATCCGGCGCCGGAGCCTGGGCACACTCCCCAGGCCGGGTTCATGAAACCAGTGGTTTCACGGGCTTCCATGTAAACCGGAACCTTGTTAGTATCGCTAGTTCACTTTTTTGATCCATCCTGCCGGATTGGCGTGCCCGAGGCGCGCTGTCGGCCATCACTCAGCTGGAGAACCGCGTCATGGCGCGTATTGCAGGCGTCAACCTGCCAGCCCAGAAGCACGTCTGGGTCGGGTTGCAAAGCATTTACGGCATCGGCCGTACCCGTTCGAAGAAGGTCTGCGAAGTCGCAGGCGTTGCTTCGACCACCAAGATCCGCGATCTGTCGGAGCCGGAAATCGAGCGCCTGCGCGCCGAAGTCGGCAAGTACATCGTGGAAGGCGATCTGCGCCGTGAGATCGGCATCGCGATCAAGCGCCTGATGGACCTGGGCTGCTACCGCGGCCTGCGTCACCGTCGTGGCCTCCCGCTGCGTGGCCAGCGCACCCGTACCAACGCCCGCACCCGCAAGGGTCCGCGCAAGGCGATCAAGAAGTAAGGGACTGAGAAATGGCTAAGCCCGCTGCTAAGACCAAGAAGAAGATCAAGCGCGTCGTCACCGACGGCGTTGCCCACGTCCACGCTTCGTTCAACAACACCATCGTCACCATCACCGATCGTCAGGGCAATGCTCTGTCGTGGGCGACCTCCGGTGGCGCTGGCTTCCGCGGTTCGCGCAAGTCGACCCCGTTCGCTGCCCAGGTGGCTGCTGAAAAGGCCGGTCGTGCTGCGCTGGACTACGGCGTGAAGTCGCTGGAAGTCCGCATCAAGGGCCCGGGTCCGGGCCGTGAGTCGGCCGTGCGTTCGCTGAACAACGTCGGCTACAAGATCACCAACATCATCGACGTGACGCCCATCCCGCACAACGGGTGCCGTCCGCCGAAGAAGCGTCGCGTCTAAAGGGAGCGATAAGAAATGGCTCGTTATATCGGTCCTACCTGTAAGCTCGCCCGTCGCGAAGGCGCCGACCTGTCCCTGAAGAGCCCGGCGCGTGCGCTGGACTCCAAGTGCAAGCTGGAGCAGAAGCCCGGCCAGCACGGCGCCACTGCCCGCAAGGGCAAGCTGTCCGACTACGCCACCCAGCTGCGTGAAAAGCAGAAGGTCAAGCGTATCTACGGCCTGCTGGAGCGTCAGTTCCGCAACTACTACAAGAAGGCCTCGACCAAGAAGGGCAACACCGGCGAGAACCTGCTGCAGCTGCTGGAAACCCGCCTGGACAACGTCGTCTACCGCATGGGCTTCGCCGTGACCCGTCCGGCTGCTCGTCAGCTGGTGTCGCACCGCGGCGTCACCGTGAATGGCAAGTCGGTCAACCTGGCTTCGTACCAGGTCAAGGCTGGCGACGCCATCGCCCTGTCTGAAAAGGCTGCCAAGCAGCTGCGCGTCCAGGAAGCCCTGACCGTCGCCGCCCAGCATGACCTGAGCCCGTCGTGGGTTGAAGTGGATTCCGGCAAGTTCACCGGCATCTTCAAGGCCGTTCCGGATCGTTCGGATCTGCCTGCGGACATCAACGAAGCGCTGATCGTCGAGCTGTATTCGAAGTAATTCACATTGGAGAGCCCCCGGCGACGGCCGGGGGTTCACTAGGAGAACCCGCAACATGACGGTTACCGCCAACCAGGTTCTGCGTCCTCGCGGTCCGCAGATCGAACGCCTTACCGACACCCGTGCAAAGGTCGTTATCGAACCTTTGGAGCGGGGTTACGGGCATACGCTGGGCAACGCCCTGCGTCGCGTGCTGCTGTCGTCCATCCCGGGCTTCGCCATCACGGAAGTCGAAATCGACGGCGTGTTGCATGAGTACACCACGGTCGAAGGTCTGCAGGAGGACGTGCTCGAAGTCCTGCTGAACCTGAAGGACGTGGCCATCCGTATGCACTCCGGCGACAGCGCCACCCTGTCCCTGTCCAAGCAGGGCCCGGGCGTTGTCACCGCTGCCGACATCAAGGTCGACCACAATGTGGAGATCCTGAACGGCGACCATGTGATCTGCCACCTGACCAAGGACACGGCGATCAACATGCGTCTGAAGATCGAACGTGGTTTCGGCTACCAGCCGGCTGCCGCGCGTCGTCGTCCGGACGAAGAAACCCGTGCCATCGGCCGCCTGGTCCTGGATGCCTCGTTCTCGCCGGTCCGCCGCGTCGCCTATGCCGTGGAAGCGGCCCGCGTCGAACAGCGTACCGACCTGGACAAGCTGGTCATCGATATCGAGACCAACGGCACCATCGATGCCGAGGAAGCCGTGCGCACCGCCGCCGACATCCTCAGCGACCAGCTGTCGGTGTTCGGTGACTTCACCCACCGCGACCGCGGTGCGGCCAAGCCGGCCAACAACGGCGTGGATCCGGTGCTGCTGCGCCCGATCGACGATCTGGAGCTGACCGTGCGTTCGGCCAACTGCCTGAAGGCTGAAAGCATCTACTACATCGGCGATCTGATCCAGAAGACCGAAGTGGAGCTGCTGAAGACCCCGAACCTGGGCAAGAAGTCGCTCACCGAGATCAAGGAAGTGCTGGCTCAGCGCGGCCTGTCGCTCGGCATGAAGCTGGAGAACTGGCCGCCGGCCGGCGTCGCCAGCCACGGCATGCTGGGCTGATATCGGTAATGCCTGAAGGCTCCACCGTTCGCGGTGGAGCCTTCAACGCAACACAACACGCCACGACGAACCGCAGGTTCGCGGGCAGGCCGTCCAGGACGGAGGGCCAGGACCAACCGCAGTCCGCGCAGCAACGCCAGGATGGCGACAACGATCCGCACAGCCTCATCATTAACCAAGGAATATCACCATGCGTCACCAGAAGTCTGGCCGTAAGTTCAGCCGCACCAGCGCCCACCGCGAAGCGATGTTCAAGAACATGGCCGCCTCGCTGTTCAAGCACGAGCTGATCAAGACCACCCTGCCGAAGGCCAAGGAACTGCGCCGCGTTGCCGAGCCGCTGATCACCCTGGCCAAGGTCGACTCCGTCGCCAACCGCCGTCTGGCCTTCGCCCGCCTGCGCGACAACGAAGCGGTGGGCAACCTGTTCACCATCCTGGGCCCGCGCTACGCGAACCGTCCGGGCGGCTACCTGCGCCTGCTGAAGTGCGGTTTCCGCGCCGGCGACAACGCGCCGATGGCCTACGTCGAGCTGGTCGACCGTCCGGTCGTGGCCGAGGAAGTGGCCGAGTAATCGGACCGCTCCAACGCGACACAGCGAAAGCCCGGCCTCTGCCGGGCTTTTGCGTTTCTGCCTGCCGGATCCGACCCGCACCGTTCCGACAGGCGTCACCTGTGGCGGTTCGAATGGCGCGCGCTCTCGGTTACGCTTGGCGCCCTGATCCATTCGAGCGTTGACGATGAATCCACTGCGCTGGCCCTTCCGCGCCCAGTTCTTCCTGGGCTTCCTGATCTGCGCGGGCCTGCTCGGCTACGCGATCTTCCTGCAGCTGAAGATGGGCCTGGAGCCGTGTCCGCTGTGCATCTTCCAGCGGCTGGCCTTCGCCGCGCTGGGCCTGCTGTTCCTGATCGGTGCGCTGCACGGGCCGTCCAACCGCCCGGGACGCGCGACCTACGGGATTCTCGCCTTCATTGCCGCCGCGGTAGGCGTCGGCATTGCCGCGCGCCACGTCTACGTGCAGATGCTGCCGCCGGAGATGGGCGCGACCTGCGGCCCGCCGCTGAGCTTCCTGCGCGAGACCATGGGGCCGCTGGAAGTGTTCCGCACGGTGCTCACCGGTACCGGCAACTGCGGCAACATCGACTGGACCTTCTTGGGCCTGACCATGCCGATGTGGTCGGGCGTGTGGTTCGTGCTGCTGGCGCTGTGGGCGCTGGTGGTGTCGCTGCGCAGGGTCAAGCGCTGAACGCAGGGTAGTGCCGGCCGCTGGCCGGCACACCGTGGGAATACCGGCCAGCGGCCGGCGCTACCTCAGAAATCCTGCTGCAGGCTCAGGTAAGCACCTCGGCGCGGTCCCCACTGCGGGGCGAAGACGCCGACACCGCCACCGTCGCGCAGCTGGTAGCTGCGATCCAGTGCGTTGATCACGGCCAGTTGGACGTGCAACGGATGGCCGCTGTCGGCATTGAAGTCGTGCCCGGCGCTGAGGTTCACCTGCAGGTACGACGGCAGCTCGCCGCCGTTGGGTACGCCCTCGATGTCCGAACGCAGGCCGCTGCCGAACACGTAGTTGGCACCGATCCGGTTGTGTCCGGCAAAGGCGTAGCTGAAGCCACCCGATGAGGTCAGTTTCTGGTCGTGGTCGAGGTGGATCCAGTGGTCGGCCACATAGGCCAGCGCGTCCGGATCGAGGTTGTACTGGCTGGTGATCACCTGGGTGCCGATGGCCTTGTTGTACGCCGCGTTGAAGTAGGCGCTGAACGGGCCGTTGCTGTAGTCGGCACTGAACTCCAGCCCACGGATGTGGCCACGGCGATAGTTGAACGTCGAGTAGATGTAGGCCGCGCCGAACTGGCCTTCGTCCTGCAGGCGCGCAACGCGGCGATCGTAGGCGTCCAAGCCCAGGGTGAGGTGGTCGCCCACCTGCTGCGACACGCCGATGTCGTAGTAGTCGCTGCGTTCGGCCAGTGGCGTGTTGTTGCCGCCGCTGGGCTGCTGGTTGGTGGTGCCGTCGTATAGGGCGATATCGCTGCTGGCGATCAGCTCACTGGCCGGTGGCGTGAAGTAACGCGAATAGCCGGCATGCACGGTGGTGCTGTCGCTGGCATTCCAGACCACTCCCATGCGGGGGCTGAGCTGGCCCTCGGTGTGGCCAAAGGCCTTGTAGCGGTCGCCGCGCAGGCCGTAGTTGACGGTCCAGTCGTCGCCGATCTTCCATTCATCCTGCACGTACAGCGCCAGCGTGCTGGCATGGAAGGCACTGCGGTCAGGTATCAGCAGCGGTGTGGTGCTGGACTGCTGGCCGGCGTCATCGACCGGAAACACCCAGCTGCTGTTGCTGGCCCGCGCATTCTCGTAGTTGCCGTACAGGCCATAGCGCAGCGTGTGATCGTTGCCCAGTGGGGTGGAGAAATCGGCCTGCAGCGTGTTGGCGCGGTTGCTGCGTTGCACCTGCGAGGCGACGCCACTGAACACCAGGTCGCCGACGACATCCGGATGGAATGCCACATCGCTGTAGCGCTGCCCGGCCGAGAGCTGATATGCGGTGCTGCCCAACGTGCCCTGCAGCACCAGCATGCCGAAGCGGGTGGCCTCGCGCTGGGTTTCATCCAGCTGGCTGGAGTCGAAGGTGGTGGTATCGAGGTAACCGAACTGCGGCGTCTGCCCGGGGTTGACCGGGATCTGGAAGCGATTGTTCGCAAAGCCGGCGAACACGCTCAGGCGGGTGTTCTCGTTGACGAGGTAGGTAAGGTCAGCGAACGCTTTGCCCTGGTGGGTGTCGTCGTGCAGCGGCTTGCGCGAGCGGGCCGGGTTCTCCAGGCCAACCTCGTTCTGGTCGTAGTTGCCAGTCAGGAACCAGCTCCAGCGCCCCTGGTTGCCCCACCACGAGGCGTTGGGATTGATCTTGCCGAACGAGCCTGCGGCCAGCCCGGCGCTGCCGCCGTTGCCGAGCTCGGCGCCGCTGCGGGTGGTGATGTCGACCACTGCAGCGGTGCGCTCGCCGAACTGCGCCGGCAGCGCGCCATCCATCAGGCGGATGCTCTTGATGGTGCGTGCATCCAGCGTCTGGCCGAAGCCCGAGATCGATTCGGGCAGCAGCACGCCGTTGATGCGGTACTGCAGATTGGCGTGGTCGCCGCGCACGTGCACGCCGCCGTAGGAATCCTGGACCACGCCGGGCGCCTGCAGCAGCACCTGGCTGAGCGGCGCGGAGGCGCCCAGCGGCTGCTTCTGGATGTCCTCGGCGGTGATCTGGTACTGGCTGCTGCCGATGTCCGGCGACAGCGTGTTGCGGGCCTGGTCGAGCTGGGCGTGGACGGTGACCGCGTCGAGGTCCTTCACGGGAGCGGCGGCATCGGCGGCCACGGCGAGGGAAGGCAGGCTGGCCAGGGTCAGGGCGAAGGTGATGCCGGTAGCAAGCAGGGAGGGCTTCATGGCGGATAGGCTGTGGAAGGGGCCATTGGGGATTGAGTGTTACTTCGTAACAGTGCGTGGCGAATCATGCGCCTGACCGGCTGGCCGTGGGCATGCCGCTTTTGGCCAATGGCGATGCCCTTTCCCCGGCGTTCAGTCATGTGCAGACGCCGTTCGGCCCTTTGCGACAGCGGTCGGCTCTGCGACCATGAACGTCCCCCACCTCCGGAAGCCTGCAATGAGCCTGTCCGCCGTTTCGCCTGTCCCCGATCCCGTCGCAGCCGCCACCGGCGCTGCCTGGTCGCCGGAGAGCTGGCGTGGCAAGACCGCGCTGCAGATGCCGACCTACCCGGACCCGGTGGCGCTGGACGCTGCCCTGCACGAGCTGAAGCGGCTGCCGCCGCTGGTCACCTCGTGGGAGATCCTGGCCCTGAAGCAGCAGTTGGCGGAGGCCCAGGAGGGCAAGCGCTTCCTGCTGCAGGGCGGCGACTGCGCCGAGAACTTCAGCGACTGCGAATCGGGCACCATCTCCAACCGCCTGAAGGTGCTGCTGCAGATGAGCCTGGTGCTGGTGCATGGGCTGCGCCAGCCGGTGATCCGCGTGGGTCGTTTCGCCGGCCAGTACGCCAAGCCGCGTTCGGCCGATACCGAGACGCGCGACGGTGTGACCCTGCCGAGCTACCGCGGCGATGTCATCAATGCGCCGGCCTTCACTGAAGCAGCGCGCCTGCCGGACCCGAAGCGGATGCTGCAGGCGCACGCGCATTCGGCGATGACGATGAACTTCGTACGGGCGCTGATCGATGGTGGTTTCGCCGACCTGCACCACCCCGAGTACTGGAACCTGGAATGGGTGAGCCATTCGCCGCTGGCCGCCGAGTACCAGAAGATGGTGGCCTCGATCGGCGATGCCGTGCATTTCATGGAGACGTTGGCCGGGGCCCGCGTGCACAACCTCAACCGCATCGACTTCTACACCTCGCATGAAGCGCTGCTGTTGCCGTACGAGCAGGCACTGACCCGCCAGGTGCCCCGCCAGCAGGGCTGGTTGAACCTGAGCACGCATTACCCGTGGATCGGCATGCGCACGGCTGCGCTGGATGGCGCGCACGTGGAATACCTGCGTGGCGTGCGCAATCCGATTGCGATCAAGGTGGGCCCGTCGGTGACGCCGGACCAGCTGCTGCGCCTGATCGATGTGCTCAACCCGCATGACGAGCCGGGCCGCCTGAGCTTCATCCACCGCATGGGTGCCGCGCAGATCGCCGAGAAACTGCCGCCGCTGCTGGACGCGGTCAAGCGTGATGGTCGCCGCGTGCTGTGGGTGTGCGATGCGATGCATGGCAATACCGAAAGCACCGCCAACGGTTTCAAGACACGTCGCTTCGACAACGTGCGTGGCGAGGTGGAGATGTCGTTCGACCTGCATGCGGCCGCCGGTACGCGCCTGGGCGGTGTGCATCTGGAACTGACCGGCGAGGACGTGACCGAGTGCATCGGCGGCGCGCGCGAACTGACCGAGCGCGACCTGGAGCGCGCGTATCGTTCAACGGTGGACCCGCGGTTGAACTACGAGCAGTCGCTGGAAATCGCGATGGCGATCGTACGCAAGCAGGAGCAAGTGCGGTAAGGGTTTTTCGGCAGGGCTTGCAGCCCTGCACCTGCCAGAAGCCGAAGCAACTGCAACGGCAGAAGCGGGCATTCCGTGGGATGGCGGGGCGGTGTGGGCAGGCAGGACACGCCGTGAACCCATCCATGGGGGCTCGATGGCGCCATCCATGGCGCCAACGGTCCTGCCTGCCCACACCGCCCCACCTCTGACAGATCTTCGCGGCTGTTGGTAGGTGTCGACCTTGGTCGACACTACAGATCCACGCCATGCGTGGATGAATCTCGATCGACATCGAATATTTCGATATCGGAACGATCTGAGTCGAGCATGGCTCGGCGCTACAAAAAATGCCGACAGATCGCAGAAAACTGTCGAAGGCGGGGGGGGGCGGTTGCGGGAGTGTCCGCGGCATGGATGCCGCGGCCAAGCCCCATGGAAGGGTTTACTGCGTCTCCCGCAACCGGACCCACCCCGCCATCCCACAGGAAATCCGCTTCTGCTTCTGCTTCGGCTGTTGCTGTTGCTTCGGCTCGCAGCAGGTGCAGGGCTGCAAGCCCTGCCGATCAACACCCTCCTTACGAACGACTGACGTGACGCTCATGCGCCATGCGCGAGGCTGTCCACTTGGCGGTTCGACTGGAGGTGACAAGGGTGCACTGGCAGAGCGCACAGGCCTACGCATGGCCGTTGGGATTGGCCGTGGTGGTGGGCGGTATCGGCGCGTGGCTGATCCTGTGGATCTATCATCGGCTGAAAGGGCGTGATCGGCGGCGCGCGCGCATCGGGCGTGTGCTCGGGCTGCCAATGGCCACCGCATGGCCGCTGCTGCTGTTGATTCCCGCCCTGCAGGCCACGCCGCTGCAGGATCCGTTGCTGGGCCATCTGCAGCATGTGCTGCACATCGCGTTGACTGCCTGCTTCATCTGGTTGCTGGTACGTGCGGTGGCGGCGGGCGAGCGCGCAATCCTGCGCAGCCATCCCATTGATGTCTCCGACAATCTGGAGGCGCGCCGCATCCAGACCCAGACGCGCGTGCTCAGCCGGGTGCTGATGGGCGGCATCATCGTGCTGGGCGCATCGCTGGTGCTGCTGACGTTTCCGATGGTGCAGAAGATCGGTACCGCGCTGCTGGCCTCGGCCGGCCTGATCGGCCTGGTGGCCGGTATCGCGGCCAAGCCGGTGTTCGGCAATCTGATCGCCGGCCTGCAGATCGCGTTGACGCAGCCGATCCGCCTGGATGACGTGGTGATCGTGGAAGGCGAGTGGGGACGCATCGAGGAGATCGGAAGCAGTTACGTGGTGGTGCGTATCTGGGATGAGCGGCGGATGGTGGTGCCGTTGACCTGGTTCATCGAGAACCCGTTCCAGAACTGGACGCGGCGTAGTGCCGACCTGCTCGGCACAGCCTTCCTGTGGCTGGATTATCGTGCCCCGATTGCGGCGATCCGTGCTGAACTGGAGCGCATCTGCCGGGGCGAAGCGTTGTGGGATGGCCGAGTCTGCGTGACCCAGGTGACTGAAACCAGTGAGCGTGCAATCCAGGTCCGCCTGCTGGTCAGTGCGCGCAGCTCCGGCGACGCGTTCGACCTGCGTTGCCTGGTACGCGAGCGCATGCTCGATTTCCTCGCGCGTGAGCATCCGCAGTCGCTGCCGCAGGTGCGTGCGCGGCTGCAGCATGCAGACGAGCTGGACATGCCGCGTGGCCCGAGGGCGCGCACTGCGGATGTGCGTTCGCCGGGTGCTGAAGATGGTGAGGCGGCGATCGTGCCAGCGGAGACCGACCAGCCGCTGTAGAGCCGAGCCATGCTCGGCTGCTTTCGATTTTCCGTTGAAGCCGAGCTGGGCTCGGCTCTACAGAAACACGATCACGGCTCGCCAGCGTCGATCAGCGCGTCGGTATCGAAGTGCGGCGGGCGCCGTGCGCGCGTGCGCTGCTCGTAGGCGTAGGCCATCTCGATCAGCTTCGGCTCGCTCCAGGCGGTGCCCATGAACAGCAGGCCGACGGGAAGGCCGTTGATCTGGCCCATCGGCACAGTCAGGCTGGGATAGCCAGCCACAGCGGCAGCGCTGTAGCTCTCGCCGGGGAAATCGTCGCCTTCGCTGCGGATTGGCCACGCCACGCCGGTGGTGGGGGCCACCAGCGCATCAAGCTGGTGGGCGGCGAGGGCAGCATCAATGCCTTCCGGGCCCGCCAACCGGCGTGCATCGCTGCGCGCGCGGATATAGGCCGGGTCGGCCAGGCCGGCGGTGGCGTCGGCCGCCACCAGCAGTTCCTGGCCGAACAGGCCCAGCTCCTGCTTGCTGTGCGCCTGGTTGAAGGCGATCAGTTCGGCCAGGCTGCGCAGCGGGGCGCGATGGGCGCTGAAGTAGCGCTCCAGCCCGGCCTTGAATTCGTACAGCAGCAGCGTGCGCTCGGCCTCGGCCCAAGCGCCCCGGTTGGGCAGCTCCACCGGCACCACCACGGCGCCGGCGCGACGCAGCTCGGTCGCCGCCTGTTCGATCAGTGGCGGCATGCCCCGGTACTTCAGCAAGGGTGTCTGCAGCAGTCCGATGCGCTTGCCGCGCAGGCCCTGGGGGTCCAGTCGCGCGGTGTAGTCGTAGACCGCGCGGCCGGGCATGGTCGCGGTGGCCGGGTCGGCATCATCGCGGCCGGCGATCGCGGTCAGCACGGCGGCAGCGTCGGCGACACTGCGCGCCATCGGACCGGCGGTGTCCTGGCTGAAGGAAATCGGGATGATGCCGTCGCGGCTGACCAGGCCTACGGTCGGCTTGAGGCCGACGATGCCATTGATCGCCGCCGGGCAGACGATGCTGCCGTCGGTTTCGGTACCAATTGCTGCGCTGGCGAGGTTGGCGGCCACGGCTACCGCGCTGCCGCTGCTGGAACCACAGGGCGAATGGCTCAGCCGGTAGGGATTGCGGGTCTGGCCGCCGCGCGCGCTCCAGCCGGAGATCGAATCATTGCCGCGGAAATTGGCCCATTCGCTGAGGTTGGTCTTGCCCAGCACGATGGCGCCGGCATCGCGCAGCCGGCGCACCAGGTAGGCATCGTCCGGACGGAAGCTCTGCAGGGCCAGAGAGCCGGCACTGGTGGCCATCGGCGCGGCGTTGATGTTGTCCTTCAACAGCAGCGGGATGCCGTGCAGCGGGCCGCGCAGGTGGCCGCTACGGCGCTCGCGGTCGCGCGCGGCGGCTTCCTTCAGGGCATCGGAGTTGAGCTCGATCACCGCGCGCAGGCGCGGCCCGGCGCGGTCGAGGGCGGCGATGCGCTGCAGGTAGGCCTGGGTCAGGGTGGTGCTGTCCAGTTCACCGGCGGTCATCCGCGCCTGCAGGTCGGCAATATCGGTTTCGGCGTACGGGAACGGCACGTTGCGGCTCGCAGGTTCGGCCGCATGCGCGCTGGGCGTGGCCGGGCTGCAGCCAGCCGAAAGCAGCGCCGGCAGCGCGGCGAGCAGGCAGGTCAGCAGAGGCGGCAAGGACAGGCGCATGGGGCGGCTTGGTCGGCTCCAATCCCCAGTGTAGCGAGTGCTCAGCGGTGGCGCTTGCGCAGGTCGCGGGCGAGTACGTAGACCACGATCAGGTTAATCGCCAGGATCGTCCACGACGGCCAGCCGGGATGGCGGATGATCGCGAAGATGTCGAAGGGCAGGTACAGGGCAGCGGTCAGGCAACCCAGCCAGGAGGCCCAGGCCTTGGCCCGCCACAGGCCCCAGGCTTCGACCAGGTGCAGCAGTCCGTAACCGATCATCCCCGCCGCGGCCAGGTGGACCGCGTCGGGGCTGATCATGTGCAGCAGCGAGGGCAGGGTGCCGTGGTCCGGATCCAGGCTGAAACGCCGGATCAGGGCCATGATGCCGTGCCGCAGCGGCTGCGGTCCGAGCACTTCCAGCCCGGTGGCAGCCAACAGTGCCAGCATCGCCTTGCTCGCTTCGAGCAGGGCGATGACGTGCAGGCCCGGATGCCGGTGTGGATCCGGGTTGTAGCCGCTCTGGCTCACGGGGTGCTGGCTCAGCCGCCGCGCGAAGCCTTCTTGCGGTCGCTCTCGGTCAGGAACTTCTTGCGCAGGCGGATCTCCTTCGGGGTGATCTCGACCAGCTCGTCGTCTTCGATGAAGTCCAGGGCCTGTTCCAGCGAGTACTTGATCGCCGGGGTCAGCTGGATCGCATCATCCTTGCCCGAAGCGCGCATGTTGGTCAGCGGCTTGGTCTTGATCGCGTTGACGGTCAGGTCGTTGTCCTTGGAGTGGATGCCGACCAGCTGGCCTTCATACACGTTGTCACCTTCGGCGGCGAAGAGCTTGCCGCGTTCCTGCAGTGGGCCCAGCGAGTAGGCCGGGGTGACGCCCGGCGCATTGGCGATCATCACGCCGTTGATGCGCTTGGCGATCGCGCCCTGTTCCTTCGGGCCGTAGTGGTCGAACACATGGAACAGCAGGCCCGAACCCTGGGTCAGGGTCTTGAACTCGTTCTGGAAACCAATCAGGCCACGGGCCGGGATCTGGTATTCCAGGCGCACGCGGCCCTTGCCGTCCGATTCCATGTTCTTCAACTGGCCCTTGCGGGTGCCCAGCTTTTCCATCACGCCGCCCTGGTGGACTTCTTCGATGTCCACCACCAGCTGCTCGATCGGCTCCATCAGCTGGCCGTCGATTTCCTTGATGATCACTTCCGGGCGCGACACGGCCAGCTCGTAGCCTTCGCGGCGCATGTTCTCGATCAGCACCGACAGGTGCAGTTCGCCACGGCCGGAGACCAGGAACTTGTCGGCGTCTTCCAGCTGCTCGACCTTCAGGGCCACGTTGTGGACCTTTTCACGGTCCAGGCGGTCCTTGATCTGGCGGCTGGTCAGGAACTTGCCACCGGACAGGTCCTTGTTGCCGGCGAACGGCGAGTTGTTCACCTGGAAGGTCATCGAGATGGTCGGCTCGTCGACGGTCAGCGCCGGCAGGGCTTCCGGGAAGTCCGGTGCGCAGATGGTGTCGGAGATGGTCAGCTCCTGGATGCCGGAGATGGCCACGATGTCGCCGGCCTCGGCCGAATCCTGCTCGATGCGCTCCAGGCCCATGAAGCCCAGCACCTGCAGCACCTTGCCGTTGCGCTTCTTGCCTTCACGGTCGATGACCGCGACCTGCATGTTCTTCTTCAGGGTGCCGCGCTGGATGCGGCCGATGCCGATCACGCCCACGAAGTTGTTGTAGTCCAGCTGGCTGATGCGCATCTGGAACGGGCCTTCCGGGTCCACTTCCGGCTTCGGCGCGTGCTTCATGATCGCTTCGTACAGCGGGGTCATGTCGCCGTCGCGCACGGTGTCTTCCAGGCCCGCGTAGCCGTTGAGGCCCGAGGCGTAGACGATCGGGAAGTCCAGCTGCTCGTTGGTGGCACCGAGCTTGTCGAACAGGTCGAAGACCTGGTCGATCACCCACTCCGGACGGGCGCCCGGACGGTCGACCTTGTTGACCACGACGATCGGCTTGAAGCCCATCGCGAAGGCCTTCTGGGTAACGAAGCGGGTCTGCGGCATCGGGCCGTCCATCGCATCGACCAGGATCAGCACGGTGTCGACCATCGACAGCACGCGCTCGACCTCACCGCCGAAGTCGGCGTGGCCGGGGGTGTCGACGATGTTGATCCGGTTCTTGATGCCGGTCTTCTTGTCTTCCCAGGTGATGGCGGTGTTCTTGGCCAGGATGGTGATGCCGCGTTCCTTTTCCTGGTCGTTGCTGTCCATCACGCGCTCGGCGAGGACGGTACGCTCGGACAGGGTGCCGGACTGCTTCAGCAGCTGGTCGACCAGGGTGGTCTTGCCATGGTCGACGTGGGCGACGATGGCGATGTTGCGAAGATTTTCGATGGACATACGAAAGGGGGCCAGTCGGCGCCGGATTTGGAAAAAGAAGTCCAACATTATACGTCGAACTTGACGATTCGCGAAAAGGTGGATTTCACGCCCGTCACGGGGCCCATTCAGCTGGGCCGCCACACGGCCGAGGCCGCCAGGACCGTCGCGCGGGCTGCCCCGCCGGCGGCTGAAGCCCGGGTCTGCGCCCATGGTCGAAGCCGCCGCCGCCGCAAGGCAGGTGTAAACTAGGTGGCTAGACGCGTTCCCCTCTGCATCAAGGATCTTCATGTCCCTCATCGCCACTTTCGACACCACCCAGGGCCCGATCAAGGTCGAGCTGTTCGCCGACAAGGCGCCGCTGACCGTGGCCAACTTCGTGAACCTGGTCAAGCACGGCTTCTATGACGGCCTGATCTTCCATCGCGTGATCGCCGACTTCATGATCCAGGGCGGCTGCCCGCAGGGCCGTGGCACCGGCGGCCCGGGCTACAAGTTCGAAGACGAAAAGAATGGCGTGAAGCACGAGGTCGGCTCGCTGTCGATGGCCAACGCCGGCCCGAACACCAACGGCAGCCAGTTCTTCATCACCCACATCAAGACCGATTGGCTGGACGGCCGCCACACCGTCTTCGGCAAGGTCCTGGAAGGCCAGGCCATCGTCGATTCGGTCAAGCAGGGCGACGTGATCCATTCGATCACCCTGGAAGGCGACGTCGACGCCGTGCTGGCCGCCCAGGCCGACCGCGTCGCCGAGTGGAACAAGCACCTCGCCGCCTGATCCCCCTTCGAAACGGCCACCCACGGGTGGCCGTTTCCCTGTTCCCCGCCGCCCGCCAGGCCTGCGTGGCTCCGCCCGCGGCGTCCCATCAAACGCTTGCAAGCAAGAGGAAACCCCCATGAAAGCACCCGTTCGTGTTGCCGTGACCGGCGCCGCCGGCCAGATCGGTTATGCCCTGCTGTTCCGCATCGCCTCCGGCGAAATGCTGGGCAAGGACCAGCCGGTCATCCTGCAGCTGCTGGAACTGCCGGTCGACAAGGCCCAGGCCGCCCTGAAGGGCGTGATGATGGAGCTGGAAGACTGCGCCTTCCCGCTGCTGGCCGGCATGGTCGGCACCGATGACGCCGAAGTCGCGTTCAAGGACGCCGACATCGCCCTGCTGGTCGGCGCGCGTCCGCGCGGCCCGGGCATGGAGCGCAAGGACCTGCTGCTGGAAAACGCCAAGATCTTCACCGCCCAGGGCGCGGCGCTGAACAAGGTCGCCAGCCGTGACGTGAAGGTGCTGGTGGTCGGCAACCCGGCCAACACCAACGCCTACATCGCCATGAAGTCGGCCCCGGACCTGAAGCCGGAAAACTTCACCGCCATGCTGCGCCTGGACCACAACCGCGCGCTGAGCCAGCTGTCGGCCAAGCTCGGCAAGCCGGTCGGTGGCATGGAGAAGCTGGTGGTGTGGGGCAACCACAGCCCGACCATGTACCCGGACTACCGTTTCGCCACCGCCGATGGTGCGTCGATCGCCGATGCGATCAACGACCAGGAGTGGAACGCCAACACCTTCATCCCGACCGTCGGCAAGCGCGGCGCGGCGATCATCGAAGCCCGCGGCTCGTCCTCGGCTGCTTCGGCCGCCAACGCCGCCATCGACCACGTGCGTGACTGGGTGCTGGGCAGCAACGGCAAGTGGGTCACCATGGGCGTGCCGTCCGACGGTTCCTACGGCATTCCGGAAGGCGTGATCTTCGGTTTTGCCGTGACCACCGAGAACGGCAAGTACACCCTGGTCAAGGATCTGCCGATCGACGACTTCAGCCAGAAGTACATCGACAAGACCCTGGCCGAGCTGGAAGAAGAGCGCGCCGGCGTCGCCCACCTGCTGGGCTGATGCAGGCGGTACCGGCTCCGGACGGTACGTCTTCCATCAAGGTAGGTACCGACCGCTGGTTGGTACGCAGAAAGCGGGGAGGCTTCGGCTTCCCCGTTTTCATTTGGAATTCCTGGAACCGCATGATCCACCTGCACTACATCGATGACGCACTGCTGGTGGCCGAGAAGCCGGCTGGCCTGTTGTCCGTACCCGGCCGCAGCGCCGAGAACCAGGACTGCGTGGTCGCGTGCCTGCAGGCGCTGTATCCGGATGCGTTGACCGTGCACCGCCTGGACCAGGTGACTTCCGGCCTGCTGCTGCATGCGCGCGGCAAGGACATGCAGGCGGCGTTGTCGATGCAGTTCGAGCAGCGCCAGGTTGGCAAGCGGTATGAAGCGGTGGTGCAGGGGCTGCTCGAACGCGACACCGGCGAAGTGGACCTGCCGCTGATCGTGGACTGGCCGAACCGGCCGAAGCAGATGGTCGACCATGAGCGCGGCAAGCCGGCGCTGACGCGTTGGCGCGTGCTGGTGCGCGATGTTGAAGCGCGGCGCACGCGCGTGGCGTTGGAACCGATCACCGGCCGCAGCCATCAGCTGCGGTTGCACATGGCCAGTATTGGCCATCCGATTGTTGGCGACGTGCTGTATGACGCGGCACCGGCGCAGCGCGTGCATCTGCATGCGTGCAGCCTGCAGTTCACCCACCCGGTGACGGGCGAGGTGCTCGCGTTCGAGTCTGCGGCTCCGTTCTAGGGGTTCGGCAGGGCTTGCAGCCCTGCACCTGCTACGAACCGGAGCAACGCGAAAGGCCAAGGCGGCTCTGGCTTTCTACTTGTTGGGCGGGGCGGTGTGGGTTGGCAGGACACGCCGTAAACCCCGCTCCGCGGTCCGGCCCAGCCGCTGGCGGCTGGGCGTTCGGGCGCTTGCGTAGCAGTGCTTCGCAAGCAAAGCGCCCTTACCCATGGGGGCTCGATGGCGCCATCCATGGCGCCAACGGTCCTGCCAACCCACACCGCCCCGCCTTCGACAGATCTCCGGTGACGGATGGTCTATCCACGCTTTGCGTGGATCAAATCCATCGGAATCGAATATTTCGACAATTGATCGAAAAGGATCCACGCATGGCGTGGATCTACCGTGTCGACCAAGGTCGACACCCACCAGAGCAATACGCCGTTCCGACAGATGGCAGGAAACTGTCGAAGGCGGGGTGGGTCCGGTTGCGGGGGCGTGAGCCGCATGGGCCCGAGGCATGCCTCGGGCGGGTTGGGCAGGACGCCCAACCCCGGTCTTGCCGTGTGCGCAGGACTGCGCACACGAGCAAGCGGCGACCGAGCCTCCATGGACGGATTCACGGCGTCCCCCGCAACCGGACCCACCCCGCCATCCCACGGGAAACCCGCTGTTGCTTCGGCTGTTGCTTCTGAGGTTGCCGGCCAGCGGCCGGCACTACCACGGGTGCAGGGCTGCAAGCCCTGCATAACAAACCCCACCCCCCTACCAAGGTAGGGCGGCCCGCGCGCCAGCGCCGGACTATCCTCGAACCCATGACTTCGTCTGGGAGGGCTGCGTCATGAACTACGAGGAAACCTACCGTCGCTCGATCGACGAGCCGGAGGCCTTCTGGGGCGAGGAAGCCAAGCGCATCCATTGGCACAAACCGCCGCAGCAGGTGCTCGACTACAGCAATCCGCCGTTCCGGCGCTGGTTCGTCGGCGGCGAAACCAATCTCTGCTACAACGCCGTCGACCGCCACCTGGCCGAGCGCGCCGACCAGCTCGCACTGGTCGCCATCTCCACCGAAACCAACAGCACCCGCGAAATCACCTATCGCCAGCTGTATCGCGAAGTGAACGACTTCGCCGCCGTGCTCAGGCACCTCGGCGTCGGCCATGGTGACCGCGTGGTGATCTACATGCCGAACATGGCCGAAGCCGTGTTCGCGATGCTGGCCTGTGCGCGCATCGGTGCGGTGCACTCGGTGGTGTTTGGTGGCTTCGCCGCGCACAACCTGGCGCTGCGCATCGACGATGCGAAGCCGAAGCTGCTCATCGCCGCCGATGCCGGCATGCGCGGTGGCAAGCTGATTCCGTACAAGCCGATGGTTGACGCGGCCTGCGCCGAAGCGGCTTCGCCGCCACCGCATGTGCTGATCGTGTCGCGCGGGCTGGATGCCGCCGAACCACGCGTGCCGGGCCGTGATGTGGAGTACGCCACGCTGCGTGCACAGATCGGGGAAGTGGATGTGCCGGTGCAGTGGCTGGAAGCGAGTGAGCCGAGCTACCTGCTGTACACCTCCGGCACCACCGGCAAGCCGAAGGGCGTGCAGCGCGATGTGGGCGGCTACGCGGTGGCGATGGCGCAGTCGATGGAAACCGTATTCGACTGCAAGCCGGGGCAGGTAATGTTCTCCACCTCCGATGTCGGCTGGGCGGTGGGCCATTCCTACAACGTGTACGGCCCGCTGATCGGTGGCTGCACCTCGCTGCTGTACGAAGGGCTGCCGACGAATCCGGATCCGGGCATCTGGTGGGCGCTGTGCGAGCAGTACAACGTGCGCACCATGTTCTCGTCGCCCACCGCCATCCGCGTACTGAAGAAGCACGATGCGGACTTCATCCATCGCCACGACCTGCGCGCCCTGAAGTACCTGTTCCTGGCCGGCGAGCCGCTGGACGAACCGACCGCGCACTGGATCAGCGAAGCGCTGGGCAAGCCGATCATCGACAACTACTGGCAGACCGAGACCGGCTGGCCGGCTCTGACCCTGCTGCCGGGCCTGGAGATGAAGCCGGTGCGCTTCGGTTCGCCGGGCTTCCCCAATCTTGGCTACCGGATGAAGGTGATCGACGAGAACACCGGCGAGGAAGTCGCACCGGGGCAGAAGGGGGTGCTGGTGGTGTCGCCGCCGTTGCCGCCTGGCTGCATGAGCACCGTGTGGAACGACGACAACCGTTTCCTGCAGAGCTACTTCAGCCATTTCAAGGAACTGCTGTACAGCTCGCTGGACTGGGCGATCCGCGACGACGATGGCTACACCTTCATCCTCGGCCGTACCGATGATGTGATCAACGTGGCCGGGCACCGGCTGGGCACGCGCGAGATCGAAGAGGCCATTTCGAGCCACCCGCGCGTGGCCGAGGCTGCCGTGATCGGGGTCAAGGACGAATTGAAGGGGCAGGTGCCGCTGGTGTTCGTCACCCTCAAGCAGGGCCTGGATGGCGAGGATCCGGCGGAAGTGGTGGCCGAGATGATGGCCACGGTGACCACCTCGCTCGGCGCGGTGGCGCGCCCGGCGCACGTGCACGTGGTCAACGCGCTGCCCAAGACCCGTTCGGGCAAGCTGCTGCGGCGCTCGTTGCAGGCGTTGGCCGAGCAGCGCGACCCGGGCGATCTGTCGACGCTGGACGACCCCGGCGCGCTGGAGGAGATCCGCCGGGCGCTGGGCCGTTGATCCGGTAGTGCCGGCCGCTGGCCGGCACCCCCATCAATCCCGAGGTTGCCGGCCAGCGGCCGGCACTACCCGCGGCACTTGCGCTAAGCTCGGCCTGTCATCGACCTGCAATACGCGGCGCGCGCCGGGGAAGGCGCGTGCCGTCCGGGGATGGCACACAGGGGAGCGCGCCCGCGAGGGCCCGCCGGTATTGCGCATCGAGGGAGGGGGAGGCAATGGCACTGCTGCACGCCAAGACGGCTGCTGGCCGTCAGGAAATCGAAGACCGTGGCCGGCGCCTGCCGGCGGCACTGCGCTCGATCCTGCTGATGGTCGATGGCCGACGCGACGACACTGAACTGCGCGGCCTGTTGGAAGGCCTGCGCGCGCCTGCCGATGCGCTGGAGCAGCTGGCCGCGCAGGGACTGATCGAAGTGATCGGCGGAAGTGCAGAGGTCGTGCCGGCGCGTGGCATCAGCACCGGTCGCGAACAGGACCCGGCGCTGTACCAGCAGCTGTACGACGCGATGAGCGATGCGGTGCGGCGCCATCTGGGCCTGAAGGGCTACTTCATGCAGTTGAAGATCGAACGCTGTACCGATGCGCTGGCGCTGGAACGCCTGTGCCCGGAACTGCTGGCAGCGGTGGGCAAGGCGCGCAGCCCGGCGCTGGCACAGCGCTGGTGGCAGGAAACTCAGGCCGCCGTGGTCAAGGGTGGTGGTGAGGTCGTGCAGGCCTGAGCCACCGCGTAAAGTGATCGGTTCACTTCCCCACAAGGAGTCCCGCGTGCAGGACGACCACGACGACACCGATACCCCCGGCTGGGACGCGATCAATGCGGCGCTGGCGCCGCTGTATGCCGGGCAGGAGCCACGTCACTTCGGCACCGCGCTTCCGTACACGCTCGGTGGCCAGGATCCGCTCGATGGCATCAGCGTGTACTGGGCGGATGCGCCGGTACCCCACTGGCACTACGTGACTTACGGCTTCTCCGAGCTGTATGCCAAGGAGAGCAGTGATGCCGCCACCAGCGGCTATGGTTTCGAGCTGACGTCCGTCTCGCCGCCGAAGCCGCTGAGAACGCCGACAGCACGCCGCCGGTGTGGCCGATGAACCTGCTGCAGAACCTGGCGCGTTATGTGTTCGCCAGCGGCAACGTGTTCGAGGATGGCCACCATCTGAATGCCAACGGCCCGATCGCGCTGGAGACCGACACGCGGCTGTGCCATCTGGCGTTCATTGCCGACCCGCAGTTGCCGGCACGCGACACCGCCAATGGCCACCTGCAGTTCCTGCAGCTGGTCGGGCTGACCGATGAGGAGATGGAAGCGGTCAAGCGCTGGTCCACGCGCGGCGTGCTGCAGGTACTGCAGCCGGCAATGCCACTGTGGATCAGCGACCTGCACCGCGGCAACCTGCTGGAGGACCAGGCGCTTGCCGCGCAGGTGCGGGAAGGCAGCGAGCGCGAGGGCTCCAGCACCGGCATGCTGTTCATCGAGACGTTGGACTGGCGGCAGGAGGCGGGCGTCACCACGCTGGTGCTCGGCGCCGGCCAGGTGGCCAGCGTGTGCGAGCTGCTGCCCTTGCGCCTGCGCCACGGCAGATCGCTGGAACTGGTCAGCCGCGAGCGGCAGTGGGAGTTCGTCGCGAACGGGGGCGGTGAAGCGGCGGACGTATCCGCCGACAGCGCGCGCTGGTCACTGGACGAGGCGGGCCTGCAGGCCCTGGCAGGGGTGCGCGCCGAGCGCGGGGTTTACCCGCTGGCGGGGGCGCTGCGCATCGAAGTGGTGCCGACCTACCTGCGCGATGCCAAGGGGGAAGTGATCCGCCAGATCGGCTGATCGCGCGAATGAAATCGAGGGGGTCGGAGCCGCCTGCGGCGCAGGCGGATCCGACCCCTGACCAAGGTCAGGCCAGCCCTTCGGCCTTCAGTGCGGCCTGCACGCCGGCATCGGCGTCCATGCGCGCCTTGTAGGCGGCCAGGTTGTCCAGGCCCGACAGGTCGACCTTGGTACCGGCGGCCCAGCGCAGGGTGATGTAGAAGTACGGGTCGGCGAAGCTGCGGAAGCCGGCCAGCCACGGCTTGTCGGCCAGCTGCCTGTCGGCGGTCTCGAACAGGCCACGCAGGCGCTTGTGCGCGGCGGCGCGGATCGCATCGAACTGGCTCTCGTCGGCGATGAACTTGCCCGGCGCGAACAGCGGCGAGAAGGCCGGATGCACGTCGGAATTGACGAAGGCCAGCCAGCGGGTGGCTTCGGCGCGCTGGCGCGGGCTGCCGTCACCGCCGAGGCCGGCCTGCGGGAAGCGATCGGCGATATAGCCCATGATCGCGGCGTTCTGCAGCAGCACGAAGTCGCCGTCGACCAGCGCGGGCACCGCGCCGGCCGGATTGATCTTGAGGAATTCCGGACCCTTCAGGGTGTCCTTGTTCAGCAGTTCAACCTCGAACGGCTGGCCGGTCCACTGCAGGGCGATGTGGTCGGCGGTGGAACAGGCACCGGGCTTGCTGTACAGCTTCATGGGAACTCCAGGTGATGCGGGCGGGAAACGCCCACTATCCCAGAGCCTGCCGGCAGGCGGCAACGCTGCCGCCGGCACGGATCGTTACGACTGCCGCGGCTTGAGGTTCTGCACCTTATAGAAGGTGTGATCGCCGATGGTGGCCACCTGGTAGGCGTTGCGCCAGTTCGGGCTGGCGATGGACAGCGCGGCGAAATGGCTGGCACCGGGCACGATCTCGCGGCGCTCGCCGGCCGGCAGCGCCCAGTTGCGCTCGGCGTCGAAAGCGACGTTCATCGCCTCGCTCCACGCCGCGTCATTGCCCAGCTGGGTGCCGGGGGAGACGATGGTCGGTGCGAACTGCTTGCGCGCGGTGACGACCTGGCACATCGAGTCGCCCCACAGGCCGCTGTCAAGGCGACGCAGGGCGACCTCGGCGACGGCCTGCTGGCCGCGCAGGGTCTGGTCGCGGGCTTCCAGGTAAACGGTGGTGCTCAGACACAGTGAATCAGCGGCCGGCTGCGGCAACAACTGCGACAGCCAGAGAATCCAGGCCAGTTTCATATAACTCCTTGCTCCGTATGGGCCGCACCTTCCGGTTCCGGCCGCGGGGGCGACAGGAGGCGGGGTACGACTTGGCGTCATGGGGAGGCGGCCATCGGGGCCGCCCCGTGGGCAGCCCCAAAAAGAATCGATCAGTACTGATCGGTGGGGCCACGCCAGCTCACCGGAAACTGGCTGGTGAGCGGAAAGATGGCGCAAGGTAGGGGGGCATAGCCGAACCCATCGTGAACCGCCCGGCTTGACATTCAGGTTCCACGGAGGTGACGGAAATCACATTCCGTCCCCCATTCAGGCGCTCATCAGAGCGTGGCGGCCACCCGGCTGCCCTGGTCGATGGCCCGCTTGGCGTCCAGTTCGGCCGCTACATCGGCACCGCCGATCAGCTGCGCGTTGATGCCGGCGGCCTGCAGTTCGGCCTGCAATGCGCGGTTCGGTTCCTGCCCGGCGCAGATCACCACATGGTCTACCGGCAGCAACTGTTCGCTGCCTTCCACGCGGATGCGCAGGCCCTCGTCGTCCACCCCCAGATACTCGACGCCACCGAGCATGCGCACGCCCTTGGCCTTCAGCGTGGCGCGATGGATCCAGCCGGTGGTCTTGCCCAGCCGCGCGCCCGGCTTGCCCGGGCTGCGCTGCAGCAGCCACAAGCGCCGCGGTGACGGCTCGACCTCGGGCCGGCCCAGCGAGCCGCGTGCCTCGAAGCTGGCGTCCACGCCCCATTCGGCCATCCAGCGCTGCGGGTCCAGCGATGGCGACTCGCCAGCGTGGCTGAGGAATTCGCCGACGTCGAAGCCGATGCCGCCGGCGCCGATGATCGCGGCAGTGGCGCCCACTTCGACGCGGCCCAGCAGTACGTCCAGATAACTGACCACCTTGGCGTGGTCGGCGCCGGGGAAGCTGACCTTGCGCGGGGTGATGCCGGTGGCCAGCACCACCTCGTCGAAGCCGGCCAGGCTGGACGCGTCGGCGCGGGTGTTCAGGCGCAGCTGCACGCCGGTTTCGGCCAGCTTGTGGCGGAAATAGCGCAGGGTTTCGTGGAACTCTTCCTTGCCGGGGATGCGCTTGGCCACGTTGAACTGGCCGCCGATCTCATCGTGGGCATCGAACAGGGTGACCTGGTGGCCACGCTGGGCCGCGACAGTGGCACAGGCCAGGCCGGCCGGGCCGGCACCGACCACGGCAACCTTCTTCGGCGCGAGGGTGGGGCGATAGACCAGTTCGGTCTCGTGCGCGGCGCGCGGATTGACCAGGCAGCTGGCCAGCTTGTTCTCGAACACGTGGTCCAGGCAGGCCTGGTTGCAGGCGATGCAGGTATTGATCGCTTCCGCGCGGCCTGCACGGGCCTTGTTGGGCCATTGCGGGTCGGCCAGCAGCGGACGTGCCAGCGACACCATGTCGGCGCCGCCGCCGGCGAGGATGCGTTCGGCGACGTCGGGCATGTTGATGCGGTTGGTCGCCACCAGCGGCAGCGTCACATGCGGTTTCAGTTTGGCGGTGACACCGGCGAAGGCCGCACGCGGCACCGAGGTGGCGATGGTCGGAATGCGCGCCTCGTGCCAGCCGATGCCGGAATTGATGATCGTCGCGCCAGCCGCCTCGATGGCCTGCGCCTGCTGCACGATCTCGTCCCAGTTGCTGCCGTCGTCCACCAGGTCGACCAGCGACAGGCGGTAGATGATGATGAAGTCCGGGCCGCAGGCCTCGCGGATGCGGCGCACGATCTCCACTGCAAAGCGCATGCGTTGGTTGGCGTCGCCACCCCAGCGGTCGGAGCGCTTGTTGGTGCGCGGGGCAATGAACTCGTTGATGAGGTAGCCCTCCGAGCCCATCACCTCCACCCCGTCGTAGCCGGCCTCGCGGGCCAGCTTCGCGCTGCGCGCGTAGTCGGCGATATGCCGCTCGACGCCACTGGCCGACAGCGCGCGCGGGGTGAACGGGTTGATCGGCGCCTTCAGCTTCGACGGTGCCACCGACAGCGGGTGATAGGCATAGCGGCCGGCGTGCAGCAGCTGCAGGCAGATCTTCGCGCCGTGCTGGTGCGCGGCGGCGGTGAGCTGCCGGTGCGGGCGTACCTCCCAGGGCCAGGACAACTTGCCGCCAAAGGGCTTCAGCCAGCCCACCACGTTCGGTGCGAAGCCGCCGGTGACGATCAGGCCTACGCCGCCCTCGGCGCGTTCGGCGAAGTAGGCCGCCAACCTTGGGAAGTCGCGGGCGCGATCTTCCAGTCCGGTGTGCATCGAGCCCATCAGGACGCGGTTGCGCACCTGGGTGAAGCCCAGATCCAGCGGGGCGAACAGATGGGGATAGGCGCTTTCGTTGGCTGGCGACATGGTCGATACGCTTGCGTACGGAAGCGCGAAGCGTGCCGCGAAATGGCGGCCGGGGCAAGGGCCGCTGGATCGCGCCTGCAGCGCTGCCCCCGAACTCGGGGGGGGGGTAGTGCCGGCCGCTGGCCGGCATTCGGGTCAACTCAGGGCGATTGTGGTTGTCGGCCTGCGGTCGGCACGACCGGGCGGCGGCCGATCCCGAACCAGCCCAGGGTGACGCCGCACAGCGGGCCGATCAGCAGGGCGAAGGCGAGGGTGCCGAGGCCGACGTTGCCGCCCAGCCACCAGCCCAGCAGCAGCACGCTGCCTTCGATGAGGCTGCGCACCTTCCAGATCGCCCAGCCGGTGCGCGCATGCAGGCCGGTCATGAGGCCATCGCGTGGACCCGGGCCGAGGCGGGCGCCGATGTACAGGCCGGTGGCCAATGCCACCAGCAGCATGCCCGCGCAGAACATCGTCAGTTGCCAGCCAAGGCCGACGGCCGGCGGCAGCAGCCACAGCCCGAACTGCGCGGAGGGACCGATCAGCATCACGTTGAGCACGGTGCCGACGCCCGGCTTCTGCCGCAGCGGCCACCACAGCAGCAGCACCAGTGCGCCAATCACATTGGTGGCCAGGCCAAACGAGAGCGGGGTCTGCGCGGCGATGCCCTGTGACAGCACATCCCACGGCGCCACGCCGATGGCGGCACGGATCATCAGCGAAGCACCAAAGCCGTACAGGAACAGGCCGGTGATCAGTTGCAGCAGGCGCAGGGGCAGGGCGGTGGGCACGGTGGGCTCGGGGGAGAGGAATCTGTTTCCACCGTAATCCCGATTCAGTCACTTCAATAGATACAGATGCCGACCAATCCGCCGCTACAGGCGGAATCTGTAGAGCCGAGCCCATGCTCGGCTGCTTTGCCTGGCACCACCAGCCGAGCATGGGCTCGGCTCTACATGACGCTTCAGTCGTCCCAGCCGACCAGTGCCAGCTTGCCCACCGTGCGTCCGCTGGCCAGGCGCTGATGCGCAATGTCCAGATTTGCCGCATTGATCGTGCCCAGTGACTCACTGAGCGTGCCGCGCAGCTGGCCAGCATCGATCATGCTGGCGGCGCGGCTGAGGATGCGGTGCTGTTCGATGCGGTCGGCGGTGGCAAAGCGCGAGCGCGCGAACATGAATTCCCAGTGGATGCCGATGCACTTGGCCTTGTAGGGATCGCCGATGTGCAGCGGGCCACGTGGCTCGACGATCAGCCCGACATGTCCCTGCGGCGCCAGCAGCTGGCCCAGCTCATCCCAGTACTGGTCGGTGTCGGCCAGGTTGAGTGCGACCTGCACCGCGTCGATGCCGAGCGCATGCAGCTGGGCCTGGAGCGGCTGCCGGTGATCGATCACGTGCCGGGCACCCATCTGCCGGCACCAGTCGGCCGAGGCTTCGCGCGACGCAGTGGCGATCACCTCGAAACCCGCATGGCGGGCCAGCTGGATCGCCATCGAGCCGACGCCGCCCGCACCGCCGATCACCAGCAGGTTCTGGCCGGCGTGGCGGCAATCATCCAGCCGCAGGGGCATGCGCTCGAACAGCAGTTCCCAGGCAGTGAGCGTGGTCAGCGGCAGTGCCGCGGCCTCGGCGAAATCCAGCGTGGTGGGTTTGCGCGCGACCAGCCGTTCGTCCACCCATTGGTACTGCGCGTTGCACCCCGGGCGGGTGACATCACCGGCGTAATAGACCTCATCACCGGACGCGAACAGGCTGGCCTCGTCGCCGATCGCCTCCACTACGCCGGCCGCGTCCCAGCCAAGGATGCGAGGTGCCTGGAGCGTGGCTGGATCCGTGCTGGCACGCTGCTTGCCGTCGACCGGGTTGACCGAAATCGCCTCGACCCGCACCAGCAGGTCGCGCCCCCGTGGAGGCAGCGGCGGAGGAAGGCGGATATCGCACAACGCGGGGGCGGACTCACGACTCAGGGCGACGGCTTTCATCACGGCTCCGGCTGGGTTCGTGGTTCCATCATAAGGTTCCTCACCTTTTCGCAGAGACGCTGAACTGCTCATCGCAGCGCGCTGCGCAATGTGTCGTTTCCAACGCCTAAACCCCGTCAAACCCTTGCAGCGTGAGGGTCTTGCGGATTTTCATCATCCTGTATAGGGTTTCAACGTCGGACCGATGGACGGTCGGGCGCAACACTTCACATGTTACGGGACTGTTAACATGGCCTTCACCCGCCTGAGCATAATGTTCGCGGCGGTGGCGTGCTGAATCGGCTGTCGTACATCGACGCACTTGTGCTGGCCCATGCCTCTACCGGTTTCATACCCCCGAAATAGGAGCTGTACTCAATGAACAAGAAGATCCTTACTGCCGCGCTGCTGGGCGGCCTGGCTTTCGCCCAGGCAGCTTCGGCGCAGGAGTTCGATGACCGCTGGTACCTGACCGGTTCGGCCGGCTTCAACTTCCAGGACAGCGACCGTCTGACCAATGATGCTCCGTTCGTGACCCTGGGCCTGGGCAAGTTCATCAGCCCGAACTGGTCGCTGGACGGTGAGCTGAACTATCAGAACCCGAACTTCGATTCGAACAAGGACCTGAACTGGTCGCAGTACGGCGTCTCGCTGGACCTGCGTCGCCACTTCATCAAGGAAGGCCGCGGCTGGAACCCGTACATCGTCGGTGGCCTGGGCTACCAGAAGTCGGAAGAAGAGTACCCGGCGCTGAATGCCAACGGTCCGCGCCAGCGTAAGGACGGCAACGTTGCCGCCAAGCTGGGCGTCGGCCTGCAGACCACCTTCGAAAAGCGCGTTGCTGTCCGCGCCGAAGTGGCTTACCGCGCTGACTTCGACGACCAGAGCGTTGCCGCTCCGAACGAAGACTGGTTCGGTGACGTGCTGGCTTCGGTCGGCGTCGTGATCCCGCTGGGCCCGGCTCCGGTCGCTGCTGCTCCGGCTCCGGCTCCGGTTGCCCCGAGCTGCGCCGATCTGGACGACGACGGTGACGGCGTCAACAACTGCGACGACAAGTGCCCGAACTCGCAGCCGGGTCAGACCATCGGTCCGGACGGTTGCCCGGTGCCGGTCTCCATCGACCTGAAGGGCGTCAACTTCGACTTCGACAAGTCGAACCTGCGTCCGGACGCCGTGGCGATCCTGAGCGAAGCCACCGAGATCCTGAAGCGTTACCCGGATCTGCGCGTTGAAGTTGCCGGTCACACCGACTCGAAGGGTACCGACGCTTACAACCAGAAGCTGTCGGAGCGTCGCGCCACCGCCGTGTACAACTACCTGACCAAGAACGGCGTTGACGCCGGTCGCCTGGTCGGCCCGATCGGCTACGGCGAGAGCCGTCCGATTGCTCCGAACACCAACCCGGATGGTTCGGACAACCCGGAAGGTCGCGCCAAGAACCGTCGTACCGAGCTGAACGTCCAGAACTAAGTTCTGACGCTCTGCCAGTAGGACACAGCAGGACCCGGCTTCGGCCGGGTCTTGTTGTTTCTGCGGCACTCAATCCAGGCATCTGGTGGTCTGCAAGTAACCGTTCGTCGGGTTTTTATCCTTAAAACCAATGAGTTGCCGTATTCATTGAAAGTGGCGCTTGAAAGCTGTCGCGGCATTGCTAAACTCGCCGCGTCCCTTCCTTTCCTGGATGCCCCTCATGCTGCGCTCTGCATCGGCCGCCTTCCTGGCGCTGGCCCTGGTTCCCGCCGCCCACGCTGCGGTCGATTGCTCGGTCAACACCAGCGCCTCGCCGCTGCCGTTGCCGGCCACGACCATCGCGCCGGTTGCCGACGAGCTGTACATCCGTGGCAACCAGCTGGGCATGCCGGCCGGTGTGCTGAGCAGCAACTACGATCCGTCGCAGTCGCTGGACCAGGTGCTGCAGCGCCTGCGCATCGACGGCTGCCAGAACATCGCCAAGGCCATCCCTAGCGCACCGGCGGTGAAGCCGAACGATCCGGCGGCCTACAAGCCGCAGACCGAATTCGACAACACGCCCTGGCGCTTCGACATGAGCCAGAACGGCAAGCGCATGACCGCCGAAGAGTTCGACGCCTGGATGAAGGCGCGCGGTGTGCGCGTGGTCAAGGCGCGTCCGGCCCCGGCCGCCACGCCGGCGGCGGCTGAAGCACCGGCTGAGACCAAGCCGGTCGACAAGAAATAAGCACCGCGGGGAGCAGAGGCTTGCGCACGCGCCGCCCACCTGCTGCCCCCGCTGCCCGCTCCCACGCACCGCGTGGGCGTGCGACTTCCGCTGCCGCTTCCGCCGGTGTCCGCCATGGCCTGGCGCGCGTACTGTCCAAGGCCGGCGTGTGCTCGCGCAGCGAGGCCGCGCGCTGGATTGCCGAAGGCCGCGTACGCGTGTCCGGCCGGATCGTGCGCGACCCGGAATTTCCGATTGGCCAGCCGGTGCCGCCGATCGAGGTCGATGGCCAGCCCATGGGCGCGCCACAGCGCCTGTACCTGATGCTCAACAAACCGCGCGGGGTAGTGACCACCGCGCAGGACGAGCGCGGCCGCGACACCGTCTACCGCTGTTTCGATGGCGCGGGGCTGCCGTGGATCGCGCCGGTCGGGCGCCTGGACAAGGCCAGTGAAGGGCTGTTGCTGTTCAGCAACGATCCGCAGTGGGCGGCGCGCCTGACCGACCCGCAGACCGGGCCGGACAAGACCTACCACGTGCAGGTTGATGGCCTGCCCGATGACGCCACGCTGGCGGCACTGCGGGCCGGCGTGGAGGACGAGGGCGAGTTCCTCGCCGCCCGTGCCGTGCGCGTACTGCGCAGTGGCGACAAGACCGCATGGCTGGAGGTGGTCCTCGACGAGGGCCGCAATCGCCATATCCGCCGCCTGTTGGCGGCCTTCGACCTGCAGGTGCTGCGCCTGGTCCGGGTCGCGATCGGCGGGCTGCAGCTCGGCGATCTCGGCAAGGGCCAGTGGCGGGTCCTGCAGGTCAGCGACCAGCAGCGGCTGGGGGCCGCTGCACCGGGCTGATCATCGCCCGTGGCCGGCGTTTGCCGGCCGCCGTTCCAGGCGTAGGGGGCGCCTGGCTGTCGAATATCCCGAACGGAGCCTGCCATGTACCACCTGACCCTCAATCAAACCCTGCGCTGCGCAGGCCTGCTTCTGCCGATGGTGCTGCTGAGCGCCTGTGGTGGCCACAAGAAGGTGGCCAAGGCGGAAACGCCGGCCGAGACCCCGGTGGTGGAAGTGAAGACCCCGGAGCTGGATGGTCGCGGCAGTTACCGCTTCCTGATGAGCAACGGCGACAAGAAGATGACCGCCGATGAGTTCGATGCCTGGATGAAGGCCAACGGTATCCGCGTAGCCAAGGGCAATGGCCAGGATGCCGCCGCCAAGCCGGTGGTGGTGGCCAGCAAGGACGAGCCGAAGGGCAAGAAGAAAAAGAAGTGACGCGCGTCGCGCGTCATTTCGGTAGCGCCGGGCCGTGCCCGGCGAGCGCATGGCGCGGCTTTCGGGAAATCGCCGGGCATGGCCCGGCGCTACCCCTGGGGATCCGACCCCGGTGCGGTCAGCCCTTGACCACGCCCAGTTCGACGCCGATGCGCGTGAATGCATCGATCGCGCGGTCCAGATGCTCGCGGCTGTGCGCGGCGCTGATCTGGGTGCGGATGCGCGCCTGGCCCTTGGGTACCACCGGGAAGAAGAAACCGATCGCATAGATGCCTTCTTCGAGCAGGCGCTCGGCGAACTTCTGTGCCAGCGGCGCGTCGTACAGCATCACCGGGCTGATCGGATGTACGCCCGGCTTCACGTCGAAACCGGCCGCGGTCATTTTTTCGCGGAAGTAGGCGGTGTTCTCGGCCAGCGTGCTGCGCAGGTCGTCGGCGGCGGCCAGCATTTCGAATGCCTTGATGCCTGCGGCCACCACGTGCGGCGGCAGCGAGTTGGAGAACAGGTACGGGCGCGAGCGCTGGCGCAGCAGTTCGATCACTTCGGCGCTGGCGCAGGTGAAGCCGCCAAGTGCGCCACCCATGGCCTTGCCCAGGGTGCCGGTGATGATGTCGATCTTCTCCAGCACGCCCTTGACCTCGGCCGAACCGCGGCCGGTGGCGCCAAGGAAACCGGTGGCGTGGCATTCGTCGATGTGCACCAGCGCGTTGTACTTCTTCGCCAGCGCAGTGATCTCGTCCAGCGGCGCGATGAAGCCGTCCATCGAGAACACGCCGTCGGTGGTGATCAGCTTGGTCTTGCAGCCGGCGGCATCGGCGGCCTGCAGCTGGGCTTCCAGGTCGGCCATGTCGCAGTTGGCGTAGCGGAAACGCTTGGCCTTGCACAGGCGCACGCCGTCGATGATCGACGCATGGTTCAGTGCGTCGGAAATGATCGCGTCATTCTCGCCAAGCAGTGGCTCGAACAGGCCGCCATTGGCATCGAAGCAGGCCGCGTACAGGATGGTGTCCTGCTTGCCGAAGAAATCGGCGATCTGCTTCTCCAGCTGCTTGTGCAGGTCCTGGGTGCCACAGATGAAGCGCACCGACGCCATGCCGAAGCCGTGGCTGTCCAGCGCGTCCTTGGCGGCCTGGATCAGGTCCGGGTGGTCGGCCAGGCCCAGATAGTTGTTGGCACAGAAATTCAGCACCGTGCGGCCGTCGTCGAGGGTGATCTCGGCCGACTGCGGGCTGGTGATGATCCGCTCGGACTTGAACAGGCCCTGGGCGCGGATGGCGTCCAGTTCCTCGGCGTAGTGGCGGGTCAGGGCGGAGGAGGGGTCGGTCATGGCGTGGGCACGGTTCTGAGCGGGGAAACCGCTGATTCTACCGGGCATCGCCGCTTGCCAACCGGCGCAGTTGCGGCGTCACCACAGCGGGCACATGTTGCATCGCAATAGCAAACGGGTTCAAATTCGTGAACCGGCGCTGTCCCGCTCCGGCCGCCCCGCCTTCCGCGCCACGCCACCGCCCCCACCGGAGACGCTCATGAAGCACGCCCGTGCCTGCCTCGCCATTGCCGCTGCCCTGTCCATGGCCGCCCCGTTCACCGCCAGTGCCCAGGAAGACGAATCGCCGTACAGCTGGAACGTCACCGCCGTTTCCGATTACCTGTTCCGTGGTGTCTCACAGACCGACGAAAAGCCGACCCTGCAGGCGGGGTTCACCTACACCTCGCCGGTCGGCCTGTATGCCGGTGTCTGGGGTTCGGGCGTCGACTTCGGTCCGGGCGACCCGAGCACCGAGGTCGACTACCAGATTGGCTATGGCGTTGACGTCACGCCCCGCGTCAATTTCGACGCCCTGCTGAACCGCTACACCTACCTCGGTGCCAGCGAGCTGAACTACAACGAGCTGATCACCACCACCACGCTGGATGAGACCTACAAGCTGACGGTCGCCTACACCAACGATGTCTGGAACAGCAGCACCGATGGCTGGTACTTCGGCCTGGGCGGCAGCTGGGGCCTGCCGAAAGACTTCACCCTGAATGCCAACGTCGGTCGCAGCACCTTCGAGGACGGCATCGCCAAGGACTACACCGACTGGAACGTCGGCGTCGCGCGCCAGTTCGGCCTGTTCAACGTCGGCCTGGGCTACTACGGCACCGACGGCAACGGCCGTGACAACTCCGGCAAGCTGGCCCACAGCCGGGTGATGCTGAGCGTCGCCGTCGGCAAGTAACGCCGAAGGCGTTACGGGTAGTGCCGGCCGCTGGCCGGCAACACCAAAGAAAAAGGCGCCCATCGGGCGCCTTTTTCAATTTCAAGGTGTGCCGAGCAAGCTCGGCACCCACCCATCGCGCACGGCGAAGGGTCAATTCCAGCTCAAAACAACCTTGCCGGCCTTGCCTTCTTCCATCAGGTCGAAGCCCTTCTGGAAATCGTCAATCGGCAGCTGGTGGGTCATCACCTTGCCGAGCGGGAAACCGGACAGCACCAGCTGGGTCATCTTGTACCAGGTCTCGTACATCTTGCGGCCGTAGATGCCCTGCACGGTCAGGCCCTTGAAGATGATCTTGTCCCAGTCGCAGCCGGCGCCCTTGGGCATGATGCCGAGCATGGCGATCTTGCCGCCGTGGTACATGCAGTCGAGCATGTCATTGAAAGCGCGCGGGTTGCCGCTCATTTCCAGGCCCACGTCGAAGCCTTCCATGTGCAGTTCCTTCATCACGTCCTTCAGCGACTGGTTGGCCACGTTGACCACGCGGGTAGCGCCCATGTCGGCGGCCAGCTTCAGGCGGAAGTCGTTGACGTCGGTCACCACTACGTTACGCGCGCCGATGTGCTTGCAGATGCCGGCGGCGATGATGCCGATCGGGCCGGCACCGGTGATCAGCACGTCCTCCCCGATCACATCGAATTCGAGCGCACAGTGCGCGGCGTTGCCGTAAGGATCGAAGAACGCGGCCAGCTCCGACGGAATCTGGTCCGGGATCGGCCACAGGTTGCTGGCCGGCATCACCATGTATTCGGCGAACGCGCCGTTGACGTTGACGCCGATGCCGACGGTGTTCGGACACAGGTGCGGGCGGCCGCCCCGGCAGTTGCGGCAATGACCGCAGACGATGTGGCCTTCGGCCGAGACGCGCTGGCCGATCTCGTAGCCGGTCACGCCCGGGCCGATTTCGGCAATGCGGCCGACGAACTCATGGCCGATGGTCAGGCCCGGCTTGATCGTGCGCTGGCTCCACTCGTCCCACAGGTAGATGTGCAGGTCGGTACCGCAGATCGCGGTCTTCTCGAGCTTGATCAACACCTGGTTGGGGCCCGGAGTCGGCACCGGAACCTCTTCCATCCAGATGCCCTTGGCTGCTTCGCGCTTGACCAGGGCCTTCATCGTTTGCTGCGCCATCGGGGTGGAACTCATCAGGGGGAAAGCGCGGATTATAGGGTGCCGCGCGGATTTCCCATGTTGCGCTGCGGGTGCAGTGGTGGAACGAAAGGCGTGCGCCGGTGGGCGTTTCGAACGTACTGCGAACAGCGGCGCCTCCCTGATCCGGGAAAGGGGGCGTGGTCACCCTGGCCGGGACACGCAAAAGCCCATCCATGGTGCTCGATGGCGCCTTGCTCGTGCGCGCTATCCTGCGCACACGGCAAGACCGGGGTTGGGCGTCCTGCCCAACCCGCCAGTCGCATGCGCCCGGCCCATGGCGCCAACGGTCCCGTCCAGGGTGACCACGCCCCCTCTGGACGATTTCCGTGTGCGCGGCCGACGTGCGCGTGGCAGAGCAAGAAGCAGGCCCATGACTTCCGGGGTTCGGCCGGGGCAGGGCGGCGGGCTACAATCGAGGGTTCCACTACCAGGGGCTGCTCCATGCGCTCGAACCTGCTTGCATTTTCCATCGTCGCCAGCCTCGGCCTGGCCCAGATCGCCCATGCCGCTGAAGGCATGTGGGTGCCGCAGCAACTGCCGGAAATCGCCGGCCCGCTGCAGAAGGCCGGCCTGAAGCTGTCCCCGCAGCAGCTGTCCAACCTGACCGGCGACCCGATGGGCGCGGTCGTCGCCCTCGGCGGCTGCACCGCCAGCTTCGTCTCGCCGCAGGGTCTGGTGGTCACCAACCACCATTGCGCGTATGGCGCCATCCAGCTGAATTCGACCGCGCAGAAGAACCTGATCAAGGACGGCTTCAACGCGCCGACCCTGAAGGACGAACTGAGCGCCGGCCCGAACGCCCGCGTGTTCGTGCTCGACCAGATCACCGACGTCACCGCCCAGGCCAAGGCCGCCATCGCCGCCGCCGGCAACGACCCGTTGGCCCGCAGCCGCGCGCTGGACGCCTTCGACAAGGCCCAGGTTGCCGCCTGTGAGGCCGATGCCGGTTTCCGCTGCCGCCTGTACAGTTTCTCCGGCGGCAACACCTACCGCCTGTTCCGCAACATGGAAATCAAGGACGTGCGCCTGGTCTACGCGCCCCCGGGCAGCGTCGGCAAGTTCGGCGGCGACGTCGACAACTGGATGTGGCCACGCCACACCGGCGATTTCTCGTTCTACCGCGCCTACGTCGGCAAGGACGGCAAGCCGGCCGCCTTCGCCGCCGACAACGTGCCGTACCAGCCCAAGCACTTCCTGAAGTTCGCCGACCAGCCGCTGGGCGCCGACGACTTCGTGATGGTGGCCGGCTACCCGGGCCGCACCAACCGCTACGCGCTGGCCGGTGAGTTCAACGAAACCGCCAGCTTCACCTACCCGACCATCGCCAAGCACTACAACGCGGTGCTGAAGCTGATCGCCGACGCCGGCAAGGCCGACGCCGACGTCAAGGTGAAGTACGCCGCCACCGCCGCCAGCATGAACAACGTGGCCAAGAACTACCTGGGCCAGCTGGAAGGCTTCAAGCGCATCGACGCCGCTGGCCAGAAGCAGGCTGAAGAAGCCGCCGTGCTGGCGTGGCTGAAGAAGCAGGGCGCTGCCGGCAAGCCGGCCCTGGCCGCACACGCGCAGCTGCTCAAGCATCTGGATACCAGCAAGGCCACCCGCGAACGCGACCTGTTCGTCGGCCAGTTCAACAACACCTCGGCCGTTGGCGCGGCGATCACCCTGTACCGCCTGTCGATCGAGCGCAGCAAGCCGGATGCCGAACGCGAAGCCGGTTACCAGGAACGCGACCTGACCACCATCGAAGGTGGCCTGAAGCAGATGGATCGTCGCTACGTGGCGAAGATGGACCAGCAGCTGCAGGCCTACTGGCTGGAGCAGTACGTGGCCCTGCCGGCCGCGCAGCGCGACAATGACGTGCTGAACAAGTGGCTGGCCGGCAGCGATGCCGCTGCGGTGAAGTCGGTGGTGGCCAAGCTGTCGGGCACCGAGCTGGGCAGCCTGGATGCACGCCTGAAGTGGTTCAAGGCCGACCGTGCCGCGTTTGAAGCCAGCAGCGATCCGGCCATCCAGTACGCCGTGGCTGTCATGCCGGCACTGCTGAAGCAGGAAGAGCAGAAGAAGATCCGCGAAGGCGAATCGCTGACCGCGCGCCCGCTGTACCTGCAGGCCGTGGCCGACTACAAGAAGAGCCAGGGTGAGTTTGTCTACCCGGACGCCAACCTGTCGCTGCGCATCACCTTCGGCAACGTCATGGGCTATGGCAAGGACGGCGTGACGTACACCCCGTTCACCACCCTGGAAGGCGTGGCGGCGAAGGAGACCGGTGAAGATCCGTTCGATTCGCCGAAGGCGCTGCTCGATGCGGTCAAGGCCAAGCGTTACGGCGGCCTGGAAGACAAGCGCATCGGTTCGGTGCCGGTGAACTTCCTGTCCAACCTGGACATCACCGGCGGCAACTCGGGTTCGCCGGTGCTGGACGCCAACGGCAAGCTGGTCGGCCTGGCCTTCGATGGCAACTGGGAATCGGTCAGCTCCAACTGGGTGTTCGACCCGGTGATGACCCGCATGATCGCCGTCGACAGCCGCTACATGCAGTGGATCATGCAGGAAGTGGCGCCGGCGCCGCAGCTGCTGAAGGAACTGAACCTGGCGAAATAAACCGGTTGCGGTAGTGCCGGCCGCTGGCCGGCAACCTCGACCCGATGGCCGGAAACCCCGAAACCCCGCGACCCACGTCGCGGGGTTTTTTCATGCCCGGCCCGGCCCGGTGCGCCGAACAGGTATCATCCCTGTTCCGCGTGCTTCACAGGATGTGAACGAAACGCGGAAACCTCCTCCCCCCAGGACCCCTTGCACGCATGCGCATCCTGCTTGCCCGCCACGGCGAAACGCCGTGGAACGCCGAAGGCCGCTACCAGGGCCAGATCGACATCCCGCTTTCGCCGATCGGCGAAGCCCAGGCCCAGGCCCTGGGTGCCCGCCTGGCCTCGGTGGACATCACCCGTGCCGTCGCCTCGCCGCTGTCGCGCGCGCAGCGGACCGCGCAGCTGGCGCTTGGCGCCGCCCGCGCCGACATGCTGCTGACCGAGCCGGAGCTGCAGGAAATCGCCCACGGTGAATGGGAAGGGTTGCTGGCCAGCGAGATCCACGAGAAGGATCCGTCGCGCCTGCAGGCCTGGCGCGAGGAGCCGGATACGGTGTTGATGCCCGGCGGCGAATCGCTGCGCCTGGTGCTGGAGCGCAGCTGGCGTGGCCTGGCCCGCGCCACCGAAGGCCTCGGCGAGCACGACACCCTGCTGGTGGTTGCGCACGATGCGGTCAACCGCGTGATCCTGTGCAAGGTGCTGGGCCTGCCGCTTTCCCGGCTGTGGACCTTCCGCCAGGCACCGACCACGCTCAACCTGCTCGAAGGCGCCGACCTGGACAGCCTGGAAGTGGTGCGCCTGAACGACTGCGCCCACCACACGCCGTTCTTCGGCGAAGCCAAGCACCGCGCCCTCTGATTCCCGAACCACCTGCTTCTGCTGGAACCCCTGCCGTGACGAACACCCCGACCACCCTGGCCGACTGGCTGGACTACATTGAACGCCAGCACCCGGCGACCATCGACATGGGCCTGGAGCGCGTGCGCGCCGTGGCCACCGCGATGGGCCTGGGGGCGCCGGGCAAGCGCACCATCGTGGTTGGTGGCACCAACGGCAAGGGCTCGACCGTCACCTTCATCGAAGCCATTGCACGTGCCGCCGGCTGGAAGGTTGGCGCGTACACCTCGCCGCATCTGCTGCGCTACAACGAGCGCGTGCGCATCGACGGCCAGGACGTGGACGATGCGGCGCTGGTTGCTGCGTTCAACGCCGTCGAGGCCGCACGCGGCGAGACCACGCTGACCTATTTCGAGTACGGCACGCTGGCCGCGCTGCAGCTGTTCGCCGACGCCGGGCTGGACCTGGCGGTTCTGGAAGTGGGTCTGGGCGGTCGCCTGGATGCGGTCAACATCGTCGACGCCGATGTGGCCGTGATCACCACTGTGGACATCGACCATGCCGAATGGCTGGGCGAAGACCGCGAAGCAATCGGCACCGAGAAGGCCGGCATCATCCGTGGCTGGAAGCCGGTGATCCTGGGTGAGACCGACCCGCCGTCGAGCGTGCTCGCACGGGCCTACCTGGTGGGTGCCAACGCGATCCGCGGCGGCAGCGACTATTTCTACGAGCCGATCGATGCCCAGCGCTGGCGCTGGCGGGACGTTGGCCTGCGCATGGAACTGCCAACCCCGGCGCTGGCCGGGCCGATCCAGCTGGCCAATGCGGGTGCCGCCATTGCTGCGCTGCGCGCGCTGGACAAGCCGGTGCCGCGCGCGGCGTGGGCCGCTGGTATCGCGGCGGCGCGTATCCCGGGTCGGCTGCAGGCGTTCGAGCGAGATGGCGTGCAGATCCGCGTCGACGTCGGGCACAACCCGCAGGCGGCGGGCCAGCTGGCCCGCGCGCTGAAGGCCGAAGCGTCGGCCGGGCGCACCTTGGCGGTGTATGCCGCATTGCAGGACAAGGACGCGGTGGGTGTGGTGCGGGCATTGCAGGGCGTGGTTGGCGAGTGGACCCTTGCCGGCCTGGACGGCCCGCGCGGCCAGAGTGCCGCCCAGTTGCAGGCGCGCCTGGCCGAGACCGATGCTGGCAGCGCGCAGCTGGCCGCTTCGGTCGAGCAGGCGCTGGCGCAGGTACTGGACCGGGCCGAGCGCGGTGACCGCGTACTGGTGTTTGGCTCCTTCCATACCGCCGCCGCCGCGTTGCAGTGGCTGCAGCGCAACGCCTGAGCCACGTTCAGCCAATCCCGACGCCGTCCGGTCCGGCACCCGTATAATCGACCGCAACCTCCGGACAGTTGCCGCCTCACGTGGATACGCCTCTGAAACAGCGTCTGATTGGTGCCATCGTGCTGGTCGCACTGGCCGTGATTTTCCTGCCGATGCTGGTCAAGGGACCTGCACCGGACAGCGGTGTGGCCTCGGTGCCGATCGCCGCGCCGGACGCGCCGGCCGATGGCCAGTTCGAAACCCGTGAACTACCGCTGGTGGCTCCGGCCGGTGGTGCCACCGGCCTGCAGACCGGGCAGGCCAAGCCGCTGCAGGACGCCGCCACGCCGGCCACGCCGCCGACCGTGGACACCTCCCCGGCGGTTGCTGCCGGCAACTACGCCGTCACCTTCGGCGCCTACGGCAGCAAGGCCGACGCCGATGCCGTGATTGCCTACCTGCAGCGCTCGCAGCTGCCGGGCTTCGCAGAAGCGACCATCATCAACGGCCGTCAGGCATGGCGTGTGCGCGTGGGGCCGTACGCCGACCGTGCACAGGCCGAGGCCGCCCGCCTGCAGGCGGTGAAGATCCGTGCCGATGTGAAGGCCGAAGTGATCACCCTGGATGCCGCAGCGGACAGCAGCGCCCCGGTGGCAGCCACCCCGGCACCGGCTACGCCGAGCGCCAGTACCCCATCCGCCGCCACCGCGCCGTCGGCCAGCAGCAACCCGGTGCGCAGTGAAAGCCTGCCGCCGAGTACGCCGACTGCAACGACCACTCCGGCGGCCAAGCCCGAGCCGCCGAAGCCGGCGCCGAAGCCCGAAACCCCGAAGCCCGAGCCGAAGCCGGAGGCCACCGCGAGCAAGCCGGCAACGGCCCCGGCCACGCCGGCAGCACCGGCCGCCAGCGGCGTCGGCTTTGCCGTGCAGCTGGGCGCGTTCGGCCAGGCCAACGATGCCAACGCCCTGCGCGACAAGGTCCGCGCCGCCGGCTTCAGTGCTTTTGTCGAGCAGGTGCGCACCGAAAAGGGCACCCTGCATCGCGTCCGCGTCGGGCCGGTGGCCAACCGTGGCGATGCCGAGCAGCTGAAGGCGCAGGTCGCCGCCAAGGTCGGCGTCGCCGGCATGGTCCGGCCGCACCCATGACCCACGCGCAGCCGCGTTGCCAGCGCCGCCGAAGGAGCGGGGCGCCATGATCGACGTGGTGCTGCTGATCGTGATCGCCGCCTCCACCCTGCTGGGGATGCTGCGCGGCTTCGTCGGCATCGTCATTGGCACCCTGTCGTGGCTGCTGGCCGCGTGGGCGGCCTTCGCCTTCGGCAATGATGCCGCCCATTGGTGGGCTGCCCCGGCGGCCCCCGGTGGCGAACACTTCGTCGGCGGCTACCTGGGCGTCGGCATCGGCGTGATGATCGTGGTTGCGGTGATCGGCATGGTCATCAAGGCTCTGGTCCACCGCAGCATGCTGACCAGCCTGGACCGCCTGCTGGGCGGGGTGCTGGGGGCCGTGCGGGGCGGCCTGATCGCCGCGATCCTGCTGCTGCTGGGCAGTTTCACCCCGTTGACTGCCGAGCCCTCCTGGCAGCGCTCGGCGGTGCGGCCACTGCTGAATCCCACCGTTGCGTGGATGAACAGCAAGCTGCCGCACTGGGAGGTTCCCGGGGCCGATCTGCTGCCCAAGGCCTTGCCGACCGACGCGCTGTCCCCATCTGCATTGATGGAGTTGGGCAAGAACGCAGGCGCCGGGTTGGGAAAGCCGGGCGCGGCAGGCGATAATGGCATCCTCAACCAGGTAGTGGCAGGCAGCGGATGGCTGCGGCCTGCGAAAGCGGAACAGGGCGATTCCTACGATCCGGCGGAAGTGCGCCCGGATGCTCCTGCACTGCCGGACAGTATCGAGCCGGGCGATCCGGCCAACGTCGACCGCGTGCGCGGCGACCACCGCGGCCAGGTACGGCCACCTTCCTTGTAACTGGGCACAGCCCAGCGGAGACCTCGCATCATGTGTGGCATCGTCGGAATCGTCGGCAACCAGAACGTCGCCGGGCAGTTGTATGACGGCTTGACCGTCCTCCAGCACCGTGGCCAGGACGCGGCGGGCATCGCCACCGCCAATGGCAGCCGCCTGCGCGTGCAGAAGGCCACCGGCCTGGTCCGCGATGTGTTCGATGCCCGCACCATGTCCACCCTGGAAGGCAGCGTCGGCATCGCCCACGTGCGTTACCCGACCGCCGGTTCGGAAGGCATGGACGAGGCGCAGCCGTTCTACGTCAATTCGCCGTACGGCATCGCGCTGGCCCACAACGGCAACCTGATCAATACCGAGGCGCTGCGCCAGCAGGTGTTCGAACAGGACCGCCGCAACGTCAACACCGATTCGGACAGCGAAGTGCTGCTGAACGTGTTCGCCTACGAGCTGGAACAGCAGCGCCAGCTCAGCCCGGAAGCCGCGATCCGCGCGGTGGCCGGCGTGCACCGCCGTTGCAAGGGCGGCTATGCGGTGGTCAGCGTGGTGCTGGGCCTGGGCCTGGTCGCCTTCCGCGACCCGCATGGCATCCGCCCGCTGGTGCTGGGCAAGCGCAGCCATGCCGAGGGTGACGAGTACATCGTGGCGTCCGAGTCGGCCGCGCTGGATGTGCTGGGCTTCCAGCGCGTGCGCGACGTGCAGCCGGGCGAGGCACTGGTCATCACTGCACGCGGCGAGCTGTTCTCGGAGATCTGCGCCGAGCCGGCCGAGCACACCCCGTGCATCTTCGAATACGTGTACTTCGCGCGCCCGGACTCGATGATCGACAACGTGTCGGTGCACAAGGCGCGCATGCGCATGGGCATCAAGCTGGGCGAGAAGATCCTGCGCCTGCGCCCGGATCATGACATCGACACCATCATCCCGATCCCGGACACCTCGCGCGACGCGGCGCTGGAAATCTCCAACGTACTTGGGGTGAAGTACCGCGAGGGCTTCATCAAGAACCGCTACATCGGCCGCACCTTCATCATGCCGGGGCAGGGCGAACGCGTGAAGTCGGTGCGCCGCAAGCTCAACCCGATCCACCTGGAGTTCCGCAACCGCGTGGTGCTGCTGGTGGACGATTCGATCGTGCGTGGCACCACCAGCCAGCAGATCGTGCAGATGGCCCGTGACGCGGGCGCGCGCAAGGTCTATCTGGCCAGCGCCGCGCCGCCGGTGCGCTACCCGAACATCTACGGCATCGACATGCCGGCGGCTGAAGAGCTGGTCGCGCACAACCGCACGGTGGAAGAGATCGAGGCCCACCTGGGCTGCGACTGGCTGATCTATCAGGACCTGGAAGACATGGAAGCGGCGGTGAGCGAAGGCAACCCGGCGCTGCGCAGCTTCGATTCGTCCTGCTTCAACGGCCACTACCCGACCGGCATTGAACCGGGCTACTTCGAGCGCATCCAGCAGCTGCGGTCGGACGATGCCAAGCACAAGCGCCGCGCCTGAGGATCAGGCGTGGTGGATGTGCCCGACGTTGGTGGCGACCTGCTGCGCGCTGCGCAGCAGTGCCTGGCTGAAGCCGATCCGCTGCGCAAGGTCGCATTGACCCAGGCGTATGCGGCCGCGTTCCGTGCCGGTCGCCTGAAGGTGGCGGCCAATGCGCCACCGCCGGAACCGATCCGCATGCCGGGCCGGCCGGCGCAGCTGATGCTGGTGCATCCGCGCGAAGTGCCGCGGCGCGGACTGGGTGGCGTGGAAGGGCGGGCCGCTTTCATCCACGCCATCGCCCATATCGAACTCAACGCGATCGACCTGGCCTGGGACGCGGTGTACCGCTTCCGTGGCCTGCCGTCGGCGTTCCATGCCGACTGGGTCAGCTGTGCCGACGACGAATCGCGGCATTTCATGCTGCTGCGGGAGCGCCTGCAGGTGCATGGCCACGACTACGCCGACTTCCCCGCGCACAACGGCCTGTGGGAAATGTGCGAAAAGACCGCGCACGATGGCCTGGCACGCATGGCGCTGGTGCCGCGCGTGCTGGAAGCGCGCGGCCTGGACGTCACCCCGGGCATGATCGGGAAGCTGCGCAATGTCGGTGATGGCGAAACCGCCGATGTGCTGGAGGTGATCCTGCGTGAGGAAGTGGCGCATGTTGCCGCCGGTTCGCGCTGGTACCGCTGGTACTGCGACCGCGCCGGTGTCGAACCGCGTGCACGTTTCAAGGAACTGCTGGTGGAGTACGCCGGCGGCTACCTGCACGGACCGTTCAACATCGAAGCGCGCCTGCTGGCCGGGTTCGATGCGGATGAGCTGGCCAACCTGATCGAACAGGCGGGCTGATCCGCGCCGGTTGGCGGCATCCACGCATGGCGTGGATCTACTTCATCTGGCTGCACCAGTAGATCCACGCCATGCGTGGATGCGCGTCATGCGTTGGGCAGGACCACCCGCTTGCCATCCACGGTTGGCCGGTTGATATAGAACAAGCCAGGGCCTGGTCGATACGGCAGTTCGCTGACGCCGGCATCGGCGGCGTAGGTCAGTGCGGTGTCGCCCAGCGCATCGAAGTTCCAGTGCGCCGACTGCATCAGGTAACGCCGACGCAGCAGCGCCTCCTGTGTCGCCGTCAGTGGCTGTCCGGCCACCAGGCGCCGTGCGATAGGCCGCAGGGCGGACGGCAGTTCCCAGCCGGGAACCTCGGCGGCATTTGCAGTCCATTGCACGCCGGCATCGATGGCCTGCTGCTGCATCACCTGCAGTGCGATCAGCTGGTAACGCCAGTCGATGGGCCGGCGCAGTACCACAGCGGCGGTCACATACAGCACCGGTGACAACAGCACGCTGCGGCTGCCGGCGCGTCGCTGCTGCTGCCACTGGTGCCAGACATCCACCCAGATTTCCTTCTCGTCCACGCCCAGCTGCTGTCGCCAGCGTTCGGCATCGGCCTGTGTTTCAGCATAGGCCGTGGTGGCCTGCAGCATCGCCAGTGGAGGAATCTGGTAGTCGGCAACCGCGGGGCGGCGCAGCAACTGCCGGCGCGGGCGACTGAGCAGCTTGGGCCCTTCGTCGAGCTGGTTGTAGCCGCCACCGATGTTGGCGTGCACGCCGGGCAGAGCAATCTCGGTGAACGGCGGCGCCACGCTGGTCAGTGCATAGTGCTGGCGATGTTCATCACGCGCGGTGAGCTGCACGACGTGGCGTGCGATGCCACTGCGCAGCGCCAGTTGCGGCTGTTCCTCGGCGCGGCCGCCATTGACCGCGACCACGGTGTCGAACAGCCCGATGAAGCGCAGCACCGGCGTGGCCGGGGCGAAGTTCGCAGTGCAGGACAGGCCGGCGGCCTGTAGCAGCTGGCGCCAGCGCACGCCGTCCCAGCCCTGAAGTTGGTTGGCGATGTCACGTGCGGCAGCAGCGCCGCGTGAATAACCGAACAGGTCCAGCTGCACGCCATGCAGCGGTCGCTGCCAGCGTGCGGATAGTCCAGACAGTGCGGCCGGAAGCAGCACCTGCAGCGCGCGCTGCACTTTCGCGCGCACACCACTGGCGCCGATGCCGAACGCCAGTCCGATCAGGTCGTCGTCGGCATCGTCGCGGGTGCCCACGCCTTCCACGTAGATCGACAGCGAAGGTGTGGCCATCGCATCGCGGCGGCTGTCCGGATACAGCTGCTGCAGGCGTGCGATGTTGGTCAGGCCGTTGTCGTAGCTGCTGGTCAGCCGGCTCTGGTAGGTCGAATCGTCATCCGCACGCAGCTGCGCCGGACGTGGCTGCGGAACCCGGGGGCGACCGCGTGCCAGGTTGTGTGCGTTGTTGCGGGTGCCATCGAAGAACAGGCCTATCCGCAGCAAGCCGACATCTTCGTCCGTGTCCTGCGATGGAGCCATGTGCATGTCCCGTCGTGGCTACGTCACGGTAGCGCGAAAGCGGTGTATTGGCGAAGTGTAGTGATGCTTTTGACCTTAATTAACGTAGATGCGGTGGATCACAGTTCCTGATTTTCATCTCCGTCTTCTATTGAATTCACACGGCCCACGCAGGCCATATGGCCAAACCCGGCAAACCCGGGCGTGCTGCATCAACGCTGTTCACATCATTCAAGGAGCGACGCAATGTTGTCCAGATCGATTGGCAAAGCGGCAGGTGGCCTGGTGTTGGGTTTGTCGGTGGCAGCGGCCGCGCAGGCGGCACCGTTGTTGGAGCCAGTGACGGTCATCAGCCGTGCATCGGCAAACAGTGAGCCCGCGCTGGGCAAGCTGCTGGCCACCCCGTCCACCGCGACGGTACAGGAAGTGCGTGTCGATGCAGCTGCCACCGCGCAGCCGCAGCTCGAGTTCGAACTGCTCGGCCGGCGCGTGCAGGCGGTGCGCAGCAAGGTGGAGGCGCTGCCCGATGGCGGCAGCATCTGGTACGGCCAGTTCCGCTCCCCTTCGGACAAGCTGACCGCTGCCACGTCCAATGGCCAGGACGATCCGGGCAATTCGCTGATCCTGGTGCGCTCGGGCGACACCATCACTGGGTCGATCCGCAAGGACGGCAAGCTCTATCGCCTGCGCCCGCTGGGCAACCGCCACGTGCTGGTGGAAGTGGACGAATCGCGGATGCCGGCCGACCATCCGGCCGACTACAACCAGCTGCCGAAAATCCCGATGGGCGCCAACGATCGCATCGGTACCGCACAGGCGTCGTCCGGCACCCCGGCCACCATCCGCGTGCTGGTGGTGGCGACCAATGCGGCCGTGGCGGCCTATGGCGGCAACATGCAGTCGCTGGTGCAGCTGGCCGTGGCCGAGTCCAACCAGGGGTATGTCAACAGCAACGTGGGCATCACCATGCAGCTGGCCCGCTACGAGACCACCAACTACACCGAATCGGGCAGCTTCGATACTGATCTGGCCCGCTTCCGTGGCACCAGCGACGGCTACATGGACAGCATCCACACCAGCCGGAACACCTACACGGCGGACGTGGGCGTGCTGCTGATCAACAACAGTGCGTACTGTGGCCTGGCCTCGGGCATAGGCTCGACGGCTTCCACCGCCTTCGCGGCGGTGTACTGGGATTGCGCGACAGGCTATTACTCGTTCGCGCACGAGATCGGCCACCTGCAGAGTGCACGGCATGATATCGCCACCGACCCGAGCACCTCGCCGTACGCCTATGGCCATGGTTATCGCTATGAGCCGTCCAGCGGCACCGGCTGGCGCACGATCATGGCCTACAACTGCACCCGCAGCTGCCCGCGCCTGAACTACTGGTCCAACCCGAACATCAGCTACAACGGCATCCCGATGGGCAACGCCAGTACCGCCGACAACCAGCGCGTGCTGGTCAATACCAAGGCCACCATCGCGGGCTTCCGCTGAGGCCAGGCGCCGGCCAGGGGCGGTGTCTGCCCGGGTGCGTGCACCTGCCCGGGTAGATGCCAACCCTGGTTGGCACCCTGCGATCCATCATTCGCGCGCGAGCGTATCCAGCGACCAGCCGCCGGCATCCACGCGCAGCACCGATCCCTGTTCGTACCAGTCGCCCAGTACGATGCGGGTGCAGGTGCGTCCCCCGGCCTGCAGCGTGTGCACCGCCGGGCGATGGGTGTGGCCGTGGATCATGGTGTCCACGCCATGGCGCACGAAGGTGGCATCGACTTCGGCCGGAGCCACATCGGTCACGGTCTCGAACTGCGCACGATCGCCCTGCTTCATTTCCGACTGGCGGGCCTGGCTGGCGTCGCGTGCCTTCTGCGCGAAGGCGATGCGTGCGGCCAGCGGCTGCGACAGGAACTGCGCCTGGAATGCCGGGTCGCGCGTCTGCGCGCGGAACTGCTGGTAGGGAATGTCGTCGGTGCACAACAGGTCGCCGTGCTGCAGCAGCACAGGGCGGCCGTACAGTTCGATCACGCAGGGGTCGGGCAGGATGCGCAGGCCGGCGCGGCGGGCATAGTCCTCGCCGAGCAGGAAATCGCGGTTGCCGCGTATGAAGTACACCGGCACGCCGCTGTCGGAGAGTGCCTTCAGTGCGACGGCCACCGCATCGGCGGTGGGCGAGGGCGTGTCGTCGCCGATCCAGGCCTCGAACAGGTCGCCCAGGATGTACAGCGCATCGGCGCCGGGCGCCTGGTCGCGCAGGAAGCGCAGGAACAGGTCGGTGATCTCCGGACGGCTGTGGTCCAGATGCAGGTCGGAAATGAACAGCGTGGTCATGCCTGCATTCTAGGCCATCAACGATGACGGTAGCGCCGGGCCACGCGCGGCCGGTGCAGCGGCCATCACACCGGCAGCGGCAGCCAGGCCAGGCTGGCCGAGGCCAACAGGATGGCGATGCCGGTGGCGGCCAGTACATCGGACGGGTAGTGCAGGCCCAGTACCACCCGCGACAGCGCAACGCCGAAGGTGAAGGGAACCAGCAGCGGTGCCAGCCACGGGTGGTAGGCCAGCGCGACGATGGTGAACGACACCGCGTGCAGGGTGTGCCCGGAAGGGAAGCTGAACTCGTCCAGCGGCGCCACCCAGGCGCGGATGCGCAGATCGGCCGCATACGGGCGAGGGCGTCGGGTCCAGCGCTTGAGGCCCTTGTAGAGCAGCAGTGCGGCCAACCCGGTGGCGGCCATGTGCACCGATGCACGCAGTCCGTCGAAGCCGTCCAGCAGCACCAGTGCGCCCATCAGCACGTACCAGAATACGCCATCGCCGAGCCGGCTGATGACCGAGAACAGCCGGCGCACACGGCGACGCCGGCAGTAGTGGTTGGCCCGGCGGCACAGCCGTGCTTCGCGGCCGGCCAGCAGCTCAAGCGGCGTAGTGCGCATGGCCGCTCCTCCGCGACTGGGCCAGCTCGGCCAGCAGCGCATCGAATTCGGCAACCACCTGCTGTGGATGCAGGCGCTTCATCGCACGCGCGGCGCTGCTGCCCAACTCGCGGCGCCGTGCATCATCGGCGGCCAGCTGCACGGCTGCCTCGATGAACTGCTCATCGTTCTCCACGGCCGCGCCGTTCTCGCCGTCACGCAGGTATTCGCGAGCCGCGCCATAGTCGAAAGCGACGGTGGCCAGGCCGCTGGCCATGCTTTCCAGGGTCACGTTGCCAAAGGTCTCGCTGCGGCTGGGGAACAGGAACAGATCGCCGCTGGCGAAATGCCGGGCCAGCGCATCGCCGCGCTGGATGCCGCAGAAGATGAAGTCGGGATTCTCATGGGCCAGCTTCTCGCGGGCCGGGCCATCACCCACCCATACGAAGCGGGCTTTGGGCCGGATCTGCTGCAGGCGTCGGAAGGCTCTCACCGCCAGGCCAAGGTTCTTTTCCGCGGCGATGCGGCCGACGTAGATCGCGACCAGGCCATTGCCGTCCACGCCCCATTCCTCGCGCAGCGCCGGGTCGCGCCGGCCGGGATCGAACTGCTGGCTGTCGACCGCGCGCGCCAGCAGGCGCACGCGGTCGAAGCCCTGTTCAACAAGGAACTGCTGCAGTTCGCGGGTGGGCACCAGGGTTGCATCGGCCTGATTGTGGAACCGGCGCATCCAGCGCATCGCCGCGGCCTGCAGCCAGGCCACGCCGTAGTCGGGCAGGTACTCGTCGAAGCGGGTGTGGAAACCACTGGCGACCGGAATGCCAAGGCGGCGTGCGGTGCGCAGCGCCGACCAGCCCAGCGGGCCCTCGGTGGCAATGTAGACCGCATCGGGACGCTGCTGCTGCCAGTGGCGGTTGAGCCGGATCGGCGCAGGCAGGCCGAAGCGCAGGCCGGGGTAGCGCGGCAGTGCGGCGCCCGGAACCAGCAGCGCACCTGGCGCCGAGTCCGGTGCTTCGCTGGCCTGGCGTGGCCGGATCAGGTCGATGTCATGGCCGGAATTGCGCAGTCCCTGCTCCAGGCCCTGCACGGTGAGGGCAACGCCGTTCACTTCCGGCGGGTAGGTCTCGGTGACGATGGCATAGCGCATGGCGGGCCTCCGGGTTTCCGGCATGCTCGGGCCTGGCGATGTAGCGGATATGACCGCTTTGCGACCACGGGATGACGACCGTCCGGTTGCCGTGGAGCCACGGCCCCGAAGGGCCGTGGCGGTGCTGCAGCAAGCGCGGTGGATCAGAAGCGCTGCTGGTATTTCATGAAGATGAAACGACCAATGTCGAAGCCACCGTAGTAGGAGAAATTGGCGCTCGGCTGGCTGTACATGACCGGACCCTGGCGGCCGAACACATTGTTGGCACCGATCGAGACGGTCGCATCCCATGGCAGGTTGTAGCGTGCCTGCACGTCGTGGAAGGTGACCGATCCGCGACGGTTGTAGTCACGGCTGCCGCTGAACCATGGTGCGCGCTGGTCGGGGTGCGAACACTCGTTCGGATACTCATCAACGCCCAGGCAGCGCTCCTTGACCGCAGAGAAGTAGCGCAGGCCCCAGTTCAGGCCGAGGTTGCCGCGTTCCCAGCCCAGCGATGCGTTGGAGCGCACGCGGAAGCCGATGCCACCGTCGGTGGCGATGCCATTGCTGGGAATCGGCGGTACATCCGCCTCGTTGGTGGTCCGTTGCTCCGCGGCGACCACATAGGTGGTCTTCCAGTCGGCGCTCAACGTGCCCCAGGAGGTTTCGATCTTGTGGCCGATCTCCAGGTCATAGCCTTCGGCCTGGCGGAAACCGCTGTTGCGGCTGCCATAGCTGAGCGTGTTGACGATGCCCAGCTCCGGGTCGCGGGTAAAGCTGCCGCAGCGCTCGGCGATGCCCAGTTCGTAGCAGTCGCGGAGGATGTCGTTGGGGTGGTCGGCGACAATGGTGTTGTCGATGCGGATCTTCCACCAGTCCAGCGCGATGTTCAGCCCTTCGGCAAACGTCGGGCTCCACACCAGGCCCAGGGTGCGGCTGGTGGAGGTTTCCGGCTTCAGGTCGGGATTGGAACCGTTGGTGAAGGGCAGCGGTGTCTGCCCGCTGCTGCCGGTGATCGGCTCATTGCCCTGGCCGAGCTGGCGGTAGCTGTCTGCATTGGCGATGTCGGCGGCGCAGCGTGCACGCACCTCCGGGCTGCTGGCGGCCGCGCCATACACCGTATCGCAGGGGTCACGGAAGCCGGTGGTGAAGGTCTGCGAACCCCCACCGTACAGATTCGCGATGGTCGGTGCACGGAAGCCCTGCGCCCAGGTGCCACGGACCAGCAGCTGGTCGATCGGCTTCCACGACACGCCGAACTTGCTGTTGAGCGTTCCGCCGAAGGTGGTGTAGTCCGAGTAGCGCGTTGCCGCGTCGAGGGTCAGCTGGCGTGCACCGGGGAGGTCGTGCAGCAACGGCACGCTCAGCTCCAGGTAGGCCTCGTCGACGCGGTAACCCCCTCCAGTGGGGCCCGCCGCCAGGTTGGTGGTGGCACCGGTCTGGGCCAGCGCGTCGGGAATGAAGCGCCCCTCCTCGCGGCGGCTCTCCACGCCCAGGGCGAAGCCCAGTTCCCCCGCAGGCAGCGTGGCAAGGCCTCCACTGAGGCTGGCGAACAGGTTGCGGGTGGTGTTTCTGCCACGGGTGATTTCCTCGGGGAACAGCCAGTCCTGCAGTTCGCTGTTGCCGGTCAGGCCGTAAGGGTCATCCTGGCCATACGGTACCAGCGGATTCCAGGGCTTGCAGCCGGCAATCGGTGCCTCCGGTGTACCGCATTCCACCTTGCCGGTGGCCGGGTTGTAGAACGAAGGGCCGGTGGAATCGGCGACGCGCTGCTTGTGCAGGTTGCCGGTGGCACGCTGCTCCAGTTCGCTGCGGTTGTACTGGTAGCCGGCTTCCCAATCGAACTCGCGACCGACGAACTGGAAGTTGCCTTCAAACGCGGCCACACCCTGCCAGGTGGTCAGTTCGCTGATGCTGACCCGCGGAATCTCCCAGGTGCGGCGGTTCCAGTGCACGTCGCTTGGGTGTTCATAGCCGTGGTGGCTGCCGAACGGGTTGAACCAGCTGTCGGCGGACATCGGCGTGATGCCGGCCGCAGCGGACTGGAACGGATAGCCGGCGACCTGGCGCGTGGTGGAACGCCGGTTGTAGGCCAGCTGCGTACTGAAGCGGACCTGGTCGTTCATATCCATGCGTGCGTCGACAAAGAGCGAATCGCGCTTGATCGGTGTCTGCACGTGCATCTGCTCGTTGCTGTTGCTGACATCACCGGTGAACGGTGTGTTGTCACTGAGGTGGAAACTGTCCGGCCCGCCCGGCTGGCTGCCGCGGTCGAGGGAATAGCTGCAGCCACGGCTGCTGCTGCAGCCCGGGCCCTTGAAGCCGACGATGCGCCCCCACTGGCCGACCGTGGTCCAGCCATCGTCCGGATGACGATCGGTGTAGCTGTAGGCGCTGAAGCCGCGGTCCTTGGCCCATACGCCCTTCTCTTCGACATGCTCGGCGGCGACGCTGATCGAGGCGCGGTCGTTCGACCAGCCGGCAACCACGTCGTACTGGGTGCGCGCACCGTCACCTTCGCTGAACTGCCCGTGGTAGACGTTGGCCGCCACGCCCTGGACGTTGCGCCGGGTGATGATGTTGACCACGCCGGCCATCGCGTCGGAACCGTAAATGGCCGACGCGCCGTCCTTGAGCACTTCCATGCGCTCCACCGCAGCGGCCGGAATGCTGGAAATGTCCTGGTAACCCGAAGTGGTCATGCCCAGGCGCTTGCCGTTGACCAGCACCAGCGTGCGCTGCGCCCCCAGCCCGCGCATGTCCACGTAGCTGCCGCCTGCGCTCTCGCCGGCGCTGAGCGGGCTGGCGCGGCTGAGCGCGGGGCTTCCGGTCGCGGTCAGGTTCTGCAGGATGTCTGCGACGGAATTGAAGCCCTGCCGCTCGATGTCGGCGCGGCTGATGGTCAGCACCGGCTGTGCGGTTTCCAGGTCGACCTGGCGGATGCGCGAACCGGTGATCTCGACACGGTCCAGCGTGGTGGCTTCCGGTGCGTGCTGGGCAAATGCGGGGGCGGCCAGCGCGGTGGCGGCCGTCACCGCCAGGGCACGACGGATCGCCAACCCGAGCTCGGGAATACGGATGGTCATGGGTCTCTCTCTCAGTCTTCGAAGTCTTCGGAGCACAGCCAAGCGGGGCTGCGTCAATCCCACCGCGGTGGTGGATGTTCGAACCTAGTGAAGATGGGCGCGGAGACGTATGGGCAAGCGACGAAAGTCGTGCAGACAGGTGTGACGCTTCTGCACAAAGCGGAAGCAGATCAATCGATTGCTCCGGCCTGCGGCGTTACGGCGGAGGCGAGGCAGCGGACCGGGTCCCTGATGGAACGCAGCACGGGCAATGTGGAAAGCGACAGTCTGCGCAGAATCAGAAAGAACCACGGCCCCGAAGGGCCGTGGTCGACAAGCGTCAGCGACGCGGGTGGATCAGAAGCGCTGCTGGTACTTCATGTACATGAAACGACCGATGTCGTAGCCACCGTAGTAGGAGAACGACGAGTTCGGCTTGCTGTACATCACCGGCGCTTCCTTGCCGAACACATTGTTGGCACCCACCGAAACGGTTGCATCCCACGGCAGGTTGTAGCGGAACTGCACGTCGTGGAAGGTCACCGCGCCCCGCTCGTTGTAGGCGGTCGGCGACTTCAGCCACGGGGCCAGGAAGGTCGGATCGGAGCATTCGTCGGCATACCGCGAGGCGTTGAGGCAGCGCTCCTTCACGCCGGAGTAGTAGCGTGCGGTCCAGCTGACGCCGAAGTCACCCACATCCCAGCCCAGCACCAGGTTCGAGCGCACGCGGAACGCGAGGCTGGTAGCGGTGCCGATGGTGTTGGCAACGCCGTTGATCGGCGTGATCGCATCGCGGACATCATTGGTGGAGCGGTAGACGTTCTTGCTCACATAGGTACTGGTCCAACCTGCGCTCAGCTTGCCGTAGCCGGTGTCGACGCGATAGCTGACATCCAGGTCGTAGCCCTCGGTCTCGGCGAAACCGGCATTGCGGTTGCCGAACTTCAGGCCGGTGACGATGCCGTTGGACGGATCGCGGGTGAAGCGGCTGCAGCGGGATTCGATGCCCTGCTCATAGCAATCCTTCAGGATCTGGTTGGGGCTGTCACCGACGATGGTGTTGTCGATGCGGATCTTCCACCAGTCCAGCGCCACGTTGAAGTTGCTGAGGAAGGTCGGGCTCCACACCAGGCCCAGCGTTTTGCTGGTCGAGGTCTCCGGAACCAGCAGCGGGTTGGAGCCGGACACGAACGGCGTCGGGGTGGCATCCTGCGCCGTGGTTACCGGCGTGTTGCCCTGCTTCAGCTGGCGGAAGTTGGCTGCATCGGCGATGTCACGTGCGCACCGTGCGCGGACTTCGGCACTGCCCTTGGCCGAGCCGAACACGGTGTCGCACGGGTCGCTGAACTGCGCGAAGGTTTCCGAACCACCACCGTACAGGTCGTTGATGGTCGGGGCGCGGAAGCCTTCTGCCCACGTACCACGGACCAGCAGCTGGTCGATCGGCTTCCACTTGAAGCCGAACTTGCTGTTGAGCGTGTTGCCGAAGGTGTTGTACTTGGAGTAGCGGGTAGCGGCATTGAAGCTCAGCTCGCGTGCGCCGGGCAGGTCGGCCAGCACCGGCACGTTGAGTTCCAGGTAGGCTTCCTTCACGTTGTAGCTGCCACCGGTCGGGCCAGCGGCCAGGTTGGTGGTGGCACCGGTCTGGGCCAGAGCGTCGGGGGTGTAGCGGCCATCTTCCTTGCGGCTTTCCACACCGAAGGCGAAGCCCAGGTCGCCGGCCGGCAGGGTCAGGATGCTGCCGGACAGATTGGCGAACGCGTTCTTGGTGGTGGTCCGGCCGGTGGTGTGCTCCGCCGGGAACAGCCAGGCCATCAGTTCTTCATTGCCGGTCAGTCCGTTCGGATCGTTCTTCCCGTAGGGCACCAGCGGGTTCCACGGCGTGCAGCCGCTGATCACCGCGCCCGGACGGCCACACATCACCTTGCCGGTGGCCGGATCCAGGAACGACGGGCCCACGGCGTCACGCACGCGCTTCTTGTGCAGGTTGCCGGTGGCGGTAGCGGTCAGCTCGTTGCGGTTGTACTGGTAGCCCACGTCCCAGTCGAAGTAGCGCTGGCCGATCTCGAAGCTGCCATCCAGCGACACTACCGCACGGTAGGTCTTCAGTTCGCTGGTGCTCACGCGCGGGATCTCCCAGGTGCGGCGGTTCCAGGCCACGTCGGTTGGCCTGGCATAGCCGTGCTGGGTGCCGAACGGGTTGAAGTAGCTGTCCTTGGACATCAGGCCGGTGGCGGTCGGGTCACCGGAGATGGACACCGAGCTGGACTGCAGCGGGTAGCCTGCAATCTGGCGCTCGGCCGAACGCTTGTTGTAGCCGAATTCGGTGCGCAGGTTGACCTGGTCGGTGATCTTGAAGCGACCGTCGAAGTACACCGAATCACGCTTGAGCGGATACATGACGTGCATCTGTTCGTTGGCGTTGCTGACGTCGCCGGTGAACGGGGTTGCGTCGGTCAGGTGGTAGTTGGCCGGGTTGGTCGGGTCAGCGCCGCGGTTGAGCGAGTAGCCACACCCCTGGGTGGCGTTGGTGCAGCCCGGGCCGCCCTTCAGGCCGGTAACCTGGCCCCACTGGCTCAGCGTGGTCCAGTTGGAGGCGTCGTTCGGGTGGCGGTCGCTCACGCCGTACTTGCTGAACCAGCGGTCCTTTGCCCAGACGCTCTTTTCTTCGGAGTGCTCCAGTGCCAGGGTCAGCGACACGCGATCGTTGCTCCAGCCGCCGACCACATCGAAGCGGTCACGGGCACCGTCGCCTTCGCTGTACTGGCCGTGGTAGACATTGGCGGTCACGCCGTTGACGTTGGAGCGGGTGATGATGTTGATCACGCCCGCCATCGCGTCGGAACCGTAGATGGCCGAGGCGCCGTCCTTCAGCACTTCAATGCGCTCCACCGCAGACACCGGCAGCGAGGACACGTCCTGGTAGCCGGAGGTGCTGATGCCCAGACGCTTGCCATTGACCAGCACCAGGGTGCGCTGCGCGCCCAGGTTGCGCATGTCGATATAGGTGCCGCCGGTGTTCTCGCCAGCGCTCAGCGCGTTGGCACGGCTGATCGCCGGGCTGCCCATCGCGGTGACGTTCTGCAGGATGTCGGCCACCGAGCTGAAGCCCTGGCGCTCGATGTCCAGCCGGCTCAGTGCCAGGACCGGCTGAGCGGTCTCCACGTCCACCTGGCGGATGCGCGAGCCAGTGATCTCGATGCGATCCAGGGTGGTCGGCGCGGCGGTGCCGCCACTCTGGGCGAACGCAGGCAGGGCGGCCAGCGCCGCCGTGGTTGCCAGGGCGTAGCGGATGGCCTGCCCCAGGGGGGTAGTACGTGAAGTCATGACGAGCTCTCTCTCTCTAAGGTCGTGCAGGGACGCCAAAAAAGGGCGTCGAAGAAATCGGCCGCCGACAAGCGGACCGATGACCCGATAGTAGTCTCGTTGGTTAAGTCTCTGTAAAGTGGATATGTCGGTTTGTACCAGCTTTCTTCATCAGATTTCACGAAAGCTCAACAAAAGCAGTCGCTTAGCGGTCACGCTGAATGCGCTTGCTCGACATGATCTGCTGCATCGCAGCAGATCCATGCGGGGCACGTGCGCGAACTGTAACGGTGTGTGACCTTCTCCCCTCGTGGGGGCGCGGCGCTCAGGCCACGAACGGCCGGAACTGGATGCCCAGCCCAGCGATGCCATCGGTCTCGCCGATCAGGTCCGCGCGCAGCAGCGGCCGGGCATCGATGAAGGCCTGCGGCACGATCAGCGACAGGCGGTTGTCGTCGGCGGTCAGTTCCAGTGCCGGCAGCGGATCGTCCTCATGGGCACGGTTGAGCAGCACCGCCAGGCGCAGCAGGGCGGCCAGCCGGCGTGCGGTCAGCAGCAGGCGCTCGGGCAGGGCGTCGAAGGCGGTCTTGGTCACGCTGCGGCGGTGGCTGCGCACCAGCGCGGCCAGCATCTGCTGCTCCTGGCGCGAGAAGCCGGCGATATCCGAGTGCTCCAGCACATAGCTGCCGTGCACGTGGTAGCCGCTGTGCGCGATCATCAGGCCCAGCTCGTGCAGGCGCGCGGCCCAGCCGAGCATGCGCGCATCGTCGGCATCGAGCCTCCAGCGATCCTGCACCTGTTCCAGCAGCGACAGCGCGGTCTCCTGCACCCGCTCGGCCTGCACGGTATCGATGCCGTAGCGCTGGCTGAGTGCGGCCACCGATTCATCACGCAGGTCGTTCTCGCCGGCGCGGCCGACGATGTCATACAGGATGCCTTCGCGCATCGCGGCCTTGCTCACCAGCAGCTTCTGCAGGCCCAGCGCTTGGAACGCGGCTTCCAGTACCAGGATCCCGCCGGCGATGATCGGGCGGCGGTCGCTGGACAACCCGGGCAGCTGGATGTCGTCGATCTTCTTCGCCTTCAGCAGTTCATCGCGCAGCTGCGGCAGGGCCTCGGCAGTGATCGCGCCCTTGCTCAGCTTCATCGTCGCGCATATCTCGCTGATCGCCTTGTGCGTGCCTGAAGAACCCAGGGCTTCCTGCCAGCCCAGCGCGCGGTACTTGCTGGCGAAGGGCTGGAACTCACGGCCGATCTCGGCCAGTGCATCCTTCCAGCGCTTCTTGCTCAGCTTGCCGCCAGGGAAGAAACGCCGGGTGCTGGCGATGCAGCCGGCCTGCAGGCTTTCGCGCTCCAAGGTCTGCATGCCCATGCCGATGATGAATTCCGTGGAGCCGCCGCCGATATCGATCACCAGCCGGCGCTGGCCGGGCTTGGGTGGTTGCGCATGGGCCACGCCCAGGTAGATCAGGCGCGCTTCTTCGCGGCCGCTGACCACTTCGATGGCATGCCCGAGCGCGGTTTCGGCGGGAACCAGGAACGACTGCGGCGAGCGCAGCTGGCGCACGGTGTTGGTGGCCAGCGCACGCACCCGGTGCGGCGGCACATTGCGGATGCGCTGGCCGAAGCGGGCCAGGCATTCCAGTGCACGTTGGCGTGCAGCGGAAGAGAGACCACCCTTGCCATCCAGGCCATCGGCCATGCGCACCGTCTCGCGCAGGCGGTCGATCACCCGCAGCTGACCGAGCGTGTAGCGCGCGATGACCATGTGGAAACTGTTGGAGCCAAGGTCGATGGCGGCCAGCAGGTCGCCATCCTGCAATGCGGGCGGAGTCGTGGTGGTATGCGGCATGGACGAATGTTAGCCGAAGGGGCGGTGTGCTCGTCACCGCGCGGCCTTCACATGTTGTGGGGGGAGTGCGGCAGGGCTGCGCCCTGCACCTGCGGTAGTGCCGGCCGCTGGCCGGCAACAGCAGGCTATCCGTGGGATGGCGGGGTGGGTCCGGTCGCGGGGGACGCCGTAAACCCATCCTTGGGGGCTTGGCCGCGGCATCCATGCCGCGGACACCCCCGCAACCGGACCCACCCCGCTTCCGACAGTTCCCTGCGATCTGCCGGGACGGCGTGCTGTGCGGCTGTTGGTGGGTGTCGACCTTGGTCGACACGGTGGATCCACGCTATGCGTGGATGAGTCCAAACGCGCCGACCTTGGTCGACACACCGGGTCACAGCCCCTGCATCAATGCCATCTGCGCGGAATGCGGCGCTTCGTCGTGCGCCGGCGCGCGCTTGTGGTAGATGCCGTCGGCATCCAGTTCCCAGGCGTTGAGATTGTCGTCCAGGTAGTTCTGCAGCACTTCGCGATAGACCCGCTTGGCCAGCTCCGGGTCGAGGATCGGGAAGCAGGTCTCGACCCGGCGCAGCAGGTTGCGCTCCAGCCAGTCGGCGCTGGCGCAGTACATTTCTGGAGCGCCGTCGTTGCCGAACCAGTAGACGCGGCTGTGTTCCAGGAAGCGGCCGACGATCGAGCGCACGCGGATGTTGTCCGAGATGCCCGGCACACCCGGGCGCAGGGTGCAGGCGCCGCGGATGATCAGGTCGATCTGCACGCCGGCCTGCGAGGCCGCGTACAGGGCGCGCACCACCTGCGGTTCGTTCAACGCGTTCATCTTGGCGATGATCCGCGCCGGGCGGCCGGCGGCGGCGATGCGCGTCTCGCGCTCGATGCGGCCGAGGATGCCGGTGTGCAGAGTGAAGGGCGACTGCAGCAGGCGCTTGAGCTTCATCTTCGAGGCGAGGCCGGACAGCTGCTGGAACAGCAGGTGCACGTCGTTGCCGATGTCCGGGTCAGCCGTGATCAGGCTGATGTCGGTGTACGCGCGGGCGGTACCGCTGTGGTAGTTGCCGGTGCCCAGGTGTACATAGCGGCGCAGTTTGCGGCCTTCGCGGCGCACGATCAGCAGCATCTTGGCGTGGGTCTTGTAGCCGACCACGCCGTACACCACCTGCACGCCGGCCTCCTGCAGGCGATCGGCCAGGCCCAGGTTGGCTTCCTCGTCGAAGCGCGCGCGCAGTTCAACCACCACGGTCACGTCCTTGCCGTTGCGCGCGGCCTGGATCAGTGCATCGACGATCAGCGAATCCTTGCCGGTGCGGTACAGGGTCTGCTTGATCGCCAGCACGTTCGGATCGATCGCCGCCTGCCGGATGAGGTCCAGCACCGCGGTGAAGGCATCGAACGGATGGTGCAGCAGCAGGTCCTGGCGTGTCACTGTCTCGAAGATGCCGTCGCTGTCGCGCAGGGTGCGCGGGGTCATCGGCGGGTACTTCAGGTCCGGCTGCGCGATCAGGTCGTACAGCTGGATGATGCGGTTGAGGTTGACCGGGCCATCGATGCGGTAGACCGCGTTCTCGGTCAGGCCGAAATTCTGCAGCAGGGTGCGCACGATCTCACGCGGCATGTCGTGGGCGATCTCCAGGCGCACCGCCGGCCGGTAGCCGCGGTCCACCAGCTCGTCGCGCAGCGCCAGCGCCAGGTTTTCCACTTCCTCCTCATCCACCACTAGCTCGGAGTTGCGGGTAACGCGGAACTGGTAGGCGCCCTGGACTTCCATGCCCGGGAACAGCTCATCGACGAAGGTGGACAGCACCGACGACAGGAACACGAAATTCTGTGATCCGCCCAGCTTTTCCGGCAGCTGGATGATGCGCGGCAGTGAGCGCGGCGCACGCACGATGGCCAGGTGGCCGGCGCGGCCGAACGCGTCGGTGCCTTTGAGCACCACCACGATATTCAGCGACTTGTTGAGGATCTTCGGGAACGGATGCACCGGGTCCAGGCCCAGCGGCGACAGCACCGGCATGATCTCGTTGCGGAAATAGGCGCGCAGCCAGCGCCTCTGTCGATCGGTCCAGGAATGGCGGCCGAGCACGCCGATGCCGGCCTCCATCAGCGCCGGGCGCAGCGTCTCGTTCCAGCAGCGGTACTGCTGGTCCACCAGCTCCGCAGCGCGGTCATGGATGGCGTTGAGGATGGCCTGCGGGCTCATGCCGTCCGGTGCCGGCGGCAGGCCGAACTCCTGCGCGTGGCGCACGGCCGCGGCGCGGATCTCGAAGAACTCGTCGAGGTTGGTGCAGGAGATGCACATGAAGCGCAGGCGCTCCAGCAGCGGCACCTGCGGGTCCATCGCTTGGGCCAGCACGCGGAAGTTGAAATCCAGCTGCGACAGCTCACGGTTGATGTACAGCGCCGGGTCGCGCAACGGATCGTTGTCCGGGCTCACGGGGAGGGGGAGGGATCCGAGGCTGCTCATGGCGTCATTCTTCGATGGAGGTCAGGGGGGCGGACTCGCGCGGGCGCACGTGGTCGGCATCGAAATGGCAGGAGAACACCGAGCCCTTGCCGACTTCGCTTTCGATCTCCAGCCGTGCGTGGTGCAGGCCGAGGATGTGCTTGACGATCGACAGGCCCAGTCCGGTACCGCCACTCTCGCGTGAGCGGCTGCTGGAAACCCGGTAGAAGCGTTCGGTCAGGCGCGGCAGGTGCGTGGCGGGAATGCCGTAGCCGGAATCGCGCACGGCCAGCACGGCGCCGTCGCCCTCGCGGCGGAACTCCACCGCGATGCGGCCACCGGCCGGGGTGTAGCGCACCGCGTTGGTGACCAGGTTGGAGAAGGCGCTGTGCAGCTCCTTGGTCGAGCCCTGCAGGTCAACGCCGGCCAGATCGTCGATGCTGATCTGGTGGCGGCCCTGGCTGTGCGCTTCGGCCTCGCGGCGCAGGGTTGCCAGCATCGGCTGCATGGCCACGGTCTCTTCCTCGCTGTGTTCCTGCGATTCCAGGCGTGACAGCGTCAGCAGGTCTTCCACCAGCTGGGCCATGCGCTGGCTCTGCTTGCGCATTTCTTCCAGCATCGGCCCGGTTCCCGGGAAATCCTCCGGGTCCATCATGTCCAGGTAGCCGTGGACCACGGTGAGCGGCGTGCGCAGTTCGTGTGAAACATTGGCCACGAAGTCGCGGCGCACCTGTTCCAGGCGAAGCAGCTTGCTGACGTCACGCGCGATCAGCAGCCAGTAATCCGACGAATAGGGAATCAGGCGCAGGTTCAGGCGGATCGCCGGGTCGACCGGGGAGGGCACGTCCAGGATCGGCTCGGCGTTGCGGCCACCGGCCAGCCAGTGCGCCAGCGGCATTGGCTGCAGGCGTTCGACCAGGGCCTCGCCAAGGTCACCGGGATGGTGCAGGCCGAGCAGGGCGGTAGCCGCTTCGTTGAACCACTGCACGCGCTGGCTGTTGCGGTCCAGCACCACCACCGCATCGGGAAGCGCGGCGGCAGCGGCGCGGTAGCTGCGCAGCATGTCCAGCAGGCGGCGCTTGCGTACGCGCATTTCCACCTGGTTGCGGTACAGCAGGCGGTCCAGCTCGTTCCAGACGCCGCTGCCTTCCTCGGCGGTGTCCCAGCGCTGGCGCGCGGTCAGCCGCCGCAGCACGCTGCGCAGCCGCCAGTAGTGCCAGGCCAGGGTGGCCAGCGCGCCCAGTGCGATGCACAGCCACAGATGCCCCGAGAGCCACCCCACCAGTCCGGCGAACAGCAGCACCGCGGCAACGGTGGCCAGGGTCTTCAACCAGGCAGAGCGGATGTGGCGGGGCATTGCGATCTCGTCGTTGAGGTGCGGCGGTTCACTGGGGTGAACCGAGGGTTATAGCAGAGTTGCCGGCGCCGGCAACCGCAGGTGCTTGGCGCCGGCACGACGAGACTCAGGTGGCAGTGGAGAAACGGTAGCCGGCGCCGCGCACGGTCTGCACCATGTTTTCGGCGTTGAACGGTTCCAGCGTCTTGCGCAGGCGGCGGATGTGCACGTCGATGGTGCGCTCCTCCACGTACACGCTGCCGCCCCACACATGGTCCAGCAGCTGGGCGCGGGTATAGACGCGCTCCGGGTGGGTCATGAAGAAGTGCAGCAGGCGGTATTCGGTCGGGCCGATCGGCACCGGCTGGTCATTGGCGAATACGCGATGCGCCGCGCCATCGATGCGGATCGGGCCGACCGCCACGCTGCCGTCCTCGTCGTCCTCGCGGGCGCGGCGCATCACCGCGCGGATGCGGGCCAGCAGTTCGCGCGCCGAGAACGGCTTGACCACATAGTCGTCGACGCCGGCTTCAAGGCCGCCAACGCGGTCGTTCTCTTCACCGCGCGCGGTCAGCATGATGATCGGCACTTCGCGGGTCAGCGTTTCCTTGCGCCAGCGACGGGCCAGCTCCAGGCCACTCGTACCGGGCAGCATCCAGTCCAGCAGGATCAGGTCGGGGACGCGGTCGGCGATCGCAGTCTGGGCCTCCCGGGCATCGCCGGCGTGGACCGGTTCGTAATCGCCCTTGCGAAGGGCGAAGGCGACCATTTCACGGATCGCGGGCTCGTCATCGACGATCAGGATGCGTTTCTGCACGAGGACACCGTAGGGCTCGGTTACTGGAGTGGTGCCAGTAGACTACGGTTTGATGACATGTTTGTGACTACCCGGCCTGGAACCGGCTGGGACTGCCATCGGCCGGTCATGCAGCGCTCAGCGCCGGTCCAGGTCCGGATCCTGCACACCCTGGCGGCGCAGCTCCAGCACGGTCGGGGTGATCGATTCGATGCGCGCGTCAACCCGCGCACGGCCGATGTAATCCAGTGCCGGGTTGCGCTTGAGCGCCTGCAACTGCAGCAGCGCCTGCTCCGGCCGTCCGCTGAGGAAGGCCGCCTCGGCATAGGCCTCGCTGGCACGCACGCTGTCGCCGGCCAGCTCGCTGGCGCGGGCATATCGCTGCTGGAAGACCGGATCGTTACCGCTTTGCGACAGCAGGGGCCGCAGCATGGCCTGCGCGCGCTGGCCGGCCTCACGGGTACCCTGTTCGTTCAGGATCTCGGCATAGGTCAGTGCCACCGGGCGGCTGTTCGGGTGCTGGCGCAGCAACTGCTCGAAGCGGCTGTTGGCCTGGGCGGCCTGGCCGGCCCGTGACTCCGCTTCGCCCAGCGCCAGTGCCAGCCACAGGTTGTCCGGCCGGGCCTGCAGCAGGCCGGCCAGGGTCTGCTGGGCCTGGATGGCGCCGGCGCGACCGCCGCGCATCACCGCCAGCGCCTGGCCATAGCGCTGGGCATCGTTGAGGCCGTCCTTCTGGCGCTTGGCCAGATCGGCGTACTCGCGTTCCAGCTCGGGCGTGGAGTCCGCGCTGAGCACGCGCAGGCGCTCGCGCGCCCAGTCGAAGTCGCCACTGGCGCCGCGGCTGAGCTGGCCCATCGGGATGCGCAGCACGTTGCTGGGCAGCAGCGGGTTGTTTCCGCGCAGCAGGGGCTCGGCCAGGCTGGGGTCGGCCGGGTCCACGCGCTCCCTGCGCTCGCCGCTGGGGGTGGTGGTGGTCAGCAGCACCGTGTCCTTCTTCATCTGCTCGGCGCGGGCCTTGGCCTCGCTGATGCGGGTGATGTTGACCGGGTGGGTGCGCAGGAACTCGGGCACGCTGTAGCCGCCTTCGTTGCCGCGCATCGCCGATGCCATCCGTTCGAAGAAGCCGGCCATGGCATCCACGTCGTAGCCGCTGCGCGACAGCGTGCGGATGCCGAGGCGGTCGGCCTCGGACTCGTTGGAACGGGTGTAGTTGATCTGCCGCTGCTGCATCAGGCCCATGCCGGAACTGATCGCGGCCATGGTCGCGTTGCCGGAGGACGTGCTGTTGCTGGCCTGCGCGGCCACCACCGCCGCCAGCATGCCCAGCAGGATCGGGATCTGGTCGCGTTGGGCGCGCTCTACCCCGCGCAGCACGTGCTGCTGGGTAACGTGGGCGATTTCGTGGGACAGCACCGCGGCCACCTCGTCCTCGCGCTCGGCGGTCAGCACCAGGCCGGCATTGACCCCGATGTAGCCGCCGAGGGTGGCGAAGGCGTTGATCTGCCGGTCCTTCATCACGAAGAAGGTATAGGGCTGCCGTGGCTGGTCACTGTTGGAGCCGAGCCGGGTACCCATGGTCTGCAGCCAGTCGTTCACCAGCGGGTCGTCCAGCAGGTAGCCATAGTTGCGCAGCTCGCGCAGCATCATCGCGCCGTACTCGGCCTGGCGGGCCGGGGTCAGCAGCTCACCGGCCGAGGAGCCGATGTCGGGCAGCTTCTCCTGGGCCTGGGCCAGCGGCACGGCCAGGGCCAGGGTGACGGCGGTAGTCAGCAGCAGGGCTCGCAAGCAGGGGGTCCTCGGGCGGGGCGCGCCAAGCGTGGCAGGGCAGGGGGCAACCATTCGTTAATCCACAGTGTTGCGGCCGTGGCGTGGAAATTCCAGCGCACCGGTACCATATGTAGACCGTCGATCCATCGTGGAGTTTCCCGTGACAGCCCAGACCGCCGGCGGTGCCCCCGCCATCACCATCTATTCCACCGCCGTCTGCCCGTACTGCGTGGCCGCCAAGAACTTCCTGAAGAGCAAGGGCCAGCAGTGGACCGAGGTCCGCATCGACCTGGACCCGGCCGAGCGGGAGAAGATGGTGGCCAAGACCCGCCGTACCAGCGTGCCGCAGATCTTCGTCGGCGACGTCCATGTCGGCGGCTACGACGACATGATGGCCCTGCACCGTGAAGGCAAGCTCGAGCCGCTGCTGGCCGGGCAGGGCCAGGCATGAGCGCGGCCGACGACGGCAGCAAGGACCGCATCGCCGAATTCACCGACTTCCGCAAGCGCATGAACGAACGCATCCTGGGCGAACCGAACCAGGTGGTGCGGCGCTTCTTCGCACTGGACACGCAGACCTACCAGGCCGGCGCGCTGGACGTGAAGACCAAGGAACTACTGGGCCTGGTGGCCTCGATGGTGCTGCGCTGCGACGACTGCATCAGCTACCACGTGGCCCAGTGCAAGGACGCCGGGGCGACCCGCGAAGAGTTCTTCGAGACCTTCTCGGTCGGCCTGGTGGTCGGCGGTTCCATCGTTATCCCGCACCTGCGCCGCGCGGTCGACTTCCTCGACCAGCTCGAAGGCGGCGCCGCCGCGCCAGCCGCGCACGAGCACTGAGGGGTGTGCTGGCCGCGGGCCGGCATCGCCTGAACCCGGCATGGCCGGGGCTGCCGGCCAGCGGCCGGCACTACCGGACCTGCAAGGGGGCCTTCCCCGCAATCCAACAGTCCAGGAGCCCCCTTGTTGTTCAAGGGGGCGCGCCGACAGGCGCAGGGTTAAGGCGGGATGCGCGGGCAATTCTGCCTGAGCCGGGGACTGGGACCATGGTCTATTTGGGACCTCGGCCCCGGCTCAGGCATAATTGCCGGTGAAACTTCCTTTGCGCCGGCGTTTCCGGGCACGTCCGGACGGCGTTTTTCCCCCTGTTCGGAACATCGATCAATGACGCAGAAAATTACGGTCATCCGCGGCGACGGCATTGGCCCGGAAATCATGGACGCCACCCTGTTCGTGCTCGACCAGCTCAAGACTGGCCTGGAGTACGAAGACGCTGACGCCGGCCTGGTGGCCCTGGAAAAGCACGGCGACCTGATGCCGGCGGTGACCCTGGAATCGATCGCGCGCAACAAGGTCGCGCTGAAGAGCCCGCTGACCACCCCGGTCGGTGGTGGCTTCACCTCGATCAACGTCAGCCTGCGCCGCCATTTCGATCTGTACGCCAACGTGCGTCCGGCCCACACCTTCCCGAACACCAAGTCGCGTTTCGACAACGTCGACCTGATCACCGTTCGTGAGAACACCGAAGGTGCCTACCTGGCCGAAGGCCAGGAAGTGTCTGCCGACGGCGAGACCGCGTTCTCCGGCACCCGCATCACCCGCAAGGGCTCCGAGCGCATCGTGCGCTACGCCTTCGAGCTGGCCAAGAGCACCGGCCGCAAGAAGGTCACCGCCGTGCACAAGGCCAACATCATCAAGTCGACCTCGGGCCTGTTCCTGAACGTCGCCCGTGAAGTGGCCGCGCAGTACCCGGACATCGAATTCCAGGAAATGATCGTCGACAACTGCTGCATGCAGCTGGTGATGCGTCCGGAACAGTTCGACGTGATCGTCACCACCAACCTGTTCGGCGACATCATCTCCGACCTGTGCGCCGGCCTGGTCGGCGGCCTGGGCCTGGCCCCGGGTGCCAACATCGGCAAGGACGCGGCGATCTTCGAAGCCGTGCACGGCACCGCGCCGGACATCGCCGGCCAGGGCAAGGCCAATCCGTGCGCGCTGCTGCTGGCAGCCGCGCAGATGCTGGACCACATTGGCCAGCCGGAAAACGCCGAACGCCTGCGCAAGGCCATCGTGGCGACCATGGAAGCCAAGGATTCGCTGACCGGCGACCTGGGCGGTACCGGTACCACCATGAGCTTTGCCCGGGCCATCGCCAGCCGCCTGTAAGCGGCTGGCATTCCGGCTGGAGATCGCCCTCGGGCGACGTCCAGTCGGGGCCGCGGAGCGTTGAAGACGGGCCGTCCTTGTACGGCCCGTCTACGTTTTCAATCGCGGGATTTGACCAACAGGATGTTTCCAGATGCCTGAGGCGGCCGTGTGGGTCGTGGCGGCCGTTGCCGTCTATGCCATCGGCGTGGCGATCTACGCCACCTTCTACTGGCCGTGGTCCCGTGCCCAGCGTGCGCTGCGCCGCTTGAGCAGGCATGGGGTGCCCCTCCGCAGCCTGCGGGAGAGCGAGGCGCGCATCCTGCGGTTGGTCGAATTTCCGGCAGGATTGCCTGTGTATCTGCTCGAAGGCAACTGTGCGGCATTCGTGATCAGGAGCAGGATCTCTCCGGCCCAGCATGTGCAGACGCTGGCCGGCGTCCCAGTGAAGTATCCGGCAGGCCTTGCACATGCCGTGCGTATGGGCAGCAATACCGCCGAAGTGGTGCTGGGTCGTGACCACGCGATGATCGTGCGACTCAATGGGGTCAAGCTGGCCTGGTAGAGCTCGACACTACATGAGCCGTCTGTGCAAAAATCGCACAGATCATGTACCGATACGTGGCTGGTTGGTGCGCCATTCGCTCCGCATCCTGTGCCCACTTTCCACTGCACAGGAGTCGCTCCATGAATCTCACCGCCTTCGGCCTGGCCAGCCTGATCGGCATGGCCGCCACCACTCCGGTCGTCGCCGCCGAGCCGGCCCATCCCACCATCCGCCATATGGCGGGCGCGCCGGTCGCGGCCTCGCTGGATGCGGCGAAGACTGCGGTGTTGGTGATCGACTTCCAGAACGAGTACTTCGACGCCAGCGCCGCGCCGGGCTTCGCCGGTGGCCGCATGGTCATTCCCGATGGCGTGGCCGCACTGCGCCAGGCCAAGCGGGTGGTCGCGTTCGCCGATGCCCACGGCATCCGCGTGATCCACGTGCAGCATGTGTTGCCGGCCGGCGCACCGCTGTTCGCGCTGGGCAGCGTCAATGCCGACTTCCATCGCGACCTGCAGCCGCGCAAGGGCGAGACCGTGGTGCAGAAGGACAGCGTCAGCGTGTTCGCTGGCAGCTCGGCCGCGGTGCTCGACACGGTGCTGAAGCATGCCGGTATCGACACCCTGATCGTCACCGGCCTGCAGACCCATGCCTGCGTCGCCGGTGCTGCGCGCGACGCAGCGGCCGCACCACGTGGCTACCGGGTGATCGTCTCGTCCGACGCCAGCGCCAGCCGCGACCTGGACCTGGCCGGTGGCCAGCGCATCGGCCATCGCGCGCTGCATGACGCCTCGCTGGCGCAGATCGAAGACGCGTTCGGGGATGTCATGAGTACCGACGCGATCCTGGCGTTGCCGGTGCGCAAGGCTGGCGACGGCGCTTGATAAGCTGGCGGGGCCCGCATGCCGTGGGCACCGCAACGTGGAGCCACTAGCCGATGGATCACTTCGCCGCCCTGCGTGCGCTGCGCGCCATCGTTGACGCGGGCAGTTTCACCGCGGCCGCTGAACGCCTGGGAACCACCCACTCGGCGATGTCACGGCAGTTGCGCCAGCTGGAAGAACATCTGCAGGTTCGCTTGCTCGATCGCAACAGCCGCCGGCTGTCATTGACCGAGGCCGGGCGCGACTACTATCGCGAGGCGGCAACGCTGCTGGACCGCCTGCAGGAGGCGGACGATCGTGCCCGCGCCGGGCAGGCGCAACCCCGTGGCAGGGTGCGGATCAGCGTGCCGCAGGTGGTGGCCAGCCAGGAGCTGCCGCATTGGTTGCCGTTCTTCCTGCAGCGCTACCCGCAGGTCGCGCTGGATCTGTCGGCCGATGATCAGCTCGTCGATGTCGTCGGTGGTGGCTTCGACCTGGCGTTGCGTATTGCAGCCTCGCTACCGGACAGCCAGCTGGTCGCGCGCGAGCTGGCCAGCTGCCCGCGCATCCTGGTCGCCGCACCGGCCTACCTGGCGCGTCATGGCCTGCCGCGTCAGCCGTCGGACCTTGCGCAGCACGCGCTGCTGGGGTTCAGTCCTGCAGCGGCGATGTCGCCCTGGCAGCTGCAGGGGCCGCGCGGCGCCTGCGCGAGCATCGAGGCCGGGCAACGCCTGCGGGTGGATGCAACGCCGGCGCTGTATGCCGCCGCGCTGGCGGGCATGGGCATCAGCCTGTTCACCGCACTGACCGTGCAGGAAGACCTGCGCGCCGGTCGTTTGATCCGTGTGCTGCCCGCCTGGCACGCCGGGCAGCGGCGCTACTTCGCGCTGTATCCGCATGCGCGGGCGCTGGCGCCGAAAGTGCGCGCGCTGGTCGAGCACCTTGCGGCGCACTACGCTGCACAGGTGGGCGCGACTGGCTAGCCGGGAAATGCAGCGATGCGTAACAAAGAGAAAAGGGCGCCCAGAAGGCGCCCTTTGTCGTTTATGGCTCTATCCGGTTCAGCGCTGCTGGATCTTCGACAGCAGGCGCAGGAACTCCACATATAGCCAGACCAGGGTCACCATCAGGCCGAATGCGCCATACCACTCCATGTACTTCGGCGCGCGCTGGGCGACACCGGTCTCGATGAAGTCGAAGTCCAGCACCAGATTCAGCGCGGCCACGACCACCACGAACAGGCTGAAGGCGATGCCCAGCCAGCCGGAGTCATGGATCACCGGCACGTTGATGTTGAAGAAGCCCAGCACGAACGAGGCCAGGTAGAGCAGGGCGATGCCGCCAGTGGCCGCGATCACGCCCAGCTTGAAGTTCTCGGTGGCCTTGATCAGGCCGCTGCGGTACGCGAACAGCAGCGCGAACAGGGTGCCGAAGGTCAGCAGCACGGCCTGGAACACGATGCCGGGGAACTTGGCGTTGAACACGGCCGAGATGGCGCCGAGGAACAGGCCTTCCACCAGCGCGTACATCGGCGCGGTGACCGGCGACCATTCCTTCTTGAAGACAGTGATCAGCGCCAGCACGAGGCCGCCGATGGCGCCGCCCATGGCATACAGCTTGGCTCCGGCCATGACCTGGCCGTAGTCATCGATGGTCTGGTTCCAGGCGAAAGCGGCCGTCAGCACGGTCAACAGCAACAGGAAGCCGGTCTTGTTGACGGTGCCGTTGAGGGTCATTGCCTGGTCGGGGCTGGTCACCACCGAGCCGCTGGCGAGGTCGAGGAAGGTCGACTCGGAAAGAGCCGGATTGCCGCTGCGCATGCGTGTTCTCCGTGCGAATGAAAGGTCGGGACGGCCGTCCGGCCGATGCCTGCGAGCATAGCCGATGACCACGCATGGCGCCGTGGCGGTTTCATGGCTGGTCTCGCCTGCGTTGACAGCTCACGATGTGCTTGGCCACAATGAACGACTCCCCGGGCCTGGCCCGAGGGGATTGCAAGACCGGGGTATAGCGCAGTCTGGTAGCGCGCCTGCTTTGGGAGCAGGATGTCGGGGGTTCGAATCCCTCTACCCCGACCAATCCCACGTCACGTCGGATTGGACACCGTTCCGGTTCGGGCGCCCGTAGCTCAACTGGATAGAGCACCGGCCTTCTAAGCCGGCGGTTACAGGTTCGATTCCTGTCGGGCGCGCCATCGGCGAGTAACGGGATCGCATCGGCCGATGTGAAGAAGTGCTTGCAAAAGCGTAAAGACTCCACCAGAATATCGGACTCGCTTCGGCGGACCGGAACTTCGGTGACAGTCTCCAGGCAAAGGTTTCAGGTTCCGTCGCCAGCCGCATCGGCAGGAACAAGCGTTTCAGTGGTGGCTGTAGCTCAGTTGGTTAGAGTACCGGATTGTGATTCCGGTGGTCGGGGGTTCGAATCCCCTCAGCCACCCCACTGTTTCAACCGTGCCGGCGCAGCCGAAACGGTATTGCAATAAGAAGAATGCACGCTACAATGTGCGTCTGAGTTTCACGGGCCGTTAGCTCAGTTGGTAGAGCAGTTGACTCTTAATCAATAGGTCCAAGGTTCGAATCCTTGACGGCCCACCAAGACAGAAGCCGCCTGGCACGCCAGGTGGCTTTTTTCTTATAAGTGTGACTCCTTCATTTGGATGGATCACGCGTTGCAGGCCCCGCTCGGCGCGGATCTGCAACGGCAGCGGGATCGCAGTGCTGGTTTCAACGGCGTTGAAAAAAGTGCTTGCACCCACCGAGCGGATCGGGTCATAATTCGCGCCCCGATTTCGGGCTGTTAGCTCAGTTGGTAGAGCAGTTGACTCTTAATCAATAGGTCCAAGGTTCGAATCCTTGACAGCCCACCAGACGAAAGCCACTTGGTTCGCCAAGTGGCTTTTTTCTTGTCTGCGCGCCGGGTTGAGCGTGCGGATGCCTGCACGCCCGGTCGCACGTCATCCATGAATGGCGTGGATCTACTGAAGCGATGCTGAAATCAGGGGCATACGCGTCATCAGTGTTTTCAATGCTGTGCGCTGCTTCTCACCGCGTCGCGTCCTGTATCGCACCCAATGGATCTTCCGCGCCAGTGGCGCATGCACGAAGGAAGATGTTGATGGCTGATATCAATCGATTGCACCGCACGCTGTGGGTTCCCTTCGCGTTGCTGGCACTGGCGGCCTGCACGCCGGCCAACGATCCCGCGCAGACCGTCGAACGCGATGCTGGCACCGAGAGCGCTCCGGCGCGCCCGGTGGGTGAGGCCATGCAGATGCAGCCGGCTCAGCCCGCGGAAGGGGAGGCCCTGCCCGACGCGGTGGACGTGCAGCGCAATGCGGATGGTTCGGTGGACGTGCGCAAGGCCACGCCGGAGTCGGCGGCACTGCGGCGCATCGAAGGCGGGGGCGTGGAGATCCGCAAGGTGGATCCTCCGGCCGAGTCGGGGTCCGATACGGCGCCGGCCAAGGCCAGGCCGCAGCAGTGAACCCTGCCACCCCGGATCAGCTTGCGCTCCCCGGGGTGGTCCAACGCGCGCGCCGCGCGATCGCCATGTTCAGTTTAGTGCAGGCCTTCCGATTCCTGCCATCGCCTGCGACAATGAACGCCTGAGCCGGCCACGCGAAAGTGGCGGAATTGGTAGACGCCCTGGATTTAGGTTCCAGTGCCGCAAGGCGTGGGGGTTCGAGTCCCCCCTTTCGCACCAGTGCCGGCCTGTCCCCGCCCTGATCGGGCCATCTGCGCCCCTTGACCGGCACGCGCTGGCAGTGCAGGCCAAATTGGGCGAAACTAAAGGGCTGCGGCAAGCAGGCGCGTCCCAGACGTCGCGTCCTTACAACCGTTTCATCCCAATCATCGAGCCGGGGGCGTGGGCCACCGGTGGCAGGAGTCAACATGCAAGCTTCGATCGAATCCACCGGCAACCTGGAACGCCGCCTGAGCTTCTCGCTGCCGGAAGAGCGTCTGCAGAGCCACATCGCCGGCCGCTTGGGCGAAATCGCCCGTACCACCCGCATCAAGGGGTTCCGTCCGGGCAAGGTGCCGGCCAAGGTGATCGAGCAGCGCTTCGGCGCGCAGGTCCGTGGCGAGGCGCTGGACGGCCTGCTGCGCGAAACCTTCGACGCGGCCGTGCGCGAGCACGACCTGCGCGTCGTCGGCAGCCCGCGCATCGACAAGGGCGACGAAGGTGAATTCTCCTTCGTGGCGACCGTGGAAGTGGTGCCGGACTTCGGCGACATCGACGTCAGCAAGCTTACCGTCGTGCGTCACACCGCCGAGATCACCGAAGCCGACATCGACCAGATGATCGAGAACCTGCAGAACCAGCGTCGTACCTGGGCCCCGGTCAGCCGTGGTGCACAGGAAGGCGACCTGGTCGCGGTGGAAACCTGGTCGCAGGCCGGCGAAGAGCGCCTGCCGGCCGAGGGTACCGAGAAGGGCTCGATCGTTCTCGGCCAGGGCATGATGTTCGACACCATCGAAAAGGGCCTGGTCGGCCTGGCCAAGGGCGAAGAGAAGACCCTGGACGTCGAGTTCCCGGCTGATTGGCGCGTGCCGGTGCTGGCCGGCAAGACCGTGCAGGTCACCGTCAAGGTTGCCGAAGTGTCCGAGCCGGTCGTGCCGGCGGTCGACGAAGCCTTCATCAAGAGCTTCGGCGTGAAGGGTGGCGACGTCGCGCAGTTCCGCAGCGACATCCGCGCCAACCTGGAGCGTGAGCTGAAGGGCGCGCTGATGAACCGCCTGCGCCGTGAAGTCGGCGAGCAGCTGATCGCGGCCTACTCGTCGGTCGAAATGCCGCCGCGCCTGGTCGAGAACGAAGCCCGCGCCATGCTGGCCCAGCAGGTCGAGCAGCTGCGCCGCAACGGCCAGAACGTCGGCGAGATCCCGGCCGATGCCCACGAAGGCTACAAGGACGCTGCCGCCAAGCGCGTGCTGGTCGGCCTGCTGGTCGGTGAAGTGGCCCGCATCAACGACCTGCGCCTGGAAGCCAAGCGCCTGAACGAAACGATGCGTCTGATCGCTTCGACCTACGAAGAGCCGGAGCAGGTCATTGAGATGTACCGCAACGACCCCCAGCTGATGTCTGGCCTGCAGAACCGTGTGATGGAAGAGCAGGTGATCGACTGGATCGCCGAGCGTGCCCAGCACACCGAAGAGAAGCTCTCGTTCCAGGACGCGATCCGCCAGTAAGTCCGCGGATCACCGGATGCCCCGCGCCTTTGCCGGCGCGGGGTTGTTGCCCCCCAAGATAGGTACCTCACGTAATGGACAACCGAACCAAAGCCCTGAACCTGGTTCCGATGGTGGTCGAGCAGACCAGCCGCGGCGAGCGTGCCTACGACATCTATTCGCGCCTGTTGAAGGAGCGTCTGATCTTCCTCGTGGGCCCGATCGACGATCACATGGCCAACGTGGTGGTGGCGCAGTTGCTGTTCCTGGAATCGGAAAACCCGGAAAAGGACATCAACATCTACATCAACTCGCCGGGTGGCGTGGTCACCGCCGGCATGGCGATCTACGACACCATGCAGTACATCAAGCCGAATGTGAGCACCACCTGCATCGGCCAGGCCGCCTCCATGGGCGCCCTGCTGCTGGCCGCGGGCGAAGCCGGCAAGCGCTACGCGCTGCCGAACTCGCGCGTGATGATTCACCAGCCGCTGGGTGGCTACCAGGGGCAGGCCACCGACATCGACATCCATGCGCGAGAGATCCTGACCCTGCGTTCGCGCCTGAACGAGATCCTGGCCAAGCACACCGGCCAGTCGCTGGAGACGATCGCCCGCGACACCGAGCGCGACAACTTCAAGAGCGCCTTCGAGGCGCAGGCCTACGGTCTGGTCGACCAGGTCCTGGAGCGTCGTCCGGATGAGTCGATCCAGGCCGGTTGACCGGCCTTCACGGGGCCATGGAGGCCCCGTTCCTGCAGGGTCGGGCGGGACTGGTGTCCCCTCGGCCCTGTGCTATTCTCGAATCGAACCCCCGTTCAGCGGGTGGGGTAACTGGGTAAGCGAAGCATGAGCGAAGACCGCCAAGGTCGTTCCACGGACACCGGCAAGATCCTCTACTGCTCTTTCTGCGGCAAGAGCCAGCATGAAGTGCGCAAGCTGATTGCGGGTCCGAGCGTATTCATCTGCGATGAGTGCGTGGAGCTGTGCAACGACATCATCCGTGAGGAGCTTGAGGAGAAGGCGCAGTCGGCACGCAGTTCGCTGCCCAAGCCGCGCGAGATCCTCGAGGTCCTCGACCAGTACGTGATCGGCCAGAACCGCGCCAAGCGCACCCTGGCCGTGGCCGTCTACAACCACTACAAGCGCATCGAGAGCCGGCAGAAGAACGACGACGTCGAACTGGCGAAGTCGAACATCCTGCTGGTCGGCCCGACCGGTTCGGGCAAGACGCTGCTGGCCGAAACCCTGGCCCGCCTGCTCAACGTGCCGTTCACCATGGCCGACGCCACCACGCTGACCGAAGCCGGTTACGTGGGCGAGGACGTGGAGAACATCATCCAGAAGCTGCTGCAGAAGTGCGACTACGATGTCGAGAAGGCGCAGCAGGGCATCGTCTACATCGATGAAATCGACAAGATCTCGCGCAAGAGCGAGAACCCGTCGATCACCCGCGATGTATCCGGCGAAGGCGTGCAGCAGGCCCTGCTGAAGCTGATCGAAGGCACCGTGGCCAGCGTCCCGCCGCAGGGCGGCCGCAAGCATCCGCAGCAGGAATTCCTGCAGGTGGACACCAAGAACATCCTGTTCATCTGCGGCGGTGCGTTCGCCGGGCTGGACAAGGTCATCCAGGCCCGTTCCACCGACATCGGCAGCATCGGCTTCGGTGCCAAGGTGAAGAGCAGCGAGCGCAAGCAGGAAGTGGGCAAGGTGCTGGCTGAGGTCGAGCCGGAAGACCTGATCAAGTTCGGCCTGATCCCCGAGTTCGTCGGCCGCCTGCCGGTGGTCGCGACCCTGGAAGAGCTGGATGAGCCGGCCCTGATCAAGATCCTCACCGAGCCGAAGAACGCCATCACCAAGCAGTTCAAGAAGCTGTTCGAGATGGAAAACGTGGAGCTGGAGTTCCGTCCGGACGCGCTGTCGGCCATCGCCAGGAAGGCGCTCAAGCGCAAGACCGGCGCCCGCGGCCTGCGCACGATCGTCGAATCGGTGCTGCTGGACACCATGTATGACCTGCCGTCGCAGGAGAACGTCAGCAAGGTGGTGGTGGACGAATCGGTGATCGAGCACAAGTCCGAGCCGTACCTGATCTACCAGACCCCGGCGGCCCCTGAACAGAAGGCCGCAGGCGCCGAGTGATCCTTCCAGGTTGTTGATTGGAAAGGATTTTCAAGGAATGCCTTGCATCTGAAAGCCGATGGCCCCATAACGGGGCCATCGGCTTTTTTTGTCTCCGGAAGATGCCCTCCCGGAGGCGGTTTTCCCCCTTCCCTGGAGCCCCCATGGCCCGTTCCCCAAGTGAAACCCTCGACCTGCCGGTCCTGCCGCTGCGCGACGTAGTGGTGTTCCCGCACATGGTCATCCCGCTGTTCGTCGGCCGTGACAAGTCCATGCACGCGCTCGAACAGGCAATGGAGGCAGACAAGCGCATCCTGCTGCTGGCGCAGAAGTCGGCCGAGACCGACGACCCGCATGCGGCCGACCTCTACCAGGTCGGCACGCTGGCGCAGGTGCTGCAGCTGCTGAAGCTGCCCGACGGCACCATCAAGGTGCTGGTCGAAGGCCTGTCGCGCGTGCAGGTCACCCATGTTGACGAGCGCAACGGCTCGCTGCACGGGCAGGCAGTGGAAATCGATGCCACCGACGAGCGCGAGGCGCGCGAGGTCGAGGCCATCGCCCGCTCGTTGATGTCGCTGTTCGAGCAGTACGTGAAGACCAACCGCAAGCTGCCGCCGGAACTGCTGCAGACGCTGTCGGGCATCGATGAGCCGGCACGCCTGGCCGACACCATCGCCGCGCACATCAGCGTGCGCCTGGCCGACAAGCAGCGCCTGCTGGAAACGCTGGCCGTCGGTGACCGCCTGGAGATGCTGGTCGGCCTGGTCGACGGCGAGATCGACGTGCAGCAGATGGAGAAGCGCATCCGCGGCCGCGTGAAGTCGCAGATGGAGAAGAGCCAGCGCGAGTACTACCTCAACGAACAGATGAAGGCCATCCAGAAGGAACTGGGTGACCTGGACGACGCGCCGGGCGAGCTGGAAGAACTGGCCCGCAAGATTGCCGAGGCCGGCATGCCGAAGGCGGTTGAAGCCAAGGCGCGCAATGAACTGAACAAGCTCAAGCAGATGTCGCCGATGTCGGCTGAAGCCGCCGTCGTGCGCAACTACCTGGAGTGGCTGCTGGGCGTGCCGTGGAAGAAGCGCAGCAAGGTGCGCAAGGACCTGAAGGTGGCGCAGGACACCCTCGATGCCGATCACTACGGCCTGGAGAAGGTCAAGGAGCGCATCCTTGAATACCTGGCGGTGCAGTCGCGCGTGAAGCAGATGAAGGGCCCCATCCTGTGCCTGGTCGGGCCGCCGGGCGTGGGCAAGACCTCGCTGGGCCAGTCCATCGCCAAGGCCACCAACCGCAAGTTCGTGCGCATGTCGCTGGGCGGCGTGCGTGACGAGGCCGAGATCCGTGGCCACCGCCGTACCTACGTCGGTTCGATGCCGGGCCGAATCGTGCAGAACCTCAACAAGGTTGGCAGCAAGAACCCGCTGTTCGTGCTGGACGAGATCGACAAGATGTCGATGGACTTCCGTGGCGATCCGTCGTCGGCGCTGCTGGAAGTGCTCGACCCGGAGCAGAACAACGCGTTCAACGACCACTACCTGGAAGTCGACCTGGACCTGTCCGAAGTGATGTTCGTGGCCACCTCGAACTCGCTCAACATTCCCGGCCCGCTGCTGGACCGCATGGAAGTGATCCGCATCCCCGGCTACACCGAGGACGAGAAGCTCAACATCGCCACCCGCTACCTGGTGCCCAAGCAGGTCAAGGCCAACGGCCTGCAGCCGGAAGAACTGGAGATCGGCAGTGACGCCATCCAGGACATCGTGCGCTACTACACGCGCGAATCGGGCGTGCGCAACCTGGAACGCGAGATCGCCAAGATCTGCCGCAAGGTGGTGAAGGAGATCGCGCTGGCCGGCCCGCAGCCGGTGAAGGCGAAGAAGGGCGCGAAGAAGCCCAAGGCGCTGGTCAATGTGTCCAGCAAGAACCTGGACAAGTACCTGGGCGTGCGTCGCTTCGACTTCGGCCGTGCCGAGGAAGAGAACGAGATCGGCTTGGTCACCGGCCTGGCCTGGACCGAGGTCGGTGGCGATCTGCTGCAGATCGAATCGACACTGGTGCCGGGCAAGGGCCAGCTGATCCTGACCGGCCAGCTCGGCAACGTGATGAAGGAATCGGCTTCAGCGGCGCTGTCGGTGGTGCGTTCGCGCGCCGTCGGCTTCGGCATCGACAGCGACTTCCTGCAGAAGCACGACGTGCACCTGCACGTGCCCGATGGCGCTACGCCGAAGGACGGCCCGAGTGCCGGCGCGGCGATGGTCACCTCGCTGGTATCGATGCTGACCAAGGTGCCGGTGCGTGCCGACGTGGCGATGACCGGTGAGATCACCCTGCGTGGCCGTGTCACCGCCATCGGCGGCTTGAAGGAAAAGCTGCTGGCCGCATTGCGGGGCGGCATCCGCACGGTCATCATTCCGGAAGAGAACCGCAAGGACCTTGCAGACATTCCGGCAAACGTTACCCGCGATCTGCAGATCGTGCCGGTGAAGTACATCGAGGAAGTGCTGGACCTGGCGTTGGAGCGCCCGTTGGCACCGAAGAAGGCACGCAAGAGTGCGCAGCGTGTCACGGTGCGCAGCAAGGCCAAACCGAGTGGAAGTGCGCGCGTCAAGCATTGACGCGCACCGTCCAATGGCCCGAAACCCGCGTCGTTGCTGGCTTTCCAGCTTGCGTGGGGGTAGGGCCACTGGTATAAAAGCAGCACTCGCGAATGAGTGATCGCTGTCAGCGATGACTGAATCGGCGAACCGTTTCCACATGGCGGCCGCATGCAGAAGGCGTGCGGTTGCTTCCCTGTCGAATAAGCGGAACCCACCGCCAAAGGAGTTGTAGAGAATGAACAAGACCGAATTGATCGATGCCGTTGCTGAAGCTGCGGACCTGACCAAGGCCGAGTCCAGCCGCGCTGTCGATGCCGTCGTTGCTGCCATCACCAAGGCGCTGAAGGACGGCGATGCGGTCACCCTGGTTGGCTTCGGTACCTTCCAGGTCCGCGACCGTGCTGCCCGCACCGGCCGCAACCCGAAGACCGGCGACACCATCAAGATCGCTGCTTCGAAGAATCCGTCGTTCAAGGCTGGCAAGGCTCTGAAGGATGCTGTAAACTAAGCGGCTCGCTGGGGTGCTTAGCTCAGCGGTAGAGCGTCTCCTTTACACGGAGAGGGTCGGGGGTTCGAAACCCTCAGCACCCACCACAGCACCGCGGTAACGTTTGAGTGTGGAGCGGTAGTTCAGCTGGTTAGAATGCTGGCCTGTCACGCCGGAGGTCGCGGGTTCGAGTCCCGTCCGCTCCGCCATTCAACGAGGCCTCCGGCCAAAAGCTGGAGGCTTTGTTTTCTCCCAGGTCCAGGCCGATGGGAAAACAAAAAGCAACAATGCGGAGCGGTAGTTCAGCTGGTTAGAATGCTGGCCTGTCACGCCGGAGGTCGCGGGTTCGAGTCCCGTCCGCTCCGCCAACTCTAAAAGCCCTCGGCGCAAGCCGGGGGCTTTTTCTTTAGGCCGTCGCAAAGTGATGCGCAGGCCGCGCCGCCGCTGCTTTTGGTCCCTGCGGCGAAGCGGGTTACACTGCCGGGCTCGCCAATCAGGCCTTGTGATTCCTCACCATGCTGCAGAAACTCCGCGACAAGACCTCAGGCTGGATCGTCACCGTGATCCTGGGGCTGCTGATGATTCCGTTCCTGTTCGTGATCGACAACAGCTACCTCGGTGGCGTTGGCGCTCAGAACGTGGCCAAGGTTTCCGCCCCGCCGACCTGGTGGCGTTCGGCACCGTCGTGGTGGCCGGTGCGCATGCTGTGGCAGCACCATGAGATCAGCGCGCAGGATTTCCGCACCCGTTTCGAGCAGGAGCGCATGCGTGAGCGCCAGCAGCAGGGCGAGAACTTCGACCCGCGCGCTTTCGAGAGCACCGAAAACAAGCTGGCCGTGCTCGACCAGCTGATCGATGAGCAGGTCGTGCGCCTGGTCGGTGAACAAGCCGGCGTTGTCATTGGCGATGGTGCGGTGCGCGAGTACATCGCCACCATCCCGGCCTTCCTCGATTCGAACGGCAAGTTCAACGAAAACAACTATCGCCTGGCCCTGGCCGGTGGCAATCCGCCGCGTACCCCGACCCAATTCCAGGAACTGGTGCGCGAGAGCCTGCAGCAGTCGGTGATCCCGTCGGGCCTGCAGAATTCGGGCTTTGTCACCCAGGCCGAAACCGAGCGCCTGCTGAAGCTGCTGGGTGAAACCCGCGACGTCGAACTGGCCGCGTTGCCGGAAGTACCGGCTGACACCGCGCCGGTGACTGAGGCGCAGATCAAGCAGTGGTACGACAGCCACGGCAAGGATTTCCGCCAGGCCGAGAGCGTCTCGCTGGAATACGTCGAGATCAACGGTGCGAACCTGCCGGCACCGACTCCGGCCGATGAAGCGACCCTGCGCAAGCGCTATGAAGAAGAAAAGGCGAAGTTCACCTCGCCGGAGCAGCGCCAGGCCTCGCACATCCTGATCACCGGTGACGGCGCCGAAGCCAAGGCGAACAAGATCGCTGCCGAAGCCAAGGCGGCCGGTGCCGACTTCGCTGCGCTGGCCAAGGCCAATTCGGAAGATCCGGGCTCCAAGGACCAGGGCGGTGACCTGGGCTGGGTCGAGCGCGGTGCGATGGTCAAGCCGTTCGAAGACGCACTGTTCGCTGCCAAGGCCGGTGACGTGATCGGCCCGGTCAAGACCGACTTCGGCTACCACATCATCAAGGTCGCCGCGGTGCGTGGCGGGGAAGGCAAGTCGTTTGAGGAAGTACGTGACACGCTGGCCGCCGAGCAGCTGAAGGCCGACGGCGAACGCGGCTTCAACGAGCTGGCCGGTCGTCTGGTGGATGCCATCAACAAGAGCCCGAGCGATCTGGCCGCTGCGGCCAAGGAAGTCAACCTGCCGCTGCAGACCCTGGGGCCGGTCACCCGCGCAACCGCCAGTGGCATCGCCGCTGACCCGGCCGTGCTGCGTGCCGCCTTCTCTGAAGTGCTGGTGCAGGACGGCACTGCCAGCGACCCGATTGCGCTGGGCGGCACGACCAACCACAGTGTGGTCATCCGAGTGGCCGCCCATACCCCGGAACAGGCCCTGCCTCTGGACAAGGCCCGCGAGCAGGTGATCGCCGCGATCCGCGCTGACCGCCAGCGCCAGGCCAGCGACAAGGCCGCCGACGCCGTGCTGGCCAAGCTGAAGGCGGGCGCCACCCTGCAGTCGCTGGCCGCAAGCGAGAAGCTGCAGCTGAGCCCGATGCCGGGCCTGCCGCGCAGCCAGCCGGTGCCGACCCCGGAAATCAACCGCGCCATCTTCAGCGCGCCTGTGCCGGCCGAAGGCAAGCCGAGCTACGGCAAGGTCGACGTCAACGGTCACGCGCTGCTGTTTGCAGTGAACAAGGTCAACCCGGGCGACATCAAGGAAGTGACCGCCGAGCAGCAGAAGCAGCTCAAGGAGCAGCTGAGCCAGATCGATGGCATGGCCGCAGCCAAGGCCTACGTGGATGCGATGCGCAAGAAGTTCATGATCCAGACCACCGAAGCGAACCTGTAAGCCTCGCGGCGAGCAGATCGAAGAAGGCCCGGCATTGCCGGGCCTTTTTTTGCTTCGCGTCGTTTGTGTCGCGCTTGCGCTCTGGCAGTGGTCGAGCTTGCTCGACCGCCTTTTGTAGAGTCGAGCCGTGTTCGACTGCATCTGCTGCGCGCAGGCATGAAGAAGCCGAGCATGGGCTCGGCTCTACAGGAGGGCCTGGCTGGCGCGTCAGTCCTCGACGCGCAGCACCGCGCCCGGCTTCAGCACGCTGCTGCCACTCAGGCCGTTCAGTGACAGCAGCGCCTTCACCGGCATGCCATAGCGACGGGCGATGGTCCATGCCGACTCGCCATCGCGCACGGTGTGGCGGCGGCTGCGCGGGCGATCGGCAATCGTGGCGACGGTCTTGGCCGCCTGCGGCGTCGGTGTGGTCGTGGCAGCCGGTGCGGTGCTGGCCACCAGCGTGGTCGCGGTTTCCGTCACCGTCGCATTGGTGGCCGAGACCGGGGCCAGCACCCGGGTGGTTCCCGAGGCACGGTTGCCCGCGGCCAGGGCCGGGTTGAGGCGGGCGATCCTGGCAGGGTCCAGGGCGCGTTGTGCGGCCCACTGCTGGATGCTGGTGCCGGCCGGCAGGGTGTGGTCCTTCAGCACCGGCACGGTGCGGTCCAGCGAGGCCATCACGCCGGGCTGGTCTTCCACGTCCTCCAGCACGCAGGCCAGGGCATGCAGCTTCTCGACATAGGCATGGGTGACCGGTGACAGGCCGGGCAGCGCCGATGGCTTGGCGTTCTGCGCGTTCATGCCGGCCTTGCGCATGGACTGCAGGACCCGGTACTCGCCGGCGTTGTAGGCCATGGTGGCCAGGCGCCAGTCGCCGCCGAACATGCCGTGCAGGGTCTTCAGGTAACGTACCGCGGCCTGGGTGGAATCGACCGCCGACAGGCGGCCGTCGTAGCCGTTGGACATGGGCACCCGATGGTTGCGCGCGGTGGTGGCGATGAACTGCCACAGGCCCGTCGGACCGCTGCCATTGCGTGCATTGGGCCGATAGCCACTTTCCACGAACGGAATCAGTGCGAATTCGGTGGGCAGGTTGGCCTTGCGCAGCTCTTCGACCACGTAGCCGAACAGCACCAGCGCATCGTCGTCCTGGTTGGCCAGGCGTGAGGGAGCATGGGCGAACTGCTTCTGCCAGCGCGGGCTGGTGGCCTCGGCATCGCAGCTGGGCTCGGCCAGGCCGTCGCGGAAGCTTGTGAAGATCTCCTGGCCGTTGCGTACCGAAGCGGCCGGCAGCGCCGATGGATCCAGCGGCAGCGCAGCGGCAGCGGTCAGGTTCTGGCTGATGCCTGCGCCCAGCGACTGTGCGCCTGCGGTTCCTGCCAGCCCCAGCGCAAGACCCAGGGCCAGCGGCAGACTTCGGCGCATCATGCGCGGAAGCCGTCTTTCCAGTGCCGGAGACCGGCCATCACGTCGACGTCGTCCACGACGTCACGGCCCAGGTGCGCCGCCACCGACGCACGGATCGGCGCCGCGTGCACACGCAGGAAGGGATTGCAGTCGAATTCGCTGGCCAGGGTTACCGGCAGGGTGGAACGGTCATCGCGGCGCATGGCCAAAGCCTCCTCTTGGCGCTGCCACAGGGCAGCGTTGGCGGGGTCGACATGCCGCGCGAAGACGGCATTTGACACGGTGTACTCATGAGCGCAACAAAGCAGCAGTTGCGCGGGCAGGGCACCCAGCTTGCGCATCGACGCCAGCAGCTGGGACGGCGTACCTTCGAACAGGCGTCCACAGCCCAGGCTGAACAACGAATCTCCGCTGAAAAGATGTTCAGCAGTGTGAAACGCGATGTGGCTGCGGGTATGCCCGGGCACGGATAGTACGTGGAACGTCCGGCCCAGTGCCTGAACGCGTTCACCTTCGCCGACGCGGTGGGTCGCAGTGGGAATGCGCTCCTCGACCGGCGCGATCACCCGGACGCCGGGAAAACGCGCCTGCAGCGCGGGCACGCCACCGATGTGGTCATCGTGATGATGGGTGAGCAGGATCGTGTCCACGCGCAGGCCCTGATCGGCCACCGCAAGCACCGGCGCGGCATCGCCGGGATCGATGACCACGGCGGCGCCATCGTCGTCGATCAACGTCCAGATGTAGTTGTCCGCAAATGCGGGCAGGGCAGTCAGTCGCATAGAATTGGACCATGCCCGCGCTGCAGAGCACCCGTCAAGCGAGCCAGACCCCGTGGTTCGACAGTGAACCGGCGGAATCCCTGCGCGTGCTGGAGCGGCAATTACTGCTGCCGCAGCTGTCAGTGCTGCCGGCACAACCCTGGTTGTGGATCGCGCCAAGCGCGTGCTGGCTTGATGATGCGCAGCTCGGCGGGCGTGGCCTGCGCCTGTTCCGGCAGGGGCAGGGCTATGCCGGCGATACCCGCTGCGCACTGCCGCTGCCGCTGGCCAACGAGAGTGTCAACGCGATCGTGCTGCAGCATGTGACCACCGGCGATGCCGACCAGCTGCTGGATGAGTGCGAGCGCGTGCTGATGCCGGGCGGCCACCTGTGGCTGAGCAGCCTCAACCCGTTCAGCCCCTACCGTACACATTGGCGCCAGCACGGACTGGTGGTGCGCACGCCGCAGCGGATTCGCCTGCTGCTCGGCCGCCACGGGCTGGAGTGCGACGATATGCGTTACATCGGCCCCCTCTGGCGCGGTGCCGGCAGCCATCGCCCGGGCGGGTGGGCGCCACTGCGCGCGGCCTGCCTGTTCCATGCAGAAAAGCGCACGCTCGCCCTGCCCGGGCCGACACCGCTGCCGGTGCGCTGGCACGGCACCGTAGCCACCTGATTCTGGAGTTGTATTGAAAACCATCGAAATCCACACCGACGGTTCCTGCCTTGGCAATCCCGGCCCCGGCGGCTGGGCTGCACTGCTGCGCTACAAGGGCCATGAGCGTGAACTGAGCGGCGGCGAAGCGCACACCACCAACAACCGGATGGAGCTGATGGCCGCCATTTCCGGGTTGGAGACGCTGACCGAGCCGTGCAACATCGTGCTCTACACCGATTCGCAGTACGTGCGGCAGGGGCTGACCCAGTGGATGCCGGGCTGGATCCGCAAGAACTGGAAGACCGCCGGCGGTGAGCCGGTGAAGAACCGCGAGCTGTGGGAGCGCCTGCATGCGGCCACGCTGCGGCACCAGATCGACTGGCGCTGGGTGAAGGGCCACTCCGGCGATCCGGACAATGAGCGGGTGGATACCCTGGCCCGCAACGCGGCCATCCAGATCCGCGACGCCAGCCCGGTAAACTGAGCCCATGCGTCAGATCATCCTCGATACCGAAACCACCGGCCTGGAGTGGAAGAAGGGCAACCGCATCGTCGAAATCGGCTGCGTGGAGCTGTTCAAGCGCCGCCCGACCGGCAACAACTACCACCAGTACATCAAGCCGGACTGCGAGTTCGAACAGGGCGCGCAGGAAGTCACCGGCCTGACCCTGGAGTTTCTGGCTGACAAGCCGGACTTCGCGCAGATCGCCGATGAATTCCTTGCCTTCATCGATGGCGCCGAGCTGATCATCCACAACGCGGCGTTCGACCTGGGCTTCCTCGACAACGAACTGTCGTTGCTGGGCCCGCAGTACGGGAAGATCACCGATCGCTGCACGGTGATCGATACCCTGGTGATGGCGCGCGAGCGCTTCCCGGGCCAGCGCAATTCGCTGGATGCGCTGTGCAAGCGGCTGGGCGTGGACAATTCGCACCGTGCGCTGCATGGCGGCCTGCTCGATGCGCAGATCCTGGGTGACGTCTACATCGCGCTGACCTCGGGGCAGGAAGAGATCGGATTCGGCCTGGGGGATGACGATGGCGGTGGCGCCGGTGCGGCGCTGCAGGCCTTCGATACCAGCAAGCTGCTGCCGCGCCCGCGCGTAGTGGCCACGCCGTCGGAGCTGGAAGCGCATGCCGCGCGGCTGGAGCGGTTGCGCAAGAAGGCCGGCCACGCGCTGTGGGATGGCCCGAGGGTGGAAGAACCCGTCAGCGCGTAATACATCGAGGTGGTGCCGGCCGCTGGCCGGCATCTACGTGATACGGGGTTTCCCGGTGAGCCGGCCAGCGGCCGGCATTACCGCATCTACGCGTGGCGTGGATCTACCGGTCAATGGCAGCGCACCAGGATCACGCTGATGTTGTCGCGGCCACCGCCGTCGAGCGCGGCTGCGACCAGCGTGTCCACGCATTCCTGCGCGCTGGCATCTTCGTAGGCGAGGGTGCGGGCGATACTGCGGTCGTCCACCTCCTCGGTCAGGCCGTCACTGCACAGCAGCAGCTGCATTCCCGGGCGCAGTTCACCGCTGGTGGTGGCCACGTTCAGGTGTGCCGGATCGGTCACGCCCAGCGCCTGGGTAACCACGTTGCGATGCGGATGCGCACGCGCCTGTTCGGCGGTCAGGTTTCCCTGCGCGACCAGTTCCTGCACCACGCTGTGGTCCTGGCTGAGCTGTGCCAGCTGTCCATCGCGCCACAGGTAGGCGCGGCTGTCGCCGACCCAGGCCACTTCATAGCGGTTGCCCTGCACGCGCGCGGCGACCACGGTGGTGCCCATCGGCAGGCTGTCATTGCGACGGCGTGAGGTGCGGATGATCTCTTCGTCGGCGGTGCGGATGGCCTGGGCCAATGGCGCGCCACGGCGTATCTCGCGCACGATGGTTTCGCGTGCCAGCGCGCTGGCCACTTCACCGCAGGCGTGCCCGCCCATGCCATCGGCCACCAGCCACAGGGCCAGCTCGCTGTCACCGTAGTAGGTGTCCTCGTTGAGCTCGCGGCGCATGCCGGGGTGGGTGAGGTGTCCGAATTCGATCATGGGGGCTGGGGCAGGGTGTTGCTGGGGAGACAGGCATCATCGGGTGGCCGCACGCATCCGGCAAGGCATGCGCCCAGGAAATTTTCACTTCATGGGCCGGAATGACTTGTCGTCGGCCTCACTTCCTCGTATGATGCGCGTCCCCGGTCCGCCGGGGACCACCCGGAGAGGTGGCAGAGTGGTTGAATGTACCTGACTCGAAATCAGGCAGGCGTTTATAGCGCCTCGGGGGTTCGAATCCCCCCCTCTCCGCCAGATAAAGAAAAAGGGCTGCCGAAAGGCGGCCCTTTTTTCTTTATCTGGCGCGGGACGCGACGCGCTCTGCGCGTCGCCCCACACGTTGCTGCGCAACGCGTGGGCCCCTCCCTTTGCCGGCCTCTCCCCGCCCCTGTCGGGGCAGCACCTCAACAGAGGGGCTTGGTCCTCCAGATGCATCACGGGAGATCCGCGCGGTGCGTGGATGCTGTTCCTGCTGGCAGGCTCATCCACGCATGGCGTGGATCTACCCGGGATATCCGTGCGTACGCTGCGGGTTAACATGTACGCATCACCTGCTGGAGCTTTTCCCGATGACCGCTGAAATCCTCGTCCCCGTTTCCTTCGGCGAGCTGCTGGACAAGATCTCGATCCTGCAGATCAAGTCCGAGCGCATCAGCGACGAGGGCAAGCTGGCCAATGTGCGCAAAGAGCTGTCGGCGCTGGAGCAGACCTGGATGGCACACCCGGCCGCGGTGAAGGACATCGCCAGGCTGCGTGCCGAGCTGAAGGCGGTCAACGAGCAGCTGTGGGACATCGAGGACGACATCCGCCTGAAGGAGAAGGTGCAGGCGTTCGACCAGGGCTTCATCGACCTGGCGCGCAGTGTCTACCTGCGCAACGACGAGCGCGCGCGCATCAAGAAGGCGATCAACCTGGCGCTGGGCTCGGCGTACGTGGAAGAGAAGTCCTACCAGGATTACGCGCAGCGCACGTAAACCCGGGCAGGCTGCCGATCACCCCAGGTGGTCGGCGACGTAGCGTTCGAACGCAGCGATACCGTCTTCCACGGTGATCAGTTCCATCACATCGTCGAATTCGATCTTGGTGCCCCACTTCAGGTCCGCCGCCTGCTTGGCCAGGTACTTGCGCGCGGCATCATCGTAGCGGTCCACGCAGTAGCGGCGGTCCGAGTACGGGCCACTGCGGTCCGGATTGCTGGCTGCATGCAGGCCCAGCACTTTGGCGCCCATCGCGTTGGCGATGTGCATCGGGCCCGAGTCCGGGGTCATCACCAGATTGGCGCGGGCCAGCAGGGCAGGCAGCTGCTTCAACGTGTCCTTGCCGACCAGGTCCAGTGCCGGCGTCTGCAGCTGCGCCTGGATCGCATCGGCCATGTGGCGCTCCAGTTCGCTGCGGCCACCGCACAGCACCACCCGCCAACCGCGCTGTGCGGCGTGGTTGGCCACCGCTGCATAGCGGTCCGCATACCAGTTGCGCCGCACGTGGCTGGAGCAGGGCGAGATCATCAGCACCGGGCGGCCATCGTCCTGCCACTGCGCGGCGGCCCACTCGAAGGCGGAGGGCGGCACGGCCAGATCCCAGCTGACTTCGGTCTGGCGCAGGCCCAGCGGTTCGCAGAAGCTGCCGATGGCATCCAGTACATGGATGCCGGGGCGGTCAGGAATGCGCTCGTTGATGAAGAGCCCGTGCAGGTCCTTGGAGCGGCTGCGGTCGTAGCCGATGCGGCGCTCGGCCGGAATGAAGGCTGACAGCAGGTTGGCGCGGAATGCGACCTGCATCTGCAGAAGCGCCTCGAAGCGCCCCGGTGGCAGTTGCCTGCGCAGTTCCTTGACCCCAGCCATGCCGCTCTTCTTGTCGTAGGCATGGAAGGTGACACCGGGCAGGCCGTCAAGCAGCTTGTGGCCAACCTTGTCGATGATCCAGTGGATCGGCGTGTCCGGGCGCGCAGCCTGCAGGGTGCGCACCAGGGGCACCACGTGGGTGACGTCGCCGAGTGCGGACAGGCGCAGGAGGCACAAGGAGGAGGACGCTGATGCCATGTGTTGTTAGACTCAATGAAATGGTCGCATTCGACGCCAATGAAGCGCTGACGCCATGCCGCGAGGGTCGCGGCATCGGGGCCATTCTGTTCGACCGCGAGCGGCTGCGGCAAGCCGACATCGGCCTGTTCTCGCCCCAGCACTGGGGCAGCAGGGCCCGACCGGTGGGCGAGGGCGGCCGCGGCAGCGCCTGGTTCGTCGATGCGCCGTTCGGGGCCAGCGTGCTGCGGCACTACCTGCGGGGCGGCCTGGCCGCGAAGCTCAGCCACGACCAGTACCTGTGGCGCGGTTCGGACCGGACCCGCAGCTTCGCCGAATTCCGGCTGATGCGCGCGCTGCGCGAGAAGAAGCTGCCGGTGCCACGGCCGATCGCCGCGTTCTACATGCGCGAGGGCCTGCGCTACCGGGCCGCGATCCTGATGGAGCGGATCGAGGGCGTGCGCTCGCTGGCCGACCGCGCCCTGGTCGCCGGCCGGGGCGCGCCCTGGGAGGAGACGGGGCGGCTGATCGCCCGCTTCCATCGTGCCGGCCTGGACCATGCCGACCTCAACGCGCACAACATCCTGTTCGATGGCAACGGCCATGGCTGGCTGATCGACTTCGACCGTGGGGTGATCCGCATTCCGGCCACCGCCTGGCGCGAACGCAACCTCAAGCGCCTGCTGCGCTCGCTGATCAAGTTGCGCGGCGAGCGCAGCGTGGAAGATGTGCAGAAGGACTACGCGCGGCTGCGCCGTGCCTATGACATGGCCTGGAACCGGGGCACCTGATGGATTGGTCGTTGCGTTTCCTCGGCGTCGGCAATGCGTCGGCGGTCGAGCTGGGGTCGCCGATGTCGGTGATCGAGCGGGATGGGCGTCCGTGGCTGACCATTGATTGTGGTGGTGAAGGGCTGACCGCATTCAAGGCGCACTACGGCCACATGCCGCAGGCGTTGTTCGTGACCCATGTGCACCTTGACCACGTGGCCGGCTTCGAACGGCTGTTCGTGGACACCTTCTTCAATGCGCAGCAGCGCGGCAAGGTGCGCCTGTATGTGCCGGCCACGGTGGTGCCGCTGCTGCACCAGCGCATCGGTGACTATCCGAACGTGCTGGCCGAGGGCGGTGCGAACTTCTGGGATGCCTTCCAGCTGATCGTGGTGGGCGATGCGTTCTGGCACGAGGGAGTGCGCCTGGAGGTGTTCCCAGTGCGCCACCACTGGCCGGAGACGGCCTATGGCCTGCGCCTGCAGGGCGCGCTGACCTGGAGCGGCGATACCCGGCCGATTCCGGAGATGCTGGCCCGCTTCGCCAATGACAACGAGCTGATCGCCCACGACTGCGGCCTGCACGGCAATCCGTCGCACACCGGCGTGGACGATCTGGAGCGTGAGTACAGCGCCGAGCTGCGGGCGCGGATGATGCTCTACCACTATGCCAGCGTGGCCGATGGCCAGGCGCTGGCGGCGCGGGGGCACCGTGTTGCGCAGCCGGGGCAGTGCGTGCCCCTGGCCAGCCCGACCGCGCCGCACGTACTGGCGCAGGATCCGGCGTGATCGACGTGGGCCAGCCTGCGGACGCAGCGTTGGCCGCCGAACTGGAGGCGCTGGAACGCGCGCTGCATGCGCCGCAGGTGCGGGGTGACCGCCAGGCCCTTTCGGCCCTGCTGGACGAGGATTTCAGCGAGATCGGCAGTTCCGGACAATGCTACGGTCGTGATGCCGCGTTGCTGGAGATCCCGTTGGAGCGCGCGCAGGTGCTGATTGAATCGGAACAGTACGCCGTGTGGTTGCTGGCCCAGGGCCTGGCCCAGGTGCGCTACCGCAGCCGCCATCACGTCGATGGCCAGGCGCAACGCTGGGTGCTGCGCAGTTCGCTGTGGCGTCGGCATGCGCAGGGGTGGCGTGTGGTGTTCCATCAGGGAACGCCGCAGGCGCGGTAGCGGTGGGCCATGCCCGGCGAGGGGCGCCAATCAAGATTGGCGGCTACCAGGGCCGTGGGGCGCCCGAAAAGGCGATGGCCCCGCCGGCTGACCTCGGCGCCCGCGTCGATCGATACCGTTGCTGCCTTCCGGCCCTGGCGGGATTTTCGACCTAGCGTCGCGAGGGGCCGACGGGGCCACCATAGAGACGTTGGCCGCCCAAGGGGCGACCGGTGTTCACCGATCAGGGGAAGCAGCGCGCGACGCGCCGGAGACCACAGCCGGACTGCGCATCGGCTGACCGATGGCAGACGGCAACTATAGCGCAGGCAGGTACATCGACGCCAGCTTCGTGCACTGAATCGGCTGTAACCCGCGTCTGCTGGCAAGGGCCCGGCGCGACCGGCGTTGCTACAATGCCGGCCAGGAGGAACGGCCTCCCCCACATCGGGAACCACTGACCAGGACGGCCTGGCCCTACCAAGAGGAGGGCTGTCATGGCCTGGATCTATCTGTTGTTCGCCGGCCTGCTGGAAATCGTCTGGGCCGTGTCCATGAAGCAGTCCGAAGGCTTCACCAGGCTCACCCCCACCGTGGTCACGATCATCGGCATGATCGCCAGCTTCTGGCTGCTTGCAGTGGCCATGCGCAGCCTGCCGCTGGGCACTGCCTACACAATCTGGACCGGCATCGGCGCGGTCGGTGCATTCGTGGTCGGCATCGTGTTCCTCGGCGAGCAGGTCAGCCCGATGCGGATCGGTGCAGCGGTGCTGATCGTTTCCGGCCTGGTGCTGATGAAACTCTCGAGCAGCTGAATGATTTACTTAAGGCGGGGAAAGGAATCTCCGCTTTCGGCAGGTATATGCATTTTCGGCAAGACCATTTTGTCCGCCCGTTTTATTTGACGTACGTCATGAAAATAACGAGCGTGATTCACATGCCGCTGGCACCGACGGTCGCACAGTGCCGCCATTCGTCGGGCGAAACCGGGGAGTTTTCGCCTTGAGGGACACGCTGTCGTACCTGTCACCGGGTGCGATCGCGTGAAGATGTGAAGATTTTCAGGAGTTAATGCCCTCGAACCTTGTTCCCGCATCGGGAGCCGGGGTGGGCCGCATTGTCTCCAAAAAACCTGCCAGCTGTGCCATCCGGTCTTTTCATGGAGATTTACCGATGAACCGCATTTACCGTCTGGTTTTCAATCGTGCCCTTGGGGTAATGCAGGTTGCTTCGGAGATCGCCCGCAATCCCGGCGGAAGCGCGGCCAGCGCAGGGCGGGTGCCGCGATTGCGGGCGCACCAGCTGGCGGCGGCTTTGGCCGCCACACTGGCCAGCGGACCGGCATTCGCAGCGTGCACGGGCACCACAACCGTAAACTGCGACAGCACCACCAACATCAACAACTACTCCAACGCGACCAACGGCCTCACGCTGAACATCGACGCGGGTGCATTGCTGCGTACGCCGCCGATCGTAGGCGGCGGCAACGCAGCAACGCTGACCGGCGACAACGTGACGGTCAACAACAATGGCACGATCGATCCGAGCTCGATCATCCTCGCCTCGCCCGGCCTGGTCATCGGCAATGCTTCTGCCAACAACAGCGCGATCGTCGTCAACAACAATGCCAGCGGACAGATCAAGGGTGTCGTCAACATCGCAACGCTGCTGGGCTTCGGTGGACAGGCGCTGGTGGCACAGAATGTCAACGGCACCACCACCATCAACAACGCCGGCCTGATCAGCACGTCGTTGATCGGCGCAGGCAGCGTTTCCGACGCGACTACCGTGGTGACGTACGGTGGTGCGGCAGCCAATGTGACCAACACCGGCACCATCGACGGGCGTGTCGGCCTAGGCGCTTCTGGCGGTAATACGTTCCTCAATGCGGGGGCGGTCAGTGGCAGCGTTCACCTGGGTGATTCAACCGGCGGCAACACCTTCACCGCAGTGTCGGGTTCCAGCGTTGTGAGCGGCGGCGGCGGCGCTCTTGCCGGCGTGATTACCGGTGTTACCGGGGTGAAGGTTGCGGCTGCGGGATCGGTCGACGCCGGTACCGGCAGTGGTGCGGCCAACAACACGCTGGTGTTGCAGAACGTCGTCAGCGGTCCGGGGGCCGGCACCGGCGGAGCGGTGACCACACTGGGCTGGAACCAGTACCTCAATTTCCAGAAACTCACCGTCAACAGCGGCACCTGGAACCTGCAGGGTGCGTGGGCGGTTGCAGGCGCGACCACGCTCAATGATGGCCTGGTCAATTTCAACAATGCCGGTTCCTTCGGCACAGGGCTGTTCACCGCCAACGGCGGTGCCATCGCATCCTCCACGGCCGGTCTGAATCTGGCCAACGCTTTCAGCCTCGGCGGCAATCTATCCCTGGCCGGGACCAATGCGTTCGGCTTGAATGGCGTGCTTTCAGGTGCTGGCGGACTGACGGTCAACAACACCGGCATCGTTACTCTCGGCGGCGCAAACCTGTTCTCCGGTGGCGTCAACCTCAATGCCGGCGGCCTGCTGCTGGGCAATGCCGGTGCACTCGGCAGCGGCAATCTGACCATAGGTGGCAGCGCCTCGCTGGACACGACGGCGGGCTTCAACCTGGGCAACAACCTGGTGGTCAATGGCGGGGGCTCGCTGAACCTGCTGGGCAGCAATGCGCTGTCATTGAGTGGCTCGATTTCCGGTGCCGGCAACGTGACCAAGAACGGTGCGGGCACGCTGACCCTGAACGGTGCCAATTTGCTGAGCGGCAGCTTCAACCTGGCCGGGGGCGCGTTGGCCTTGGGCGCGGGCGGTAGCCTGTCGCCCACCGGCGCGATCACGCTGGGCGTCGGCACCAGCCTGGATCTTTCGGCGGCCGCCAACCAGACCATCGGTTCGCTGGCGGGCCTCGGCGGTTCGGTCAACCTGGGCAGCCACACGCTCACCCTCGCGGGGCTGGGCGATACCAGCTACAGCGGCACGTTCGCCGCAGGCACGGGTGGCCTGGTCAAGCTGGGCACCGGCGTGCAGACCTTGTCGGGCGTGAACAACCTCAGTGGCGGCGTGGCACTCAACGGCGGCGGCCTGCTGCTGGGCAATGCTGCTGCGCTGGGCAGCGGTGCGCTCAGTGTCGGCGGCGACGTGACGCTCGATGGAACCACGGGGGCGCTTGCACTGGGCAACGCGGTCAACCTCGGTTCGGGTGCCAGCCTCAATCTGCTCGGCAACCAGGCGTTGACGTTCAACGGCGTGATCGGTGGCACCGGCAGCCTGGTCAAGAGCGGTGCGACCACGCTGACGCTCAACGGTGCAAATACCTTTGGTGGTGGGCTGGCGCTCAATGCCGGTGGCTTGGTCCTGGGCAATGCCGGCGCGCTCGGAACCGGCGCGCTGAATGTCGGCGGTCCGACAACGCTCGATGCCAGCGCGGCGCTGAGCGTGAGCAACGGCATCAACCTCGGCGCAGGTGGCCTGCTGAATGTACTGGGCAGCAATGCATTGACGCTGGGCGGCGCCATCGGTGGCACCGGCAGCCTGGTCAAGAACGGTGCGGCCACGCTTACGCTGGGTGGCGCAAATACCTTCATCGGCGGCCTGGCGATCAATGCCGGCAAGGTTGCGGTGGGCAGCGGCGGAAGCCTGGCCGCCGGCGGTGCGGTCAGCCTGACCGGCGTTGGCGCGGACCTGGACATCTCGCTCGGCGGCAACCAGACCATCGGCGCGCTGTCCGGTATTGCCGGCAGCACGGTGACGCTGGGCAGCAGCACGCTCACCTTCGGTGATGCCACCAACCAGACCTTCGCCGGCGTGATCGGCGGCACCGGTGGGCTGATCAAGCAGGGTACCGGCGTGCAGACGCTGACCGGTGCCAATACCTTCAGCGGTGGGGTGAATCTTGCGGCCGGTGGGCTGGTGCTGGGCAACGCCGGTGCGCTGGGAAGCGGCGCGCTGACAGTCAGTGGCAACGGGTCGCTGGATGCCACGGCAGCGTTGAACCTGGGCAGTGCGATCAACCTCGGCGCGGCCCTGACCCTGCCGGGTAGCCAGAACCTGGCCCTGGCCGGCAACATCACGGGCACCGGCAGCCTGGTCAAGAACGGCGCCTCGACACTGACCTTGAACGGAACCAACACCTTCAGCGGTGGACTGAACGCAAACGCGGGCAGCCTGCTGCTGGGCAATAGCGGCGCGCTCGGTACGGGGACACTGGGCATCGGTGGCAACGTCTCGCTCGACGGCAGTGCGCCGCTGAACCTGAGCAACAACGTGGCACTGGGTGCAGGCGCCGCGTTGTCGCTGCCGGGTTCGCAGGCGATCACGCTGGGTGGGGTGGTGTCCGGTGCGGGCAGGCTGGTGAAGAACGGTGCCACCACCTTGACCCTCAATGGCGCCAACAGCTTCGGTGGGGGGCTGACCGTCAACGGCGGCGGCCTGCTGCTGGGCAATGCCGGCGCGCTGGGCACCGGTGCATTGTCGGTGGGGGCCGATACCACGCTGGACAGTTCGGTGGCCCTGAATCTCGCCAACGACGTCAACCTCGGTGCAGGCGCGGTGCTGGATCTGCTGGGCAGCCAGGACGTGTCGCTGGGCGGTGTCATCAGCGGCACTGGCGGCCTGGTCAAGAACGGTGCGGAGACACTGGCGTTGAACGGAGCCAACACCTTCAGCGGGGGTGTTGGCCTCAACGCGGGCCTGCTGCAGCTGGGCAATGCGCAGGCATTGGGTACCGGCCAGCTGGACGTGGGCGGCAACGCTTCGCTGGATGCAGCATCGGCGCTCACCGTGACCAACAACATAGGCCTCGCCGCCGGCGCCAACCTCACGGTGCTGGGCAGCAACGACCTGACGCTCGCCGGCCCGGTATTCGGTGTTGGCGGGCTGATCAAGGACGGTACGGCGCGGCTGACGTTGTCTGGCGCCAATACCTACAACGGTGGCACGACCATCAACGCAGGCACGCTGGCGCTGGGAGCGGGCGGCAGTCTTGCCGCAACCGGTGCAGTGGATCTTGCGGGCGCCGGTGCGGCACTGGACATCTCCGCAGCGGGTGCAGCGCAGACCATCGGCGCACTGAACGGCGTGGCAGGCAGCCAGCTGCTGCTTGGCGCGCAGTCACTCACCTTCGGCGGTGCCGCCGATGGCAGTTTTGCCGGCGTGATCGACGGTACCGGTGGCCTGATCAAGACCGGTACGGGCGTGCAGACGCTGTCCGGCGCCAACACGTTCAGCGGTGGCCTTGCGCTCAACGCGGGCGGCCTGATTCTCGGCGACTCCAGTGCGCTCGGCACGGGTCCGCTGGGCATCGGTGGCACCACCACGCTGGACAGTACCGTGGCGCTGAACCTGGCCAACGCGGTGAACTTTGGTGCCGGTACGCAACTGACGCTGGGCGGCACCAATGATGTCACCCTCGGCGGCGTGGTGGCTGGCAACGGCAGCCTGGTCAAGAACGGTACGGGTCTGCTGACGCTCAACAACACCAACACGTTCGATGGCGGCCTGACCTTGAACGGCGGCAGCCTGGTGGTGGGCGCCAACGGGGCGCTGGGTTCCGGCACGCTGGCGGTGAACAACAGTGCTTCGCTGGATGCCGGCACCGCGGTGACGCTGGGCAATGCGGTGAACCTTGGCTCGGGCGTGGCGCTGACCGTAGCGGGCAGCAATGCGCTGACCCTGGGCGGCATCGTGTCCGGCAATGGCAGCCTGATCAAGAACGGCACCGCCACGCTGACACTGGACGGCGCCAACACTTACAGCGGTGGCACCACCATCAACGCCGGCACGCTGGCGCTGGGCGTGGGGGGCAGTCTGGCTGCCGCTGGCGACCTCACGCTCGGTAATGCCGGCGCGGGCTTCGATATCTCCGGCGCGACCGGCAACCAGACCATCGGTGCGCTCAACGGCGTGCTCGGAACCACACTGGCGCTGGGGGGCAATTCGCTGACCTTCGGCACCGCGACCAACGGGGCCTTCGATGGCGTGATCAGTGGTGGTGGCGGGCTGGTGAAGGTCGGCGCCGGGGTGCAGACCCTGTCCGGTGCCAATACCTTCGGCGGCGGCGTCTCGCTCGATGCCGGCGGCCTGGTGCTCGGCAATGATGCCGCGCTGGGTACCGGCGTGCTCACCGTCGGTGGGGCGACCACGCTGGATACCACCGCGCTGGCGACGCTGGCCAACAACGTGGTGCTCAACGCCGGGCTGACGGTGCTGGGCACCAGCGCGCTCACCCTCAACGGTGTGCTCTCCGGTGCCGGCAGCCTGACCAAGAACGGCACTGCGATGCTGACCTTGAACGGCGCCAACACCTACACCGGCGGTACCAACGTCAACGCCGGCACGCTGGCACTCGGCGCCGGGGCCAGCCTGGCCGCAAGCGGCACCGTCAATCTCGCCACCGGCGCCACGCTGGACCTGTCGGCCGGCAACGGCACGCAGGTGTTCGGCACGCTGGTTGGCAACGGCACGGTCAACCTGGGCGCCAACAACATCGAAGTGGGCAGCGCCGCCAACGGCACCTTCAGCGGTTCGATCGCCGGCACCGGTAGCCTGACCAAGGTCGGTAGCGGTATCGAGACACTGACCGGCACCAACACCTACACCGGCGGCACCACCATCAACGCCGGCACGCTGGCGATCGGTCTCGGCGGCAGTCTGTCCTCGTCCGGAGCGGTGAACGTCGCCGCCGCCGGCGCGGGCTTCGACATTTCGGGTTCCGGTGCCAACCAGACGATTGGTTCACTGTCTGGCGTGACCGGCTCCCTGGTCAGCCTCGGCGCCAACTCGCTGATCCTCGGCGGCGCCGACAGCAGCACCTTCGACGGTTCGATTTCCGGCACCGGTGCGCTGGTCAAGAACGGCGTGGGTATCCTCACCCTGGGCGGCGCCAACCTGTTCAGTGGTGGTCTGGCCTTGAACGGTGGCGGCCTGGTGGTCGGCAACAACAGCGCGCTGGGTACGGGGGCGCTGGACGTGGGGGCCGACGCGACGCTGGACAGCAGCCTGGCAGTCACCCTCGGCAACGCCATCAACCTCTCTGCCGGCAACAACCTCACCCTGCTCGGCAGCAATGGGCTGACCCTGGACGGCATCATCAGCGGTGCCGGTGGTCTGGTGAAGGACGGCGCAGCCACGGTGACCCTGACCGGTGCCAACACCTATTCCGGCGGCACCACCATCAACAACGGCACGCTGGCCATCGGTGCCGGAGGCAGCTTGGCGTCCACCGGCGCGGTGAATCTGGCCGGTGCCGGCACGCTGGACATCTCCGGCGGTGGCAGCCAGAGCATTGGTTCGCTGGCCGGCGTGGCCGGCAGCACAGTGGCGCTGGGCGGCAACACGCTGACCCTCGGCGGCGTCGCCGACAGCACCTACAACGGCGTGATCAGCGGCAGTGGCGGCCTGATCAAGAACGGCGCCGGCGTGCAGACGCTGAATGGTGCCAATGCCTTCAGCGGTGGCGTCACGCTCAACGCCGGTGGCCTGGTGGTCGGCAACAATGCCGCGCTTGGCACGGGTACGGTGACCGTGGGTGGCAATGCCTCGCTCGATTCCAACAGCGCGATCACGCTGGGCAACAACTTCGTTCTCAATGCCGGCCTGACCGTGCTGGGCAGCAACGATCTGACACTCAACGGCAATCTCAGCGGCACCGGGTTCCTCACCAAGGAGGGCCTGGCCACACTGACCTTGAACGGCACCAACACCTATTCCGGTGGCACCAACATCAACGCCGGTACGCTGGCGCTGGGCGCGGGCGCGAGCCTGCTTGCCAGTGGCACCGTCAACCTGGCCACCGGCGCGACCTTCGATCTGTCGGCCGGTGCGGGTACGCAGGTGTTCGGCACGCTGATCGGCAACGGTACGGTGGATCTGGGCGCGAACACGCTGACCATCGGCGACGCCAGCAACGGCACGTTCGGTGGTTCGATTGCCGGCACCGGCGGCCTGATCAAGGAAGGCACCGGCACCGAAACCCTGACCGGTACCAACACCTTCACCGGCGGCACCACCATCAATGCCGGCACGCTGGCGATCGGTGCCGGCGGCAGCCTGGCGGCGACCGGTGCGGTCACCCTCGCCAATGCGGGTACCGCGTTCGATGTCTCCGCAGGCGGCAACCAGAGCATCGGCTCGCTGGCGGGCGTGGCGGGTTCGAGTGTGGCGCTGGGTGGCAACACGCTGACTCTCGGCGGCGTCGGCAACACCACGTTCGACGGCACCATCGGCGGCACGGGAGCGCTGATCAAGGACGGCGCTGGCGTGCAGACGCTGGGCGGTGCGAACACCTTCAGCGGCGGCGTCACCCTCAATGCCGGCGGGCTGGTGGTCGGCAACAATGCCGCGCTCGGTACGGGTGCGTTGAACGTGGCCGGGAACGGTTCGCTGGATGCCAACGCGGCGGTGACCCTGGCCAACAACGTTGCACTCGGCGCCGGTGCCACGCTTGATGTGCTGGGCAACAACGACCTGACGCTGGCCGGTGCGGTCTCCGGTGCAGGCGGCCTGACCAAGGACGGTGCGGCCACGCTGACCCTGGCCGGCGCCAGCAGCTACACCGGCACCACCACCATCAACAGCGGCACGCTGGCGGTGGGCGCGGGCGGCAGCCTGTCCGGCGCCAGCACGGTGAACCTGGCCGGCACCGGTACGCTGGACATCAGTGCCGGTGGCAACCAGAGCATCGGTGGCCTGGCCGGTGTTACCGGCAGTACGGTGGCGCTGGGCGGTGCAACGCTGACCACCGGCGGCAACAACGCCAGCACCACGTTCGCCGGCGTGATCGGCGGCACCGGTGGCCTGGTGCAGAGTGGTACCGGCACGCTGACACTGAGCGGTGACAACACCTACACCGGTGGCACCACCATCAACGGTGGCAGCACGCTGCAGATCGGCAACGGTGGCAGCACCGGCTCGGTGCTGGGCGACATCACCAACGACGGCAGCCTGGTCTACAACCTCGGCACCACGGCAACCGTGGGCGGTGTGGTCAGCGGCAGTGGCAGCCTGACCCAGGCCGGCAGCGGTACGCTGGTGCTGACCGGCAACAACACCTACACCGGCGGTACCACCATCAATGCCGGTGGCACATTGCAGGTGGGCAACGGCGGTGCAACCGGCGCGATCGTGGGTGACATCACCAACAACGGTGCGCTGGTATCCAACGTGGCCGGCAACACCACGCTGGGCGGCACCAT